>NZ_KB895853.1:0-67192 GCF_000374985.1 Micromonospora sp. CNB394 | reverse complement strand
CGCCGGGTGCTGGTGGTCCGGGTGTTGGTGGGCAGTTGCCTGAGGTGCCGGATTCGGGTGGTCTGGTGGAGGGGGATCCGGGGGATTGGCAGCCGGTGGTTCCGGGGGCTCCGGTGCCGGATGCGCCGTCGGGTGTGGGTTCTGGTGGTGCTGGTCTGGGTCCGGATGTGCCGGCTGCTCCGGGTGCGCCGGCTGTTCCGGGTGCGCCGGTGGTGCCGGAGGTTCCTGGTGCGCCGGATGTGCCGGTGGTGCCGGGTGTTCCGCCGATGGTTCCGCCGATGATGCCGCCGGGTGCTCCCGGGCCGGGCGGGACGGACGGTGTGCCCCTTCCCGACCTGCCGGACGCCAACGGGCTCGTCACCGGAGACGAGGGCAACTGGCAGGGAAGCGGGGGCGAGGCGGACGGCCCGGCCGCGCCGGACGGCACCGCCGCGGGCGGTCCGGGCCTGGGCGCCCAGCCGGTCGGCACTCCGCCTCCGGACATGAGCACCCTGCCTCCGGGTGCGAGCAACTCACCGACGGACGTGGGCACCCCGCCGTACACCGGAATGGCCCCGCCGTTCGCCGGGATGCCGGGCCTGCCCGGTCCTGCGGGAACTCCGGGCGGCGGCGGTGGCCCGAGCATGCCGGAAACCCCGGACGCGCAGGGCCTGATCGGAGCCGATCCGGGCGCCTGGCACCCGGCGGGTACCGGTGTCGACCTGCCCGGTGCCCCGGCGGGCGCCGGACCCGGGGGACCGGGGCTGACCGGTCCCGGCGTGCCCGTCCCGGCCGACGCGGCGGTTGACGTGCCGGCTGCGGACGTCCGCGAACCCGGGATGCCGGAATGGCCCGGGGTGCCCGGCGTGTCCGTACCGGCCCAGCCAGCGGGACCGGCGAGTGGTGGAGCTGCCGTGCCGGAGCGGCCCGTCGCAAGTGGCCTGGTCGGCGCGGACGGCGCGGACTGGCTGCCAGCCGGTGGACCGCAGCCCGGCGAACCGCATTCCGGTGAGCCGATCGCCCGAAGCGGGACGCCTACGGGCGGAGTGGGCCTTGTCGCGCCTGCGGAGCCTGCGCAGCCCCCACCCGCGGTGGCCGTTGCCGGGCTGGCCGCCGCAGCGTCCCTCGCGGCAGCGGCCACCGCCCCGGCCGGGTCGGGGCCGAACCGTAACGCCCCGGCCGTACCGGGGACGAATCCCGGTACCCCGGTCCGGGCGGTCAGCCCGCCGACGCCACCGGTGGCCCGGGAAACGGCGGTTCCGGTCGAACACCGTGGCCCCGTCGTCGGCCCGATCAGCCAGTCCGAGGACGACCGGGAGGACCCGGACCGGCCCGAGTCAGCCGAACTGCTGACCGAGCAGGCCGCGACCTGGGCGACCGAGGACCCGGACGCCGACGCACCGACGGGCGACGAATTCGTACCGGTGATCCTGCCGGACGACGAGCAGACCGACACGACCGGTTGGGACGACGCCGGTGCGTCCTGGTTGGACGGAGGCACCGGCGAGGTGGACCGGAAGGCGAACGATGACTGAGCACCTGACCGGGCGGGCGGTGTGGCGGCGGACGGCCACCGGAGCCCGGACCGCCGACGAGGACGAGCGGCTGAGCTGCGGTGGGCGGGAACCCTCCGTCGAGGAGCGGTACCTGATCATGCGGGAGCGTCGGCTGGCCCGGAAGGCCGAGGAACGCGCGCGGGCCGAGGCCGAGGCGCGCACGGCCGGACCGGCCTCCCAGCGTCGGTCCGACGACGAGGAGGAGGACGACCTCAAGGCCGCCGAGCGGTTCCGCAACGACCGGTACGCGGTCAAACTGCTCCACCAGGACGATGCCGCCTGGACCGGCGGCGGCGCCGGCCCGGGGGTGCTCGGATGAGTACGGTCACCGTCAAGCGCCCGCCGCGGGCGGCCGGTCCGGACGCGCCCGAGGGCCGGCTCGAGTTGCAGGAGCCGCCGCTGATGGCGGAGGAGGCGCCGCTGGACTTCCGGTCGTTCGCGATGATCGTGCCGATGGGCCTCGGCATGGGCGCGATGATGGCCATGTTCGGGCTGTTCAGCCGCTCACCGATCATGTACGTGATGGGTGGTGCGATGGCCGCCGGTATGTTGCTGATGGGCGTCATGCAGATCGGCCGCGCCGCCGCCGACCGGAAACGCAAGATGCGCGGGGAACGCCGGGACTTCCTGCGCTACATCGGCCAGTTGCGCAGGCGTGCCCGCGCCGCGGCGGACCAGCAGCGGCAGTACGTGCTCTGGAACAACCCGCAGCCGAGCTGGCTGTGGTCGGTGGCGATGAGCAGCCGGCTGTGGGAACGGCGGCCCAGCCACGACGACTTCGGCCGGGTACGGATCGGGATCGGCCGGCAGAACGCCATGCTCGAACTGAGTCCGCCGTCGACAAAGCCGATCGAGGACCTGGAACCGCTGTCGTCCATCTCACTGCGGCGCTTCTCCGAGGCGTACCGGACGGTGTCCGGCATCCCGATCTCGGTGGGGCTGCGCAGCTTCACCAGCATCGAGTTCGAGGGCGATGTGGAGTCCGCGGTCGCCCTGGCCCGGGCGATGGTGGCGCAGCTGGTGACGTTCCACGC
The DNA here is from genome assembly GCF_000374985.1 of Micromonospora sp. CNB394. Classification (NCBI taxonomy): domain Bacteria; kingdom Bacillati; phylum Actinomycetota; class Actinomycetes; order Micromonosporales; family Micromonosporaceae; genus Micromonospora; species Micromonospora sp. CNB394. The sequence goes on along the minus strand of NZ_KB895853.1, from coordinate 64,623 downwards.
TCCGGACGAGCTGCGGGTCGCGGTGCTCGCCGAGGAGGTGCACCGCGATCCGTGGGACTGGGTCAAGTGGTTGCCGCACAACGCGCACCCCACCGCGTACGACTCGGCCGGGCCGGTGCGGTTGTTCTCCGGCCGGTACGAGGAGTTGATGGACCTGCTCGGCCCGGAGGTCGGCGACCGCGGTGACCACGACCGGGCGGCCCGGCCGTCGGCCGTCGAGCCGTTCCTGGTGATCGTGGCTCATCTGGTCGAGCTGCCGGAGAGTGCCCGCCTGCTGGGTGCCGGGATCCGCAACGTGGTGCTGCTCGACCTGACCGGTGGGATGCCGGGCGGCCCGAAGGTGCTGCGCCTGTCCGTGGCGGACGACCAGGTTTCGTACCCGGCCGGGGAGACCACCGGCACGGCGCAGCGGGACGGCCTGGACGTGACGGCGAGTGAGGCACTGGCCCGGATCATCGCGCCGAAGCGGACCAGCGGCACCCTCGACGTGGTCGACGAGCCGATGGAGTCCAGCTTCGAGCTGACTACCCTGCTCGGCATCCGCGACGCCTACACCTTCGACGTACCGGCGTTGTGGCGGACCCGGCAGCCGCAGCGCAACCGGCTCACCGTGCCGATCGGGGTCACCGAGGACGGCGAGGTCATCGAGTTGGACCTGAAGGAGTCGGCGCAGGGCGGGATGGGTCCGCACGGGCTGCTCATCGGGGCGACCGGGTCCGGGAAGTCGGAGCTGCTACGGACGCTGGTCTGCGCCCTCGCCGCCACGCACAGCTCGGAGATCCTCAACCTGGTGCTGGTCGACTTCAAGGGCGGCGCGACCTTCCTCGGCATGGAGAGACTGCCGCACACCTCGGCGGTGATCACCAACCTGGCGGACGAGCTGCCGCTGGTCGACCGGATGCAGGACGCGCTCAACGGCGAGATGACCCGACGTCAGGAGGCGTTGCGGGCCAGCGGGTACGCCTCGTTGTTCGACTACGAGAAGGCGCGGGCCGCCGGTGCCCAGCTGGTGCCGTTCCCGGTGCTGTTGATCATCGTGGACGAGTTCAGTGAGCTGCTCTCCAGCAAGAGCGAGTTCATGGACCTGTTCGTCTCGATCGGCCGGCTGGGCCGCAGCCTCGGGGTGCACCTGCTGCTCGCGTCGCAGCGCCTCGACGAGGGCCGGATCAACCGGGTGGAGGGGCACCTGTCGTACCGGATCGCGTTGCGTACCTTCTCGTCGATGGAGTCCCGGTCGGTGATCGGGGTCGGCAAGGCGTACGAGTTGCCGCCCGAGCCGGGCAACGGCTACCTCCGGCTGGACACCACCAACCTGGTCCGGTTCAAGTCGGCGTACGTCTCCGGCCCGTACACCGGGACGGGGGCGGTGCGGGAACGCCGCGACGACGAGCCGGCCCCGCTGCGGGTCGTCGAGTTCACCGGCCGGCAGGTCGACACCCGGCACGACCCCGGCCGCGAGCGGCTGATCGCCGCCGAGCCGACCGAGCTGGCGGAGGAGGCCGAGGCGGCGACCGGGCCGACCCTGGTCGAGGTGCTGCTCGACCGGCTGGCCGGGTCGGGGCCGCCGGCCCGGCAGGTCTGGCTTCCGCCGCTGTCGGCCGCGTCGAGCCTCGACGCGTTGCTGCCGAGCGTGGTGCCGGACCCGGTACGTGGGATGACCGTGGACGACCCGGACGCGCAGGGCCGGCTGCGGGTGCCGGTCGGTGTGGTGGACCGACCGCAGGACCAGCTCCGCGAGCTGCTGACCGTCGACCTGGGCGGGGCCGACGGGCACGTGGGCATCGCCGGTGCGCCGCAGAGCGGCAAGTCGACGCTGCTGCGCAGCCTGCTGCTGGGCCTGGCGTTCACCAACACCCCGCAGGAGGTGCAGTTCTACGGGTTGGACTTCGGTGGCGGGGGACTGTCGTCGGTCGCCGGTCTGCCGCACATCGGCTCGATCGCCACCCGCATGGAGCGGGACCGGGTGGTCCGCACGATCCAGGAGATCGGGCAGGTCATGGAGCGGCGGGAAGCCGAGTTCGCGGCGCGTGGACTGGACTCGATGCAGAGCTACCTGGCGGCTCGCGCGCGCGGTGACATCGACGACCCGTTCGGGCATGTCTTCCTGGTCATCGACGGCTACTACACGATGAAGCAGGACTTCACCGAGCTGGACAGCCGGTTCCAGGAACTCGTCTCGCGGGGGCTGTCCTTCGGCATCCACGTGATCATCACGGCGACCCGCTGGTCGGAGATGCGGACGTGGCTGCGTGACCTGATCGGCACCAAGCTGGAGCTGCGGCTCGGCGACGCGATGGAGTCCGAGGTGGGCTCCCGCAAGGCGGCCACCGTGCCGAACCAGCCCGGCCGTGGCCTGACCTCCGACGGCCTGCACTTCCTGGGCGCGCTGCCCCGGATGGACGGCAGTACGCAGGTGACCGACCTGGCCGAGGCGACCAAGTCGGTCACCGAGGAGATCGGCACCTTCTGGTCCGGTCCGCCGGCCCCCAGCGTACGGATGCTGCCCACCGTACTGCCGGTCGAACGGCTGCCGGACCCGGAACCGGGGTTCAGGGTCTGCCTCGGCCTGGACGAGCAGCGCCTGGCCCCGGTCTGGCACGACTTCATGACCACCCCGCACCTGCTGGTCTTCGGGGACAACGAGACCGGCAAGTCGAATGTGCTGCGTCTGGTGCTGCGGGCGATCCAGCGACGCTGGACCCCGGAGCAGGCGAAGGTGGTGCTCGGCGACTCCCGGCGGGACCTGGACACCGCCCTGCCGGCCGCCTACCAGGTCGGGTTCGGTTTCACCGGGGACAAGCTCTTCGAGCTTGCCGGGCAGGCCGCGGTGTCGATGAACCGGCGGGTGCCGGGCCCGGAGATCTCGTCCGAGCGGATGCGCAGGCGGGACTGGTGGGAGGGGCCGGAGCTGTTCGTCGTGGTCGACGACTACGACCTGATGACCAAGAGCGGTGGGGTGGGCTCGACGCTCGAACCGCTGCTGCCGCTGCTGGCCCAGGGCCTGACCATCGGTCTGCACCTGATCGTCGCCCGCAGCACCTCCGGCGCGATGCGGGCCATGATGGACCCGGTCATCCGCCGGCTCTGGGAACTCGGCACGCCGGCGACCCTGCTGTCGTACCCCAAGGAAGAGGGCAAGTTCCTGGGGGAGGCGGCGCCGCGCCGGTTGCCGCCGGGACGGGCCCAGCGGGTCACCCGCCGCGGGGTGTCGCTGATGCAGACCGGATACGTCGAATGAGCCTTCCGGCTTCGAAGGGAGTACGCGGGTGACCACCGCGATGCAGGGGCGGTTGTGCCGGATCAGCGTCGTCGGCCCGGACCGCAGGGTCGACGTGGCTGTCCCGTCCACCATGCCGGTGGCCGCTCTGCTGCCGATGCTGCTGCAGCACGCCGTGCCGGACTGGCGGCCCGAGGGCGACGACACCGGGGGCGCCTGGGTGTTGCAGCGTCTCGGCGCGGCCCCGTTCGACCTCGCCGCCACCCCGGAGAGCCTGGACTGGCTGGAAGGGGAGGTACTGCACCTGCGCCGGGCCGAGGATCCGCTGCCCGAGCTGGACTTCGACGACATCGCGGAGGGCATCGCCACCACCGTCAACCGCCGCTCGGACCGCTGGCAGCCGGAGTACCGCCGGCCGCTGTTCCTGGTGCTGTCCTCCGTCGCGCTGAGCCTGCTCGCCGTGCTGCTCACCGATCGGGGTCCGGTGCTGGCGCAGGTGGTCGCCGCCGGTGTCCTCGCGGCGGCGTTCCTCACCGCGGCGCTGGTCTACGCCCGCCGGGTGGCCGACGGCGCGTTCTCGCTGCTCTTCGGTACTGCCGCCGCGGCGTTCGCGGCGCTGGCGGCCGCCGGCGCGGTGGACGCAGATCCGACCGGGATCGCCGTCACCGGACCGGCGGTGCTGGCCGCCGCGACCGCGGTGGCCGGGGTGGCCGCGGTGCTGCTGCTGGCCCAGCGGACCCTCACCCCGCACCTGCCGTTCGCCCCGATGCTGGTGTTCGCGGCGACCGGCACCGCGACCAGTGTGCTGGTGCTGGTACACCTGGCCTCGTCGCTGGCCTGGCACCAGAGCGCCGGCATCGCCGTCACGGTGGCGCTGACGGTGGTCGTGGTGGCGCCCCGGGCGGTGGTGAAGTTCGCCCGGCTGCGCGGGCCGCAGCTACCGAAGACCGGCGCCGACATGTCGTACGACATCGAGCCGGTCCCCTCCGAAGTGGTGCGGGAGCGCACCGACGACGCCGACACCTACCTGACGGTGACGATGGTCAGCGTCGCGCTCGCGCTCCCGGTCCTGTTCGATCTGGTGCTCGCGACACCCGGTTGGGCGGGGTGGGCGCTGGTGTCGACGGTTGCGAGTGCAATCCTGCTGCGCGCGCGTACCTTCCTCGGGTTGTGGCAGCGCGTCGCGCTGACCGCCGCCGGTACGGTCGGGTACCTGATGGTCCTCGATCGCTTCTCCCAACTGCTGCCCGACGGATGGCGGTGGGTCCTGCTGGCCGGGTTGCTGGCGGTGCTGGTCCCGCTGGTGCTGGCCGCGATGCGGCCCTGGCCGCGGCGGCTACTGCCGTTCTGGGAGTACACGGCGACGTTCCTGGACGTGGTGACGGGGGTGGCGGTGTTGCCGGTGCTGGCGCAGATCCTCGGCCTGTACGCCTGGGCCCGCGGGTTGTTCGGGTAGGCCGGGGTGCAGACGCAGCGCGACCACGTCCACGCCCACACGTTCATGATGGGCCGGCTCAGCTCGGCCCTGGTCGAGGGGGATCCGACCGGGGCGGAGATCCCCGGCCGCCGCTCCCAGACCGGCCTGCTGGCCGGGGTCGTCGTGCTGGTGCTGGTGCTGGGTGGCTTCGCGGTCTACGGCTGGATCGTCCCCGGCGGCAGCCGGGCCTACCGGCAGGCCGGCGTGATCCTGGTGGAGAAGGAAACCGGTAACCGGTACGTGGTCGTCGACGGGGTCCTGCACCAGGTGCCCGACCTCACGTCGGCGATGCTGATCCAGGGCGCGGCGGGTCAGGTCAAACTCATCTCGAGGAACTCGCTGACCGACGTGCCCCGGGGGGTGCCGCTGGGGCTGGTGGGCGCCCCGCGGCAGATGCCCGCCGCCGACGCGTTGACCCGGGGCCCGTGGCTGGCCTGCCTGCCCGGCTCGGTGGCACCCGCCGGGGGCAACACCGGCCTGGGGGTCCAGCTCGCCCCGAGCGGCCCCACCACCGTCCTGCCACCGGACCGGTTCCTGGTGGTCCGCGACGGCGCCGGGACGCGGTACCTGCTGGCCAACCAGCTCAGGTACCGGATCGACGACGAGGCGGTGCTGGTGGCCCTCGGTGCTGCCGCGCTCGACCCGCCGCCGGCCCCGAAGATGTGGCTCGACTGGCTTCGGGGCGGCCCGGCGCTGGCTCCCGCCGAGATCGCCGGGGCGGGCGAGACCGGACCTCCGGTCGGCGGGCGGCGGTACCCCGTCGGCACGCTGTTCCGGCAGCGCGCGGAGACCGGCTCGGCGCAGCATTTCGTCCTGCGCCGGGACGGGCTGGCACCGATGAGCCGAACCGAGTTCCTGATCGCCGACGCCGCGACCACCCAGCCCCCGGTCGAGGTGGGGTCGGCCGCGATCGTCGACGCCCGCCGTTCGGCCGACCGGACGCTGCTCGACCGCCTGCCCGACGTCGCGTCGTGGCGGCTCGCCGAGACCGCCGACCAGGCCGTCTGCGTGCGACAGATCCAGGTCGGGCCCGAGACGGTCGCCGGCGTGGTGGTCCTCGCTGCACCGGGGGACTCGGGGGTCACCGCCGACGGGACGGCGACCGTGCAGGTCCGCCGCGGCTCGGGGATGCTGGTGCTGCCGGTGCCGGCCGCCTCACCGGCGGCCACCCGCCAGCTCGCGTTCATCTCCGACGAGGGCCGGGTCCACCGCCTGGCCGACGAATCCACGGTGGCGGCGCTGAAGCTCTCCGGCGTCAGCCCCGTGCCGTTCCCGAAGGAACTGCTGTCGGTGCTGCCCCAGGGGCCGGTGTTGAGCCGTGGAGCCGTTACCAGCCTGGCGGAAGGGTGAAGGCATGTCCGTGATCCGTGGTCTGCTGCGCGGCCAGGGCGGCCCGGCCGGCGGTGTCGTCCAGCACACCGTCGGTAACGCGATGGTGCTGCACGCCGAGGAGACGATCAGCGCCGAGGCGCAGTCGTTGGCGTTGACCGTGGTCGAGGACGCCGACAACGACGTGGTGGTGCTCGATCTGGGACACAGCCTGCCGATCGGATCCTGGGAGTCGATGGCGCTCGTGCTGCCCCGACGCCGCCGAGGCATCCGGCTGATGGCCTGTGGGTCGTACGGCGACACGGCTGCGATGGCCGGGCAGTGGCTGTCGGAGCGGCTGAACCGCACCGTCATCGCCCCTGACGGTGAGCTGATCCGGGGCGCGGGCGGCGGGCTGTTCGTGCACTCCACACCGAACAGTGGGTGGATCAGGTTCCGTCCGGGTAAACCGCCTACCTGGGACGCCAAGCGCTACCCGGCCCCGATGTGGGACAAGGCGGCGACCGAGCGGCGGGCGTCCAGCTCGACCGGGGAGATCGAGCCGTTGCCGGGTGGCGTCTGGATCCACGACGTACGCGACCCGGAGACGGTGGCCGAGCATCGTCAGCGGCTGGTCACCGACGTTCCGTGCCAGCCGGAGGTGATGACGGTGCTGCTCGGCTGCCCCGGCACCGCGCCGCTCTCTCTCGACGACGTGGTCCGCTTCTGGCGTGGCCTCGATCCGCAGAGCCGGGACCGGGCCCGGTTCGTCCAGTACGGCGACGTCCGTCTGCCGGAGGGCGAGGCGTTCGGCCAGGCCCTCGCCGACCTGCTCGCGACCGGTGTCATCTGCTACACCGGCGTGCCCATCGGTGCTCCGTACAAGTACGAGATCCGGGCGGTACGCGCCGACGGCGTGCTGGGCTGGCAGCCGTTCGCGCTGGAGCTCGGCTACGTCCCGCGTTCGCGGGACACCGTGAAGGGGCGGCGTCCGGCGGTGCTGCGCCACCGTGCCCCGCTGCCCCACGTCGAGGAGATCGAGAGCCGGACCTACTGGTACGCCCCGGACGCCGTGATCGAGGTGGTCCAGGCCGGGCTGTGGGTGCGTTCGGCGCAGGTTCCGCCGAACGCCGACCAGATCCGTGACCTGCGGCTCGACCCGGAGGGAAGCAGGCTGGTCTTCGACGACTCGGTGGCCGACCGTACCGGCCGGATGCGTGAACTCGCCGAGGACCTCGCGGCCCGGGTCGAGAGCAGCACCGGCCCGGAGCACACGCTGCTGTCGACGTCGGAGCTGGTACGGCAGCGGCCGGCGGGCCGGGCGGAGGCGGTGTTGGTCGCCACGGCACCGCCGATCGTCATCCGGGCGCCTCGGGAGGCACCGCAGCCGGCCGTGACGGCCGTCCCGGCACCGATGGCCGAGGCCGTCGTCCATCCGGCGGTGGCGGTGCGACCGGTCCCCGCGCCGGTAGCGGACCGGGTTCCGCCGGTGGCCGCGCCCATCGCACCGCCGGTCCCGGTGGCGGAGCCGGCGACGGTGGCCGTTCCGCCCGTACCTCCGGCAGCCGTGCCGGTGCGTGCGGAGCCGTCGTCCCACCCGGAACCGGCCGGGCCGCCGCCGGTCCCGATCGGGCCGGTCGCGGTGCCCGAGCCGGCGGTGACCCCCGTGACGGCCCGGTCGGTGGCCGGCACCGAGCCGGTCGCCGCCCCGCCGGCTCCGGTCGCCCCGCCGGGGATGGCCGCCGCGGAGCTGGTGGTGCCGCCCGCTGCGGCGCCGGACCGGCCGGCCGGCGCAGCGCCGCCCCCAGCTGTCACCGCCGCGCCACCCCGACCCGCGCCGGGCCCGGTGGACCTGGGGGTACGGCACCAGCCGGTGCCCGCCGCATCGGCGTCCGCGCTCCTGCCCAAGCGCCGCCAGCTCGACGACGAGCGGGCCTGGCTGCGTCGCGCGCTCAGTCGGGATTTCGACACGATGGCCAGCTCGGTCGCCCGGATCATGTCCGAGCATCCGGGGCTGCAGGGTTCGGGAGGTGTCAGTGCCGACGACATCCTCGCCGACTCGGTGGCGGTCCGCCTCTATCTGTCCGGGCGGGGCGCTGCTGTCGACGTCGGCCTGCGGTCCGGGACCATCGGCCCGCACGTACCGTTCGCGCGGTGCGTGGTCGCGGGGCTGTCCCGGCTGCCGTCCTACCGGGGCGCGGCGATCTACCGCACCTCGCCGCTGGCCGCGGAGTGGGCGTACTACCGGCAGCGCCGGCCGGTCACCGACTGGTCGTTCGTCACCGCGCTGACCGCGCCCTGTTCGGGGCAGCCGGGCGACACCGACGTACTGATCTGGTCGATGACCGCCCGTCGGACGGCGCTGCTGGAGCCGGCGGGCGACGACCGGGTCGAGGACCGGGTGCTGTTCCTGCCCGGAACCCACTTCAAGATCCTGGAGTTGCGGGAGCCGGCGGGCGACCAGCGCGGCGCCATCCTGATGCGCGAGATCGGGGCCACCGAGATCGGTCCGGACGGGCGAGTCGATCCCGGTCGGGCGTCCTTCGACGAACTCGCCGCGACATCGCTGCGGCGCAGCCTGAACCGGTGGGCCGAGGCCGAACCGGCCCGGCGGGTCGGTTCGGCCGCCCGGGAGCGGTTCGGCGTGCTGCCCGGCCTGGACCGCCGCCCGGCGGATGAGGAGGTGAGCGGGGGATGACCCGACAGGTACTGGTGGTTGGCGGGGGCAAGCCCGGCGCGTACCCGACGATCGGTGCCGCGGTGGCCCGTGCCCGGGCCGGGGCGACGATCACCGTCCATCCCGGCCGGTACGCCGAGAAGATCGTCGTCGGCGACCGGATCACGATCAGCGCGGCCGAACCGGGCTCGGTGGAGGTGCGGGTCGAGGAGGGCAGCGTACTGGTGGTGCACGGGGAGGGTGCCCAGTTGCGCGGCATCACCCTGGCCAGTGCCGATCCCGCCCTCGCCGCCGTCGACGTCTATTCCGGTGAGGCCGCGCTCGACCACTGCGTGATCAGCGGTGCGTCCTGGACGACGCTGCTCGCCCGGCTGCAGGGCTCGGTGGCCCTGCGCGGCTGCGAGATCCGCGGCCCGGCCGGGAGCGGGGTGGTGGTCACCTCGGCGGCGCCCAGCACCATCGAGGACACGGTGATCAGCGAGGTGGCCGGGTCAGGGGTGGTCGTCACCGAGACGGGTGTGCTGACCCTGCGGCGGTGCGCGGTGCGGGACACCGGCGCCAACAGCGTCTGTGTCAACGGCGACGGGCGGTTGACCGTCGAGCAGGCCGAGATCAGTGGGGCCGGCAAACCGGCCGTCGTGGTGGAACAGCGGGGCTGGGCGCGGATGGGTCGGTTGACCGTCACCGACAGCAGCAACGTCGACCTGTTCCTTCGCGGCGCCGTCGACGTGGTCGTCACCGACTCCCGGTTCACCGGCGCGGCGGTGCAGTCAGCGCACATCGCCGACGGCGCTGCGCCCCGCTTCGAGGGTTGCCTGTTCGGCGGCGCCGGACACAGCGCCGTGCACGTCACCGGAGCGGCCCGGCCGGTCTTCACCGACTGCACGTTCGCCGACACGCCGATCGGCATCAGCGTCGCCGGATCGTCCGCGCCCCGCTTCGCGGGGGCGACGATCCGGGGTACCACGACCCACCTCGCGGTCGTCGACGAGTCCGCGTCGGCAGTGGTACAACGGCTGCGGGCCGAGATCAGCTCCGGAGCCGGACTGCGGGTCGCCGGTGGTGCCGCGCTGGAGGGTACCGACCTGGTGGTGGCGGCGGGTCCGGCGCTCGCGCTCGAAGTCACCGAGGGGGCGCGTGGCGCGGTGCACGAGGCACGGATCACCGGTACGGCGGCGAGCGCGGTGGTCGTCGGCGGGGGTGCCGTCCTGGAACTGCGGACCGCCCTGATCCGGGGTACCGGCGTCCGTGTCGAGCACGGCGAGCTGCGGCTGCGGGACAGTGAGGTCGTCGAGGCGGCGGGCACCGGGATCGAGGTCGGCCCCGCCGGGGTGATCTCGGCCACCGAGACCCGCGTCCGGCGGGCGGGGCATGCCGGTGTCGCGTTCGGCCGGGGCGGCCGGGGCGATCTGACCGACTGCGAGCTGCTCGGCAACGGCACCGTCGGAGTCGACGTGGACACCCCGGAACCGGTGACGTTGCTCCGCTGTGTCGTGCAGGACAGCGGCGTGGAGGACGTCCGGCGGGTCGCCGACGCGCAGCTGACGGTCGAGGGACTGAGTTCCGACCGGCCGGCGGAACCGGTGTCCCCGGCGTCCGGTGGGCCGGCGTCCTCAGATCCGTCCGGCGGGGACGAGCAGGACGGTGGTCCGCCACCGGCCGTGCCCGAGCTGGGCGGACCGCTGGGTGAACTCAACGGCCTGATCGGGCTACGGGAGGTGAAGCACGAGGTCACTGCGTTGATCAACCTGATCAAGATGGCGCAGGTGCGGCAGGAGATGGGCCTGCCGATGCCGCCGATGAGCCGTCACCTGGTCTTCGCCGGCCCGCCGGGAACCGGTAAGACGACGGTGGCCCGGCTCTACGGGTCGGTCCTCGCCGAGCTGGGCATCCTCACCAAGGGCCACATGGTCGAGGCGGCGCGTGCGGACCTGGTCGGCCAGTACATCGGCTCGACGGCCATCAAGACCACCGAGCTGGTCACCAAGGCGCTCGGCGGGGTGCTCTTCATCGACGAGGCGTACACGCTGTCGGCCGGGTCGGGCGGGTCGGGACCGGACTTCGGCCAGGAAGCCATCGACGCGCTGATGAAGATGATGGAGGACCACCGCGACGAGCTGGTGGTGATCGTGGCCGGCTACTCCGAGCTGATGCAGAGATTCCTGGCCTCCAACCCCGGCATGGCCTCCCGGTTCACCCGGACCATCGAGTTCCCGAACTATTCGGTCGAGGAACTCGTGACGATCACCTCGAACCTGTGCGGCAAGCACTACTACGAGTTGACCGACGACGCGGTCGAGGCGTTGCGGACGTACTTCACCCGGGTGCCGAAGAACGCGACCTTCGGCAACGGCCGGGTGGCCCGCAAGCTCTTCGAAGCGATGATCAACAATCAGGCGTCGCGGCTGGCCACCACCCCACCGTCGAAGGACAGCGAACTCAACCGGCTCACCGCGCTGGACCTGGTTCCGGAGCTGGAGCTGCTGGACACCATGCCGGTGGCGGAGTCCGACCAGCCGGACTCCGCCCGCAATCCGGCCGCCGCGATCAACGCCGCCCGGAGCTGGCGGCGGGTCTGTGACCTGGTCGGTGTCGCCCCGGTGCGGGACGCGGTCGGCGCGACCCTGCTCCAGCTCTGCGAGCTGCGGAACCGGCGACGCGGGTACGGCAGACACGCCAACACGGTGATCTCCGGCCCGTCCGGCAGCGGGCGCAGCGAGATCGCCCGCCTCTACGCGGCGGGCCTGTCCGAACTGGACCTCGTCCCGGTCGGGCAGCTGATCCGGGTGGGCAGCCACGACCTGACGCCGCAGTGGCCGGGCCAGACCCGCAGCCTGGTCGAGGCGGCGCTGCGTGACGCCGAGGGCGGGGTGCTGCTGGTCGACTGGGCCGACGACGGCACCGGCGCCGGGCCGGAGATCATCGAGCACCTCGTCGCGGAGACCCGCCGTACCCCCGGCGACCCGGTCGTCGTGCTGCTCGCCGAACCGGAAACGGCGACCGCGCTGAGCCGGGCCGTTCCCGCCGTCGGTGAGATATTCGGGCAGCACTGGTCGATGCCCGCCTACTCCCCGGAGGAACTGGCCGAGATCGTCGTGCGGCATCTGGTGCGCCGCGGTCACGAGGTCCCCGACGATGTCCGGGCCGCCCTGGTGGGTCTCGCGGCGGGACTGCCCGCACGTACCGTCCGGGCCGCGCACCTGTACTCGTGGCAGCTCACCCGCACCGCGGCGTCCCGCACGCTGGCCCTCGCCGACCTGCACGGCGTGACCGCCCGGCGCGTCGCCACCAGCGAGCCCGCCGTCGGCCTGGCCGCGGTCGGCTGAGCCGCCCACCGGCCGCGGAACCGATCCAACGGAGGCGCAATGACACCCGAACTACAGCAACTGCTCGACCGGGCACAGGCTTTCGAGCAGTCGATGCGGGACGCGCAGGACACCCTGGCCAGATCGGTCGTCACCGGACGGTCCGCCGACGGCGCGGTGACCATGGTGGTCAGCGGCCTCGGCAGACTCCAGGCCGTCCGCGTCGATCCGGACGTGTTCGACCGGCGGGACCCCGAAGCTTTGCAGGACGCGATCGCGCAGGCGGTTCGTGCCGCCGCCGCGTCCGCCGGCGCCCTCGCCGAGCAGAAGCTCGGTCCGGTCGAGATCACCCTGCACTGAGCAGGTCGGCGCGGACCGGGCCGCCGGCCGGGTCGATGCCGTATTCGGTGAGCCTGCGCCGCAGCCGGCGCAGATCCCACCGGGCACCGAGCAGGGTGTACAGCTCGGCCGCCTCGCCGCCGGTCCGGGCCGCCGCATGCGGCTGGCGGCTCGCCGCGAGCAGCACCGCCGCGTCCTCCAGTGCGGCACCGAGTTCGGTGACCCGGCCGGTCCTGCGGTAGCGGGCCGCCGCGGTGAGGACGGGGGCCGGGTCTCCGGTCACCAACGCCCGGCAGCGCGCCACCGCCGCATGCGCCCGCGCCGGGCGGACCTCTCTGGCGGCCTCGTCGGCGCAGACGGCCACCGCCCGCTCGGCCATCTCGACCCGGCCCGTGGCGAGCGCGAGCCGGGTAAGGGCCGGCAGCCACTGGTGGCGCAGCAGCATCGGGGCGTACCCGGACATCAGTAACGGCTCCAGCACCGCCAGCGCGTCGGCCGGTCGGCCGTCGCGCTCGGCGACGGTCGCGTGGGCCGCCAGCAGGAAGTCGCGGCACTCCCGCTCGGCGTCACTGGACGGAAGGACCTCGGCCGACTCCAGGTGCGCCCGGGCCAGTTCCGGCTCGTCCCGGCGGGCGGCGACGAGCGCGGCCACACCGTGCAGCAGCATGGCGACCGCGGCCGGCTCCCGGGTACCCAGGAACGTGATCCCCGGGGCGTCGTCGGTGACGGAGTTGACCTCGGTCAACGTGTCGTCCCACCGACCGCGCCAGTAGTGCTGGACGGCGGTGGCGACCTGCAGGCTGCGCGGCAGCCGGTGCCGGATCGCATAGCGGGTGGCCGCCCGCAGGGTCTGTTCGGCTTCGTCCAACCGGTCCAGGTTCTGCAACGTGAACACCCGGTTGTCGAGCAGGTGGAAGTACATGCCGGCGAACGCCGGGCGGCCGACCAGCAGGTCCAGCGCCTGGTCGAGGTAGTGCAGCGCCTGTTCGTGGTCACGCCGGACGGAGTTGGTCAGCCACCTGGTCTGAAGGGCGAGTGCCGCCTCGTACGGTTGGCCCGCGGCGATCGCCTCGCCGTGCAGCGCCCCGGCGGTGCGGTCCGCCTGGTCGAGGTCGTCCAGCGGCCCCTGGCGGATCTGTGCCAGCAGCATCCGGTGCCGGGTACGCCAGAGCTCCGGGACGGACCTGTCGGCCATCGCGTCGGTGAGGATGCCGATCGCGGTGCCGGCGTCCCCGCGTCGGTTCAGCATCGTGGCGAGCAGGTGCCGCATCTCGGCCCGGTCAGCCGGATCGACTGCCGAACGGGCGGCCTCACGGGCCTCGTCCAGCGGCCAACCGGCGTGCCGGAAGTCCAGCCTGACCAGCCCGACCAGGAGCTGTGCGCGTTGTGGTGGCGTGGGCAGTCCGCTGTCCAGTGCCCGACGCAGCAGGTCGGTGGCGACGCGGGGAGCCTGCCGGGCCAACTCGGCGAGGTGGGCGACCAGCCAGGTGACCACCCAGTTGTCGAGTACCACCGGCCGCGCGGCCAGTTGTTCGGCGACCCGGCTCACCGGGCTGCCGTGCCGGTGCAGCGCCTCGGCGGCCTGCCGGTGCAGCGCCGGCCGGTCCGCAACCGGGATCTGCTCGACGAGCGCCTGACGCAGGAACCCGTGCCGGAACGCCAGGTCGCGGTCGACGGCCACGACGACACCGGCGGCCAGCGCCTCCTCCAGACCGGACACCACATCCACGGCGGCGCGACCGGTCACCGCGACCAGGTCGCCGACGGCGAAACCGGCGCCGAGCAGGGCGGCTGCCCGCAGCACCTGCCGGGTGTCGGGAGCCAGCACCTCGACCGTGGTGCACATGGCCCTGACCAGTGAGTCCGGTGCGGACACCGCGACGGTGTCCGGGATGTCGGCCAGGCCCCCGTCGACGCGTACGACGTCGCTACGCAGCAGCGCCTCGGTCATCTCCCGGGCGCACAGCGGGTTGCCGCCGCTGGCCGGCACCACCGCGGCCAAATTCGGCCCGAGCGGAGCGCCGGCCTGGCTGATCACCAGTTGTTCGACCGCCTCCGGCGGCAGGGGACCCAGCTGGAGCACCAGCCCGCCGCCGGCCTGCACGCGGCGTCGCACCTCGGCCAGCTCCCGGTGTCGCGGGTGGGGCCGGGCCGCCGCGACCAGCAGCAGCGGCAACCGCCGAGTGACCGCGACCAGCTGGCTCCACACCCGTACGGTGGCCGCGTCGGCCCATTGGAGGTCGTCCACGACCAGTACCAGCGGGGCGGTCGCGCAGGCCCGCCGGAGGTACGCCAGCACCTGCTCGCTCCCGGGCACGCGAGCGGCCGGGTCGGCTTCGTCGGTCTCGTCGGTCCCGTCGGCCTCCGGCCCGGCCGCGGGCACCGTGACCCGGTACCGCCCCGACGCGAGGTCGAGCCGCAAAGCCCGGGCCAACACCGCCAAAGGTGCGCGCAGGCCCGGTCCGGCGGCGACGCCCCAGGCGAGCTGGCAGCCCCGCTCACCGGCGTCGGTGAACGCGGCGGCGAGCAGTTCGCTCTTGCCGATGCCCGGTTCGCCCTCGACCCAGACCGCTGCACCCTGCCCGTCGGTGACCGCCCGGAGCTTGTCGCGTAGCCGGCTCAACTCGCCGTCCCGCCCGGTGAACCGGTGGCCGGCGGGCCGGTCGCGCAGCGCCTGGAACACCTGCGGGGGCAGTACCACGGGGAGCCGGCGCGGCGTGACCGGCTGCGGTGCGGCGGCGGTGCGCAGTTGCTCGTACCGGGCGGTGAAGGCGGGACGCGGCTCGGCGCCCAGCTCGTCGCGGAGGGTACGTCGGGCCGTGTGGTAGACCTCCAACGCCTCGGCCCGCCGACCGGCCCGGTCCAGGGCGAGCATCAGCAGCTCGTGCAGCGGCTCGTGCAGCGGATGGTCGCGGACCAGCCCGGTCAACTCGGCCACCACCGACTCGTCGCCCAACTCGCAGAGCAGTCGGGCCCGCTGCTCGACTGCGTCGAGCCGTTGCTGGGCGAGCCGGGCCCGCTCCACCTCGAACCGGTGACCGGTAAGCCCTGCGTACGCCTCACCGTGCCACAGCCGCAGCGCGTCGTCGAGCAGGCTGCCGGCGACCGTCGGCTCCCGGTCGCCGGTGTCGCTCGCCTGGGCGCAGAGTGCGGTGAACCGGAAGCTGTCCAGCTCACCGGGGAGCAGCCGCAGGACGTACCCGGACGGTCCGGAGAGGATCAGGTCGTCGCCGAGGTTGCGCCGGAGACCCGAGACGTACGTGTAGAGGTTGCCGGTCGCGGTCGGTGGTGGCGAGCCGTCCCAGACGCCGCTGATCAGGTCGTCGCGCCCGACCGGCCGTCCGGCGGCGGTGGCGAGCAGCGCGAACACGGCGCGTTGCCGGGCCGGCCCGAGGGCGAGTTCACGCGCGCCGCGCCACGCCCGGACCGGGCCCAGGACACTGACCCGCAGCCGGTCGTCCGGGGCGGGCCCGCCGACGCCGCCGTCTGTCGGCCTGGCGGCGGGGGATGAGGCGCGGCTCACCGCAGGACGGGAATCTGCCCGCCGACGAGCGCCGAGCGCGACATGCGCGGTGCGGTCGGATCACCAGGCAGGTGCGGACGGATCCGAGTGAGCAGGTCCTTGAGCCGGCCGGTCCAGTGTGGTGGGAGCCGGTGTTCCCGTAGCGCCGACCATGCGATGTCGGCGGCGGCCTCGAACTCGCCGCGCTGCTCGTACGAGCGGGCTGCCACCCAGCGCATCTCCCCTTCGAGATCGAGGTCGGTGGTGCGGGCGGCGACCCAGCTGGCCGCTGCCACGGCGTTACGCTCCTGCTCCAGCAGCAACCGGGCCAGCCAGGCGGTCAGTGACAGCCGCCGGGCAGGCTCGAGGTCGGCCTGGGTGCGGGCCCGGTCCAGGGCGGCGATCGCGATCCGCGGTGCCCGCTCGGCCAGCAGCTCGATGTGCCCGGCCAGCCATTCGCCGGTGGCCCGGTCGAGCGGTACCTCCCCGGCGAGCAGCTGCGCGGCGACCCGTTCGGGCGGCGCGCCGCAGGCGGCGAGTCGTTCGGCGAAGGACCGGTGCAGGGTGCCCCGCAGGGCGGCGGGTGTGCACTCGTAGAGGGCCCGGGCGACGATCGGGTGCCGGAACTCCAACCGGTCACCGCCGTGGGCGAGGATTCCGGCCGCCAGTGCCGGCCCGAGCGTGCGGAGCAGGTCACCGCGCGACCGATCGGTGACCGCGGACAGTTCGGCCAGGGTGCAGCCCACCGGCTCGGTCCCCGCTGCCGTCAGCCCGTACCCGGCGAGCAGGGCGACCGTCCGAAGCCGGTGGCGGACCTGCTCGGGCAGCGGCGCGAGATGCGGGTCGACCGCGGCGGCCAGGTCGACGTCGCCCGGCACGGCGGCGGCGAGGTGCCGCAGATAGTAGGGGCTGCCTGCGGCGTCGTGGAGGATCCGTGCCAGCCGCTGTGGGTCGGGCGGCTCGCCGGCGGCGGCCCGGACCAGTGCGGCCGCCGCGTCGCTGCCGAGCGGCGCCAACTCGATGCGCTCGTGGGCGGGCACCGACTCGGTACCGGTCGCACCGGTGCGGGCGGCGGCCACCAGCAGCAGCGGGAGCCGGCGGGCCTGCGCGCCGAGCATCGCCCAGACCCGCAGCGTGAGGGGATCGGCCCACGGGAGATCGTCGACGACCAGGACGAGAGGTGCGGCGGTGACGGCCCGGCGGATCACCTCGACCGCCCGGTCCGCCACCTCCGCGTCCGAGCCGGTGGCATCGAGGCCGGCGAGCTGCGCGACCAGAGCCACCCCGGTCGGCTCGCCGGCCAGGGCGGACCCGAGGCACTCCAGCAGGACGCCGAGCGGCCTACGCTGGGCGACCTCGTCACCGACCGCCCAGCCGGTGCGGGCGGCACCCCGCAGTGCCGCCGCGAGCAGGGCCGACTTGCCGATGCCGGCGGCGCCTTCGACGCGGATGCTGGCACCGTGACCCGCGGCGGCTCCGGCGGCGGCCCGGCGCAACCGCCGCACCTCGTCGCGCCGGCCGACCAGGACGGGACGCTCGGGAGGGCCGGTCCTCGCCGGTCCGGGTCCGGGGCGGGCCGTCGCAGCGGCGGCGTGCGTATGCGCCGCCTCGACACCAGGTGCGGTGACCTGGAGCGGAACGGCCAGCGTGGCCCGTACGCTCTCCCGGGCCGGGTGGGTCGCCGCCAGTTCGCGCAGGACCCGGAGCGCCTCGTCGTGGCGGCCGGCGACGGTCAGCAGATCGGCGTACCGCTGGCGGGTGGCGAGTCGCAGTTCGGCCAGGCGGCGCCGCTGTGCCTCGACGAACGGGCCCGGCACGCCGGCCAGCGCCACACCGCGCCACAGCCGCAGTGCGGACTCCACGGCGGCCAGTTCGGCGACGGGGTCACCGGCGGCCCGGTGCGCGCGGGCCGACTCCCGCAGCGCCTCGAACCGGACCACGTCGACCGAATCCGCGGCTACGTGCAGCTGGTAGGTCCCGCCGCCCGAGGTGAGCAGTCGACCGCCCGTCCACCGGTCACGGCCCGGCTCCAGCAGGTGCCGCAGGGTTGAGATGTAGGTGTAGACGTTGCCGGTGGCGCTGGCCGGGGGGTCGTCGCCCCAGACCGCGGCGACCAGCCGATCGCGGCTGACGGCCCGGCCGGCGTGCAGGGCGAGCACGCAGAGCACCGCGATGCGACGGCCGGACCCCAGTGGACGCTCCACTCCGTCCCGCCGGATCTGGACCGGTCCCAGGAGCCGGAGATCCAACCGACCGGGCTCGGCGGAAACGCCGTACTCATCAGACACTGCTACCTCGTCGCTCCGGCTTGCACGCTCCCATTTCTAGTGGCGGCTGTCCTGGTCTGCCACCGAATGGCCGGGATGTAAGGAACCTGTCGTGCAATGTTCGCCGGCCGGAAGCCTGGGGCGACCGGGATCCGGGGCAACCCGAGGCGGAGGCGAGGGCAGCGATTGTCTCGGCGGGTTCCCAACGGACCGACCGGCCTGGTGGACTCGACCGGTGGTGGCCTACCCCGATGCTTCGACCAGCCCGTTCGCGGGCGAACTATTCCGGACGCTCGCCGAGGAGGGCCGACTGGTCCTCGACGCGGGCCGGGCCGACGAGGCCATCGCCGATCTGGAACGCGTCCTGACGGAGGTCCGTGCCCGGCTGCGCGTCATCCAGAGGTGGCGGCAGGCGCCCACTCCGCGGATCGGTCAGCTTCCCGCGGAGCCCGCGGCGGAGTTGGTCGACGCCGTCTTCGCCGACCAACTCGCTCCCGGCTGGTGGGAGACGGTCGCCGAGGAGATCCCGAAGTACATCGAGGCGCTGCGCCGGGCGCGCCGACCCCCACCACCGACCGGACCGCTGCACTGACCGTCGTCGGGGCGTGAAGGTTTTCTGAAGACCGTCCGCCCAGACTGTCGCGGCGTCCCCACGACACGCGGAGGTA
This sequence comes from Micromonospora sp. CNB394, assembly GCF_000374985.1. NCBI lineage: Bacteria > Bacillati > Actinomycetota > Actinomycetes > Micromonosporales > Micromonosporaceae > Micromonospora > Micromonospora sp. CNB394. The sequence goes on along the minus strand of NZ_KB895853.1, from coordinate 45,863 downwards.
TTCAGTGGAACGAGTTCGGGTGGTCCTGCAGGCGTCGGATCCGCTCAGTCACGCGGGACTCGCCAGCTTCCTGCAGGCCGGCCAGGAGATCATCCTGTTGCCCGCGGAGGAGCGGGCGGAGGCCGATGTCCTCATCTACGCCAGCGCCCGGCTGACCTCGAGCGCGGTGGCGCTGCTACGCCGCTGGACACTGGAGACCCGTCTGCCGGTCGTCCTGGTGATTGACGAGATCAACGAAGGTGAGCTGCTCACCGCGGTGGAGAACCGGGTGGTGGCGGTCCTGCCCCGCGCGGCGGTCAGCGGAGAACGGCTCGCGCACAGCGTGCTGGCCGCCGCCAGCGGGGGCGGGGTGCTACCGTCCAGCATGGTCGGCGAGCTGCTCAAGCACGTCGAGCGACTGCAGCGCGAGGTGTTCGCTCCCAACGGGCTCAACGCGGCTGGTCTCACCCCGCGTGAGGTGGACGTACTGCGGCTGATGGCCGACGGGCTGGACACCCAGGAGATCGCCGGGGAGCTCTGCTACTCGGAGCGGACCGTCAAGAATGTGATCTACGGTCTGACTCACCGGCTCAAGCTGCGTAACCGGTCGCACGCGGTAGCGTACGCATTCCGTTCCGGAATGATCTGAACCTGATGGTGCGATCAGGGCCGGCGGTCGGGCGGCACGTCGTCGGCAGCGCCCTCGTGCTGCACGCCCGCGACCGGATCAGCGCCGAGGCGCGGTCACTCGCCCTGGGTATGGCCGGCGACGCCGACCACGACATCGTCCTGCTCGACCTGCACGACGCGCTGCCGGTCGGGATCTGGGAAACCGTGGCCCGCGAACTGCCACGCCGTCGCCGCGGAATCCGGCTGGTCGTCTGCGGCGCGGCGCCGGACGTGACGGCCCTGGCCGGTCAGTGGCTCGCCGACCGGCTCCGACGTCCGGTGGTGGCGCCGCACGGGCACCTCGTCGCGGGCGCGGCCGGTGTGCTGTTCGTCCACGCCGGGCGGGACAGCGGCTGGGTACGTCACCGTCCGGGCCGGAGCCCGGTCTGGACGGGCAAGCGGCACCCGCGTCCCGAGTGGGACGGTGCCGCCAGCGCGTACCTGTCGACCAGCGCGTACCGCGTGGTGGAGCCGCTACCCGGCGGGGTGTGGCTGCGGGACACCCGTGACGCCCCGGGCGTGACCAGGCACTGGCGGCGACTGGCGGTGAGCGTGCCCTGCCAGCCGCAGGTGCTCACCGTGGTGCTGGGCTGCCCGGAGACCGCGCCACTGCCGCTGGACGACGTCGCCCGGTTCTGGCGCCGGCTGCCCGCCGCCGCTCGTCGGCAGACGCGGTTCGTCGCCTACGGGCCGGTCCGGCTACCGGCCGGTGCGCCGCTGGGCCAGGCACTCGCCGACACGCTGGACACACCGGTCGTCTGCTACTCAGGGCTGCCGGTGGGCGACCCGGAGCATCCCCGGATCCACACCGTTCCCGTCGACGGCGGCCCCGGTTGGCAGGTCCACGCCCGCGAACTGGGCTACCGACCCCGGCCGTGGCCGTGGCCGGGCACCGCGGCCTGCCTGCCGCACATCGTCAGCCACCGGACACCGGAGGCGCTCGGCGAGGTGGTCGCCCCCCGGGTCCACCGCTACACCGACGATGCGGTGGTGGAGATCCTCCAGTCCGGCCTCTGGGTGCGCCCGCCCGAGGCACCCAGGCACGGAGCCCGCGTCCGGGCCCGCCTGGCCGATCCCGACGTGCACACCGTCGTGGTCGACGACGCGGACCCGGCGTTGGTGCCCCGGCTGCGGGAACTCGCCGACGACCTGGTGGCCCGCCTGGACGCCGCCACCCGGGCGCGCAGCGTGCTGCACCTCGCCTCCGGGATCACAGCCACCGCCGGCCCGGCGAGCGTATCGGCCGACCGCCCGGCGGCGGGCAACGTCACCTACCGGTTCACCGCCTTCGACCTGGGTCTGGACGTGCCGCTCCGGCCGCCGACGGAGGCGCCGCCAACCGCCTTACGTCCCGCCGGCCCGGTGCCGGTCGGCACCGGGCCGGTCGCCTTCCCACCTGTGAGCGCCGTGCCGGCCACTTCGGTACCGGTCTGCGGGCCGGCAGCCGAACCACTGTCGATCCAGTCTCCGCCCGACCCGGAAGCCCGGGCGACGCCCGGCCCCGACCTGCAGGAGGTTGACCGGGTGTGGCTGCGTCACGTGCCGACCGACCAGGCCGCCGCGGCAGCCGAGGAGGTGCCCGGAACCCTCGGCGAGGAACCGCACGCTGCGGCCGGCACGGCGGCGGTACGGCTCTATCTGTCGCCGGCCGGCGCCGGCCTCGACGCGGCGCTGCGCTCGGGCCGACCCGGCCAGCGGATCAGCTTCGCCCGGTGCGTGGCCGCCGGTCTGGACCGTCTGCCGGTCCACCGCGGCCCCGCCCTGCTGCGCGCCGACCTGACCGTGGACCGGCTACGCGCGGTCGCCGCCCACCGGACGCTCACCGACCGGGGTTTCACCAATGCCGTGGTCGAGGCCGTCGCGTTGCCCGGCACGGTCGACGTACTGATCTGGTCGGTTGGCGGTCGCCTCACACGGATGCTGGAACCGGCCAACGGCGTACCCGTCCGTGTGCTGTTCCGGCCCGGAACCACGTTCAAGGTGCTGGCTGCCGTCGACCCGGCACCGGACCGGCCTGGCCGGTTGTTCCTCCGCGAACTGATCGCGGACGAGCCGGACCGCGACCACGTGCCGTTCGACAGCCTGGCGCTGACCTCGCTGCGGCAGTCGATCCCGCAGTTGACGGCCACCCGGCACGACGCCACGCTCGATGCGGCCGACCTGGGTAGGTTCGGTGCCATTCCCGGCGTCCGCTGATCCCGTCGCTGTCGACGGTCGGGTGACCGACGGGTCGGCGTAGCTGCAGTCTCTGGAACAAGGCACTGAGAGGGACGGTGTTTCCGCAGGCCCGTGCCACAGAGTGGGCGGCGGGCGGCATGCGGTGACGTCTCCCGACGGTGAGCGGTCCCGGGCGGGTTGCCCGGGACCGCTCACGGCCTGGCTGCCCGGGGGCCGAAGCCCCCGGGCAGCGTGTCTCACGAGTGCGTGACGGTGAGCTTGTAGATGCTGGTCTGGCCGTAGTTGCTGCTGCTGCACGGCGAAGACTTGGAGCAGTTCGCCTGCGTGTAGGCGCCGGCCTTGAAGTATGCGCCGGAGAAGCTCTTGGTGATGGTGGTCTGCAACTGCCCGTTGTAGTAGGCCTTCACCTGCCCACCGCTGACCACGAACTTCGCCTCGAAACGAGTTCCCAGCTTGTAGTCGCTGGTGACCAACTTGTAATTGCTGTCATCACCGTTCGTCACGTAGAGGTTGGTGCCCTCGAGACGGAAGACAGTGATGTCGTCGCCGCCGTCGTGAATCTGCGCGCCCACCAGATGCGGCTTCACCTGCGGCAATGCGTCGAATGCGAGTTCCGCCACCATCGTGTGCGTACCCGAGGTCGACGACCAGCTCGCCTGGCTCGACCCGTTGTTCGCCATCTCCCGCAGCTCAGAACGCGGGTAGCTCGAACCACTCGTGGTCACACCGTTGACCGGAGCCTGGAACTGCACCGACGCACAGTCCGCCGACGCCACGAACGAAGGCGAAACCGTGTACCCCTTCAGGGCAGGCTGCTTGATCTCGGTGGGGCTGCTACCCGACCCCGTCGGCAGCGTCACCTTCCAGTTCGTCAGATCAAGCACATCCGACGGACTCGCGCAGTCGGTCCCGGTGCCACCGCTGCCGCTACCGGGTTCGGTGCCGGTGTCACCGCTACCGGGTTCGGTGCCGGTGTCGCCGTCGGCTGCGTAGACCGCTGCCTCGCTGATGCTGTTCCAGTTGTTCTCGGAATTGCCGAAGCCTACGACCTGCACGTAGCGGGCGGCACGATCGGTGAAGTCATAGACCTCGAAATCCGTCGTCTTTCCGCTGCTCTCACGCCGAGCGACCACCGTCTGCCACGACTTCGCGTCGGCAGACGCCTGTACCAGGAACGTGCTCTTCCGCTGATCACCCCGATGCCAGGCGATCCCGATCGAAGCGACCTTCGCGCTGGACCCCAGGTCGTACCGGATCCACGCGCCGTCACCCTTGCCCGACCAGCGAGTCGACAAATCACCGTCCACCGTGTTGGCCGGCACATTACCGTCGTGCGTGCTGGCAGTCATGGAGGAGACTGGTACGCCGGTCGTCGCCTGGGCGGGCAGCGTGACCGCCGCGGCGCCAACGACCACCAACGCCACTGGAATACCCAGCAGGATCTTTCGTTGCATCAGCTTCCCTAAGGGGATGTCATTACTGACATGGACAGGATTGCACTAGTGCGAGACAAAGGCTAAGCCGCATCTCCTGCGCCCGCAAGGAGAGGTTCCAGTCCATGCGGAAAGGATTGGGCAACGCGAACTTAAATCTGTCTTTGAAGTGTATTAGGTATCATCGGCGGGTCAGTGCACCGTCACAGAACGCTGTTACTCGGCATGTCGCACGTCACACCGGGCCATTTTCTCGTGGAGTATTGCGTCTCGTCTCGACGTGACGTGACGCCGGACGAGGGCGGCTCCCGTGACGGAGTCGACTCGAATAGCGGCGCAGCGGTCAGCGCGGATCGGCTCCCGAAATTCTTCCGGCGCTGGGCCGCTGACGCCGTACCGGGTGAAGTCGACTGGATCGAGCGGTGAAGACGCGCGGACCGAACCCGCGGTCGGCGTATCGCGCGAGGATGGGGAGGCTTTGCGGATGGGGCGGCCGGATCGGAGTAATCGTCTTTATCGATGAATTCGCGGAGCCCGTAGAGGGCGCTCATCTTGTTGGTGACCGCGTCGTCCAGATCTGCGGCGAGCCTGTGTTCGAACCGTGGCCGCGACCTTCTACCAGGACGGATGCCAGCGGGGTCGTCACCCGGCTCCGGCCAGGCGTAGGTCGGCGAGGAGCCGGTCGAGCAGCCGCTCCTCCATCACCGCTCGGCCGGTCTGCCGCATCGACTCGCCGAGCGGATGGTCCCAGGGTGTTTCGGTGGGCGTACCGAGCAGGGCGGTGCCGGTGCCCGCCGCCGGCAGGTAGTCGGCGGCGGTCATCCGCCACGGGACCGCGCCCGGGTACCGCTGGAGAGCCGCCGCGGTCAGTCGTACGCCGACCCAGTCGAAGTCGTTGCGCCAGCGGATCACTGCTCGGTGAGCGGTGCCCAGCAGTGTGTGAACGGCGACCGACGGCACTCCTTCGGTGCAGATCAGCGGTGGGGCCTGGGCTCCGAGCGCGGTGGTGGCCGCGCGCAGCACGGCGGGGTTCTCGCAGACGTACACCTCGTCGCAGTTCATGGTGAGCGGTGCCAGGCGCAGTTGGTGCAGGGTGACCCGGATCGGCACGCCGGCCTGCGCGGCTTCCGTCAGCCACCGCCCGACGAGCCCGCCGGTGGCCGGTGCGTTGAGCACCAGGACCTGGCTGGCGAGGTCGTCCGGGACCAGACCGACCGATTCCCACAACGCCCGTTCCCGCTCGCCGCCGACCGGGAGCGCCGTCTGTTGCCAGGCGGCGACGGCACGGAGGACGAGCCCGCGCAGCGGCCCGTCGGTGAGGGCCTTCGTGTCGTCCAGCACCCGGTCGGCGAAGACCGGAACCGGTTCGTCGGCCGCGGGCAGCGCGTCCAGGACGCGGATCACCTCCTCGAACGGCAGTCCGGTGCGGACGATGCGGGTCAGGGTGCCGTCGCGGCGCAGACCGTCGAGCCATTCGGCGTACCAGGCGGTGCCGGCGTGTCGGCCCTCGTGGGCCACGGAGAGGACGGCGTCGCGGGCCACCGCCTCGCGTTTGAGGTCGGACGGCCGGTTGCGCAGCGGGGCCGTCGTGGTGAGCACCTCGATCAGGCCGACTCCGTGCGCCGCGTGGAGGTGCTCGTCCACCGCGCTGAGTCGGACGCTGAGGCGTGCCGCCGCGGCCGAGCGGTGGGTGCCGGTGATGCCGATGATCACGAGGCGTTCGTCGTCGTCGGGGTCGGAAAGCGTCACGGTGGTGTCGAGCCGGCCACCGGTGCGTTCCAGGCTGCGCCGGGCGGCCGCCAGCAATCGCCGCCAGCCGGGCTGCTCGACGAGATCCGCCGGGCGGGCCGGCCGGTCCCGCCCGGCCGGCACCAGCGACGGGTGTGCGGCGGAGCGGTCGGGCGGCCGTTCGCCGCGCCCGTCGGTCATTCGTCGGTGAGGTCGAGCAGGACGCCGGCCCGTTCGAGTCCGCCACGACCACCGGGGGCGCGGCGGGTCTCCGGGGAGCCGAGGGCTCGGGCCAGGGTTCCGTCGAAGTCGGCGATGTTTGTCGTGCCGTCCCAGACCAGCAGCACGGTGGAGACGGCGTGTTCCACGGCGGAGTGGGACAGGTCGTAGTGGGCGGCGCCGCTGACCGCCGGGTGGGTGGCCCAGAGGTCGTAGCCGGTCATGAACAGGTCCAGGTCGAACTGTTTCGCCAGGGCCATCAGCTCACCCCGGCCGGTGTCGTCCACGCCGGCGAATGCCTCGTCGAGGCCGAGCAGTCGGGGTGCGTCGGGTCGGGCCGAGCCGAACAGCGCGTTGGCGGCGGCGAACAGCGGCAGGTGCAGGGAGACCGACTGTTCGCCACCGGAGAGCTGGCTGTGTCGGGCCCGGGTCAGTGCCTCCGTGTCGCCGCCGGGCCGGTGCAGGGTGAACGCGAACGTGCGCCACTGCCGGTAGTCGAGGACGTCGCCGAGCAGTTCGCGGTAGGGCTGTTCGGGCGCGGCGGCCCGCGCCGTCTTGATCCGGGCGGCGAAGTGCCGGCGCATGGTGGTGAGCTGGGCCGGGCCGAGCCGGGCCGGATCACGTTCGAGCAGTTTGCACACGTCGCGTTGCTCGGTGTCGAGGTCGTCGGCGAGCCGCCAGCCGACGCCGACAGTGAGCCCCGAGGACATCCGGCGGGCCCGCATCTGGCTGTCCATCGCGGCCACCAGGTCGCGGGCCTCGATGGTGCGGTGGTGGATCTGCCGGGCGAGTTGCCCGAGGAGGGCGTCCTCCAGCACCCGCTGCTCGGAGTCGGTGAGTAGTTGCTCCTGGTCGCGGCGCTCGCGGGCGATCCGCTCGGCGAAGTGCGCGACCGGGGTGAGGCCCTGTTCGTCGGCGACCCGGACCACGATGACCCCGTCGTCGGTGTCCCACTCGGGTCGGTGGTCGAGGCCGGCGGCGGGTAGCTGCGCCTGCAGGTCGGTCAGCGCGGTGGTGAGCCGGGTGGCGCTCTGCTTGAGTGACGTCTCGGTGGGGCTCAGTTCCCGGGTGGCGGCGAGGATCGCCTCGTGCAGGGCCGCCACCTGTGGATGCAGTTCGTCGTCCGGGGTCTGCGTCGGCCAGCGCAGCTCGGTGGGGCAGCGCAGCAGGCCGAGCAGGTCCGGTTGGGCGTACGGGCGCAGCCGCTGGGCGTCGTGCTGCGCCTCGGCGACGGCGACGACCAGTGCCTGCTCACCCAGCTCCACCCGGGTCAGCGCGGCGGCCCGCCGCTCCCGGGCGGCGCCGAGCGAGGTGCGAGCCTGCTCGACGGCCCGCTCCGCCTCCACGATCGCGTCGGCGGTCCGGGCCACGTCGGCCAGCACCCGTTCCGCGTCGGCGCCCACGCTGTCGCGCAACGTCCGGTACGCCTCTGCCTTCTCCTGGTGCCGTGCACGGGCCGTGCGTGCGGTCTCCGTCGCGGCGGTGAGTCGGTCGACTGCCTCGTCGTGCCGCTGCCGGGCCTGATCCTCCTGCTCGGCGGCACGCGCGGCGGCTGTCCGTGCGCCCTCCAGGCGTACCCCACCCCGCTCGAAGCGGCTCACCGCTTCGGCGGTGTCGTCGAGCCGGTCGACCGGCAGCGACCGCTCTGCCGCGCTCCGGCGCAGCGCGGCCACGGCGGTGGCCCGCTCGGCCAGGGCCTGGTCGAGGCGGGCTGCGGCGGAGGCGCTGGCCTCCTGCCGGGCGCGCAGCGTCGCGGCGGCCCGGTCCAGCTCGCGCAGCGCCGTGTGGACCGGTGCGGTCGCCGGCAGGTGCGCGGCGGCCGCGTCCACCGCCGCCAGTAGCGCCGCGACGGACGCGCGGTCGCGGTCGACCGCGTGGAGGTCGGCATCGATGACGGCCAGCGCCTGCTCGCACTCGGTGACCCGGGCGGCACGGCGGGCGGCCCGGGCGGTGGCGCCGATGTACTCGCAGGAGGTCTTGGCGAAGCGGCCGGCGGCGATGCCCTGGGCGTACCGGCCGTCCACGCCGATGGTGACCGGCGAGGTGCCGGGCGCGGTGATGTCGGCCAGCGCCACCGAGGTGAGTACCTCGGTGATCCGCGCGGCGGGCACGTCGTCCTGTTCCTCAGGGGTCAGCACGTCGGCGAGGGTGGCCCCGGTGGGCCGCCGGTGCGGCGGCAGCGGCAGCAGGTAGGCGTCCAGGTCGTCGCCGGCCAGCGCGGTCGCCGCGGTCCCGGGGTCGGGATGCAGCCAGGCGTCCAGCAGCCCGGCCGCGTCCAGCGCCGCCTCGACGGACGCCGCGTCCGCGCCGGTCACCCCGTCGGCGAACCGGACCAGCCGCCACAGCGGTGCGCCAGGTCGGCCGGCGCGTCGCGCCGGCCGGGTCACCGGCACGGGTGGCGCGTCGTCGTGTTCGGCGGCGATCCGGTCCCGTTCGGCGGCCACCTCGGCCCGCCGGTCGGACAGCGCCGCCCGCTGCGCCGCCAGCGCCGCGAGCCGGTCCCGCCGCTGACCCACCGCGGTGGCCGTGGCGTCGGCGTACACCTCGCGCAGGGTCCGCGCGCCCGGCTCACCGGTGGTGTCCACGGCGGCACTCAGCCCGGCGGCCAGGTCCGGGCGCGCGAGGTCGGCCAGCAGCCCGGCGTTGCCCTGCGCCCACCGCTCGATCTCGGCGCGCAGGCGGGCGCGGGCCTGAGCGACGGCGTCCTCGGCGCGCCGCTCGGCCTGCTCGGCGTCGTCGGCGGCGGAAGCGGCACCGGCCGCGTCGGCGGCGGCCCGGGCGTGGTCCCGGTCGGCCTGGTCGTGCCGCGCCACCTGCGCTCGCAACGCGCGTACGTCGTCGCGGCGGGCGGCGGCCCGCGCGGTGATCCGGGCCGCCAGGTCGTCCGGAGCGGCATCTTCGGCGCGCCAGGCGATCCCGGCCGCCTCGGCGTCGAGCAGGAGATCGGCGGCGAGCCGGTCGGCCGCCGTCCGCGTGTCCCGGGCCGCGACCGTCGCCCGTTCCGATTCGGTACGCCGCCGCGCCACCGCATCCTCCTCGGCGGCGACGGCCTCGTCGGCCCGCCCGGCTGCCTCAGCCAGGTCGTGCACGTGCCGTTGCAGGTCGGCGAGCTGCTCGTGGGACTGGTAGGCCGCCGATGCCTTCAGGCTGTCCAGGTGGGCGCGGAGCCGGCCGGGCTCGCCCTCGACGGCCCGTAGCCGCTCACCCGCCGCGGACTCCGCCTCGGCCGCCGCCTCGGCCGTGGCACGGGCGTCGCCCAGTGCGGTCGACCGGGTGGTGACCGCGTCGCGGCGGGCGGTCAGGGCATCGGCGGCCGCCCGCGCGTGGGTCCGCAGGTAGGTGGAGTAGACCGTCAGGAACGCGGCGGTGGCGCCGTCCGCCGCCGCCAGCCCTTCAAGGGTACGGGCGACCGCCTCCATGTCGTCGAACGAGCGGGCGGCCTCCACCAGCAGGTGGTCCTCGACCGGGCGCAGCCCTCGTTGCAGCGTGCGGGACAACTCGACCGGGTTGAGGTCCTTGGCCAGCTGCGGCTTGCGCAGGGTCAGCACCAGGTCCAGCAGTTGCTCGTAGCGGGCCGGGCCGAGGCCGAACAGCCGGGCGTCGACGAGCTGACGGTAGTCCTCCGCCGAGTCCCGCACCGCGTCGGCGCCCAGCCGGTCGATCAGGTCGCGGCGGGTCAGTGGCCGGTCGTCGGCGTCCAGCAGGGAGAAGTCCACCCCGACCCGGCCGTCGACCACGAAGTGCCAGCGGGTGACCCGGTCGACGTGCCGGTGCGCCCGCAACCCGATGCCGACGGTCACGTAATGCGTGCCGTCGCCGAACTCCATCCACACGTACGCGTGGGTGACCTCCTGCCCCCGGTAGAGCAGGTTCGACTTCATCGTCCGGTCCTCGCTGGCGAACGGATTGAGCCGGCGCGGTTCGATCCGCCCGTCGAGGACGAACGGGAACAGCACCTCCAGCGCCTTCGTCTTGCCGGAGCCGTTGGGCCCACGCAGCACCAGCCACCCGTCGACGAAGCTGAACTCCTCGTCCCGGTAGTCCCACAGGTTGATGATCCCGGCCCGGGTCGGGGCGAACCGGTGGACGGCGCGTTGCTCGATCACGATCGACTTTTCCTCAGAACAGGGTTTCGGTGGTGGCGCGGGGCTTGACCGTGGCGACGGTGTGCCGGTAGCGGCCGACCAGCGGTCGGACGAGCACCCCGCCCGGCACGACGGTGACCGCGCCGAACCGTTCCAGCAACGCGACCGCCTCGACGCGCAGCCGGTCCGGGTCGGTGTGCCACTGGGCCCCGAACGCGGTCCCGTACCGCTGCAGGATCTCCCCGACGGCCGTGCGCAGGAAGCTGTCGGTGATGAACGGTAACCGGCCCGCGCCGTCGGTCTCGTCGTGGTCATCCCGGTCGTCGGCGGTCCACGGCTCGTCCGGACCGGCGTCGTCGAGGCGTACCAGGGTGGCCGTGGGCAGGCCGGTGTCGACGTGGCTCGCCAGCGCCCGCTGCCGGGCGAGCCCGCCGGGCGGGGGCAGCCGTTTGACCCGGCGGCCGTCGGGATCCGCGACCCGGTCGGCCATCTCCACCGCGAGCAGCACCGCGGCCTGCGCCACCGAGCCGGTGCCCGGGAACCGCTCCGCGGTGAACCCGGCGGTGTCCACCAGCAGCACGCCCTCGGCCCGCCGTTCCACCCGCAGGCCGGTCAGCCGGGCCAGGTCGGCGGCGAGCGCGGAGCCGCGCAGATGGTTGGCGACCGCCGGCTCGACATCCGCGTGGTAGACGACCGGTGACTCCACCACCGCCCGCCGGGCCGCCTGGGCCGCCTGCCGGCGCTCGGCGTTGCCGCTGCTGCCCATCGCCCGGTCCAGCAGCGCCGACACCGAGCCGATGTGCTGCAGTACCCGGGTCGGCCGGAACAGCGCGAACACCACGTCCCGCGCCACGTCGTACAGCGCCTCCCCGGCGCCCGGGTCACTGGCCCAGGCGGCGCTGGAGCCGTCGGCCAGCCGCAGCACGCCCCGCTCCTCCAGCCAGCCGACCGCGTCCACGAACGCCCGCCGGTCCGGGCCATGGTCCGGATCCAGTCCCAGGCCGGTGATCCGGTTCGCGTCGCCGGCCACCGAGTCGGCCAGCTCGCTGAGGGTGATCTGGATCCCGGCGCGGCCCAGCACGGCCAGACACAACGACAGGTACGCGTAGCGCTGCCGGTCGAACGGCCGCCCGGTGCGCGACACCGCCGGCTGGGTGCCGTCGAGCCGGTCCTTCGCCCGTACCAGCCGGGCCGTGGAACCGTGCAACTCCAGCCGGTACCCGAACGCCTCGGCGAGATCCCGGCGCAGGGCGGCGGAAAACCGCCGTACCCGGGGCAGCGCCCGCTCGTCCGGCCACGTCGCCGTGATCAGCGGGTGACGCAGGACCAACCGCACCGCCCGCTGGTAGTCCGCCAACTCCAACTCCGGGACGTCGACGGCGAACCGGTGCACCGCCGGCCGGGCAGCGTGGGGTTCCGCGGTCACGCCGGCACCAGCTCGGGTCGGCGGACCGCGGTGTGCTGCGCGGCGGTGACCGTCAGCGCGTACCCGTCCAGATGCAGCCGGCCCCCGGCGGTGCGCACCGTGGTGAACCGGCCCGGCGTCGGGGTGAGGGTCAGCCGAACGCCGTGCGCGGCGGCCGCCAGCGGCACCCCGGCCCTACCACCCACCCGGGCGGCGAGCGCGATGTCGAGCAGGCGCAGCAGGACCTGGGTCTGCGACCCGTCCAACTGGTGGTCGTCGACGCCCATGGCGGCCAGCGCCGTCGCCGCGTCGGCCCACCGGCGCTCCCGGGCGAGCTGGTCGTCGCGCAGCCGGTGCCGGCGCTCGTCGACCCGGTCCAGCCGGGCCGGCCGCCCCCGGCCCTGCCCCGGGGCCCGACCGGTGGTCACCAGCGTGCGGGACAGCTCCACCGCCGGAGCCTCCCACCACGACAACCGGCCGGCGATCGCCTCCGGATCCGGATGCGCCACCCCGACGTGGCGCGGTGCGCCGAGGCCGAACACCACGTCGAACAGGGCGTGCGCGGCCTCCAGGCCGCCGGTGTGGGTGAACCACGCGGCCAGGTGCCGCAACTGCGACTCCCGGCTCACCCCGCCGCGACGCGCCTCGGTGACCCGGCGCAGCAGAGCGAGGACGTCGCCGATCGCGGCGACGGTGGCGTCCGACAACCGGTCCGCCTCGCTGGGCTGCTCCGGTCCCGGCGGCGCCAACCACGACCGCAGCCCCGCCCAACGCCGCCGCCAGTCCTCCAGCCGCTGCACCGGAGTGTGGAACAGCCGCTCGTCCGCCTCGGCGGCGGCCTCGATCAGCCGGTCCAGACCGGTCGCCTCGACCTCGTGCACCGCCGCGCGCAGCCGGGGCGTGTACCGCTGCAACTCGTCGTGGAAGTCCCGCAGGTGAGCCAGCAGCGCGTCCTTGTGGGCGAGGAACACCTCCGGCCGCACGTCGTTGGTCCGCCCCAGGTCACCCAGCATGTGGTAGAAGCGCGCTGCCCGCTCGGCGATGTCGGCCAACGCCCGGTCCAGCCGGTTGAACTTGCGGTAGACCTCCTCGGCGTCCCCGGCCTCGTTGGCGACGGCGAGCGCGTTCAGGTCTGCCAGCAGGTCGGCGAAGACCAGCCGGGACAGCGTCGAGTCGTCCATGCTCGCCGACAACACCGCCTCCACCGCCCGGTGCGCGCGGTATCCGGCCTCGGTGAACTGGTACACCGAGTGCCGGTTGCGGTACTCGGCGAGTGTCGTGGCGCGGGAGCCGTCCTGCCCCCGGTCGAGCACCCCCCACTCCACCAGAGCGTCGAGCAGCCGCGGCAACTCCAACCCCGTCGGATCCGGGCAGTCGGCACCCGCCTCGCGCAACGCCGCCAACGCCGCGGCCACGTCGGAGGTGTGCAGCACCACGTGATAGCTGGACCGCGCCGAGTCGAACGCCCGCAGCAGCCACAGGTACGCGAGCCGGTTCTCCGCCGTCACGTAGCCGAACAGCCGCATCCGGTCGTCCAGCCCGAAGTCGTCCAGCCCGAACGTGGGCCTGGATGGCTGCGTGGTCATCGTTCTCCTCCACCGGGACGCGAACGGTTACCCACCCTACCCAGCCGACCCCGGAGGGGCGGCGGGACGCGCGAGGCACCGAGGGTACGCGAGGTGCTCGCGGGATCTGCGCCCGTGATCGCACTTCGGGAGGGCCGGGCGTGACGCTACCCGAGAGTAGTCATGCGGATGCACTCAGCTATTTCTCAGGTGGCGTTGGTAGCTTTCCGGCGCGACTGCTTCCATCATGGACGTCGCTGATTTCGTTGCGTCTCAAGGGTTCCGTGTGGAATTGCCACCGGGCCTGCGGTTGTCGCGCGCCCGATGGTCGTCGAGGAGAGGTTCGTGGTGTTCAAGAAGATGCTGGGCGCGTTCGGGGTGGGCGGCCCCAGCGTCGATACGGTCCTGTCAAACCCGAACACCCGCCCGGGGTTGGTGCTGGGCGGGCAGGTGAACCTGACCGGCGGCAGCCACGATGTGGAGATCGACCACATCACCGTCGGCCTGGTCACCCGGGTGGAGATGGAGGGCGTGGAGGAGGAGTACGACGCCCTCGTCGAGTTTCACCGGGTGCAGGTCGCGGGTGGCCTGCACCTGCGCGAGGGTCAGCAGCTGACGCTGCCGTTGCAGGTGGCGGTGCCGTGGGAGACCCCGGTGACCGACCTGTACGGGCAGCACCTGCACGGCATGACCATGGGCCTGCGTACCGAGGTGGCCGTCCGCGGTGCGCTCGACAAGGGCGACCTCGACCCGGTGTCCGTGTACCCGTTACCGGTCCAGGAGGCCATCCTGGAGGCGTTCGGGCGGCTCGGTTTCGCGTTCAAGGGCGCCGACCTGGAGCGGGGGCACATCTCCGGCCTGCACCAGAGCCTGCCGTTCTACCAGGAGATCGAGTTCTACGCCGCCCCCCAGTACGCCCACGTCGTCAACGAGGTGGAGTTGACCTTCGTCGCCAACGAGTACGGCGTCGACGTCGTCCTGGAGTTCGACAAGCGCGGCGGGCTTTTCGCCGGCGGCCACGACTCCTTCGGCCGCTACCACGCCGCGCACGCCGGCGCTGACCAGGTCGACTGGGCGGCGCAGGTCGACGGCTGGGTCCACCAGGCCCTCGACGGTTACCAGAGCCGGCACGCCGGCCACGGCTACGCCCCGCCTGTCCAGGGCTACGGCACGCCGGGTTACCCGCCTCCGCCGCCCGGCTACGGGCAACCCGCCTACGGGCACACCGGGTTCGGCCACTCCGGTGGGCACCACGAGGAGGAGCACCACGAGCGGCGCGGCGGCCCCGGCATGGGTGCCGTCGCCGCCGGTGTGGTCGGTGGCGCCGCGCTCGGCTTCGCCGGCGGCATGGTCGCCGACGAGGTCTTCGATTCCTTCGGTGACGACGAGGGCGGCGACGAGGGCGGCGACGAGGAGGCATGAGAGCCTGCGATCCACAGTGGATCCGAGTGGTCGCTTCATGATCTAATTCTGTAGGTTCGTCCGCACCTGGTCGGAATGCCCGATCGGGACGTAGAAGGAGTGTGCATGCCCGTCACCGCCGACCTCACCAAGCTGGTCGACAAGGCCTACCAGGACAAGACCCTGACCGAGATCGTCGACGCCCCGGTGTCCGCCCTCGCCGGGGTCAGCGACGGCGACGCCAAGCTGCTCAAGGACGCCTTCAACATCACCACCGTCGGCGACCTCGGCCGCAACCCGTACTTCCGCACCGCCAACGCCCTGGTCGCCCTCACCGGCGCCAAGTAGCACCCCGCCGATGCCCGGTGGCCCAGGAGAACCCTCCGAGCCACCGGGCATCGGCTGTTCTACGGCCGCCATCGCATCCATCGACCGCCACGCCCCCGTGCTGCCGGCATCGGTGGCAATCGCGGCAGCGGTCCGCCATGCCGCTGGACAATCTCGGCGCGCTTCGTCACCCGGGAACCGTGTGCACCCGGCCCGTCGATGACGAGCCCTGATCGTCGGAATCGCACCGGCCCGGCGCGCGCCGCGCGATCGGCCCTCGCGCCGGCGCCGTCGTGTGGTGCGGACCTGCCGATGTCGCACTGTTCGGGCGACAGCCTCGATGCGCTCGACCAGCCGCCCGGGGGCGCCCGGACGTCGTGAGGAGGTCGCCGCCATGGAGCGCGCCGCGGTGGATCAGGACAAGGTGTGGGGCCTTCCAGATGGCACCAATCGCCGGTCACTCCTGACGCCCGATCCGCCCGTACGTCTCGAGCGGAACGTCTGTCATCCCCGACTCCCTTCCCAGGAAAGCTATAGAATATAGAAGTGAACTGCGGGTGAGTGTCGACGAAGGGGGCACGCGTGACGGAGACGACCGCGCCGACGTGGCTGCCGCGGCAGGACCGGCTAGCCAGCCCGGACGCCGACGTCCATGAGTGGCTCACCGGCTGGCGCCGCCGCGTCCCGATGCGCGTGGACGTGGTGCCCCTGACCGGCCTGAGCGGCTGGCACCAGGACGCCGACACCGGGGTGCTGGCCCACGGCAGCGGCCGGTTCTTCCGGGTGGAAGGGCTCTCCGTCGACATGCCGGGCGCGGCGGTGCCCCGCTGGGATCAGCCGGTGCTGCACCAGCCGGAGGTGGGCATCCTCGGCCTGCTCGCCCGCCGCGACGGTGACACGCTGCGCGTGCTGGTGCAGGCCAAGGCGGAGCCCGGCAACCAGGACGGCCACCAGCTCGCACCCACCGTCCAGGCCACCCGGAGCAACTGGACCGGCGTGCACGGTGGCCGCCCGGTGCCGTTCCTGCACCATTTCCGCGACCCGGACCCGCGCCGTGTCCTCGTGGACGTCCGCCAGTCCGAGCATGGGTCCTGGTTCCTACGCAAGCGCAACCGCAACATGGTCGTCCTCACCGACGAGGACATCGCGCCGCCGCCCGGCTTCCGCTGGCTCAGCCTCGCCCAGCTGCACCGGCTCCTGCGCCACGACGACCTGGTCAACATGGACGTCCGTACCGTGCTCTCCTGCCTGCCGGCGGAGCTGACGGCCCGGGCGGTGGACCCGGCGCGGGACGCCTTCACCGCCGCGCTGCACTGTTCCTGCCGGCCCGAGGTGGGCAGCCGGCACCGCACCGGCGAGCTGCTGTCCTGGATCACCGGCGTGCGCAGCCGGACCGAGGTACGCACCGACCGGACGGCACTGCGTGGTCAGGCGGCGTGGCACCTCGGCGAGGTGTCGCTGCGCCACGACAGTGGGCTGTTCTTCGAGGTCATCGGCGTCGACGTGGAGGCCGAGGGGCGCGAGGTGACGAGCTGGTCGCAGCCGATGCTGCGGCCCTGCGGCCAGGGGGTGGTGGCGTTCCTCGCCACCCGGATCGACGGCGTGCTGCATGTGTTGGCGCACGCCCGAGTCGAAGCGGGCTTCGTCGACGTGGTGGAGCTGGCGCCGACCGTCCAGTGCACACCCGCCACGCTCGACTACCTGCCCGCCGCGGCGCGTCCGCCCTTCCTGGACCAGGTGCTCGGCGCGCCGCCGGAGCGAATCCGGTTCAGCGCGGTCCTCTCCGAGGAGGGCGGACGGCTCTATCGTGCCCGCAGCAACTATCTGGTGGTGGAGACCGACGACGTCGACGTGGAGACCGACCAGTATCGCTGGGTGACCCTGCACCAGCTCTCGGAGCTGCTCCGGCACAGCAACTACGTGAACGTCTCGGCCCGCAGCCTGATCGCCTGCCTGCGCGGGCTGCTGGACGTCGGCTGAGCCGCGACGACGGGCCGGGCCGGCGGCGGGCGCACCGAGCCGCCCCCGGTGCGCCCGCCGCGACGGCCGTCAGTCCTCGAAGCCGGCCGGGTGGGCGTCCCCGACCGCGTTGAGCAGCACGCCCTGCTCCAGCAGCGCCTTGCAGGCGCAGAGGACCATGGTGAACCCGCCCATCGAGTCGATCGCCTTGCTCACGGCCTGGTCGGCGGTGCCGGCGAAGCCGGTCTCGGTGATCCGGACCAGCGTGGTGTCGCCCTCGCCCGGCAGGAACCGCCACTCGATCCGGGTGGGGGACTCCGGATCCCACTCGGCCAGGATGCGGCGGTTCTCCTCCACCTCCTTGACGGTCACGACGGTGGAGACGCCGTACATCTCCCAGTCCCAGGTGACAGTGGCGCCGGGTTCCAGCCGGCCGCTGCTCCTGGTGAACCAGAATCTCGTGGTCACCGCCGGGTCCGCGAACGCCTGGAAGACCTCGGCGGCGGGCTTGCGGATGAGCATCTGCGCGGTGACGGCAGGCGGTTGAGTCAGACGGTCGTTGTCCACGGGTTAGCCGTGTTCCCTTCTCGTGTCATCGGTACTGCGTGCAGGTGGTGGCGGGGGTCAGGCCCGTCGCCGGTAGAGGAACAGGGAGAACGGCGCGAAGATCGCCACGAGCGCCGCGCAGCCGGCCAGCGCCGCGCCGACCTCACCGGCGGTCGCCGTGCCATGGGCCAGTCCGCGCGCGGCGGTGATGGTCAGCGCGAACGGGTTCAGGTTCACCACGGCCTGCAGCCAGCCCGGGAGCGTCTCCTGCGGCACGAAGAAGTTGCTGACGAACGACACCGGGAAGACGATCGCCTGGCAGGCGCTCAGTGCGGCGGTCGGTGACTTCAGGGCGAGCCCGCATACCACGTACACCCAGGAGAAGGAGAAGACGAACACCAGGGTGATCAGGATCGTGGCGAGCAGGCCGAGCACGCCGCCGTCCGGCCGGAAGCCGACCGCGAGGCCGACCGCCACGGCTACCGCGCAACCGACCACGTAGAGCACGTTGTTGCCGAGCAGCGTGCCGACGATCGCCGCCGGACGCCAGATGGCGAGCGCGCGGAAACGGTCGGTCACCTCCCGGGAGTTGTCCAGGTTGACCACCGCGCCGATCCGCATGCTGATCATGATCCCGGTGAACACCACGATGCCCGGGATGTAGAACTGCATGTAGCCCGACGTCGAGCCGGCCAACGCGCCGCCGAACAGGAAACCGAAGACCAGCGTGAACATGATCGGCACGCCGAGTGCCTCGAGGATCTGCGTCGGGTCGCGGCGTACCTTCTGCACCGCACGCCACGCGAAGGTCAACGTGGACGACAGCGCGCCGGGACGGGTCGGCCGCGCAGCGGCCAGCGCCGACATCCCACGGCCGGGACCGGCCTCCACCACGCTGCTCACGCCGCCTCCTCCGTCTCGGCCCGCGAGCCGTCCGCGGGGTGCCCGGTGAGGGCGAGGAACACCTGGTCCAGGGTGGCGTGGCCGAAGGCGTACTCGGCCAGCCCGATGCCGGCGCCGGACAGGCCGGCCAGTGCCAGGGTGGCCTCCTCCTCGGCCGCCACCTGCGCAGTCAGCTCCAGCCGGTCGGCCCCGGTGTGCACCGCTGTGCCCAGCGCCTCGGTGAGCATCCGCTCGGCCGTGTCCCGCTGCCCGGCGTCGCGCAACCGCACCCGCAGCACGCTCGAACCCACCGACCGCTTCAGCTCCACCGGCGTGCCGTCGGCGATGACCTGGCCGTGGTCGATCACCGCGATCCGGTCGGCGAGCTGGTCGGCCTCGTCGAGGTACTGCGTGGTGAGCAGCACCGTGGCGCCCTCGCCGACCATGCCCCGGACGAGTTCCCACACCTGGTTGCGGCTGTGCGGGTCGAGCCCGGTCGTCGGCTCGTCGAGGAACATCAGGTCGGGCGTCACGATCATGCTGCTGGCGATGTCCAACCGCCGGCGCATGCCACCGGAGTAGGTGCGGACCAGCCGGGAGGCGGCCTCCTCCAGACCGAACGTGGCGAGTAGCTCGCCGGTGCGGCGGCGTGCCGCGCCCCAGGAGAACCCGCGCAGCCGGGAGAGCAGGACGAGGTTGTCCCGGCCGGACAGTTCCTCGTCGACCGAGGAGTATTGCCCGGTCAGCCCGATCCGGTCGCGGATCGCCCTGGCCTCGCGCACCACGTCGTGACCGAGCACGCGGACCTCGCCGCTGTCGGGCGGGATGAGGGTGGCGAGGGTGCGGACGATCGTCGTCTTCCCGGCGCCGTTGGGGCCGAGCAACCCGAACACGCTTCCGGCCGACACGCGCAGGTCGACCCCGTCGACTGCGCGCACCTCGCCGTAGGATTTGCGCAATCGGGCGACCTCGACAGCGGGAGTGTCGGTCTGCTGCGCGGACAAGCCAGCCGTACGCGACATTGTGTTCACAAACATATAGTAGCAGGACGTTTCGCTCCGGTCACGCCTCTTGATCCGTGCGTCGTACCCATTCCATCGCCACGGAACCGTCGCATGGACAGTCGTCGGTGGGTAGCTATAGCATTCTCAAGCAGCAGGTTGCCGCCGAGAGTGAGGAGCGGACGTGTCCACACGCGAGCTGACCGAGATCGACGAGGTAGCGGAGATCTACGACGACGGCGCCTGGGCCGTCGAGGTGCTCGGCGGGAACATCCACTTCGGGTGGTGGGAGGGCGACGACGACCGCACCCCCTTTCTGGAGGCCATCAACCGGTTCACCGACATCGTCGGCGACCGGCTCGCGTTGCGCCCCGGCGAGCGGCTGCTCGACGTCGGGTGCGGCGCCGGCGAACCCGCGATCCGGCTCGGCCAGCGCAGCGACGCCGACATCACCGGCATAACCAACAGCAGCGAGCACCTCAAGCGGGCCCGGGAACGGGTCAACGAGTCGGGGTTGCGGGGCCAGGTCCGCTTCGAGTTGGGCGACGCCGCCGCGCTGAGCTACCCGGACGCCTCCTTCGACAAGGTGCTCGCCTTCGAGTCCCTGGTGCACGCCCAGGACCGCCGCCAGTGGCTCGCCGAGATCCACCGCGTGCTCCGACCCGGCGGCCGGCTCGTGCTCACCGACCTCGCCGAGGACGCGCCGCTGACCGAACGGGACCGGCAGATCCTCACCGACTTCACCCTCGCCCCACCCGGCCCGCCGATGGCCGCGTTCGACCTGGTCCGCGACGCCGGCTTCGTGGTGGACGAGTTTCTCAGCTGTGGCGACAAGATCAGCCGCTCGTTTCCCGCGTACCACGAGCGGGTCCGGCAGCGGCGCGACACGCTCGCCTCCGCGCACGGGGCCGAGAAGATCGACGCCTTCCTCGCCGAGATGCCGACCGTGCTCGACGTCCTGCGTACCAAGGTCGGCTGCGTCGTCATCGCCGCGCACCGGCCGCACTGAACCGGCCGCGCCGCACCCGAAGGGATCAGGCAGATGACCGCCCCCGCCGTCAGCGGTTGCCGGATCTGCGGCGGCCCGGTGAGCGAGATGCTCGACCTCGGCCGGCAGCCCCTCTCCGACGCGTTTCCCCGCCCGGCCGACCTGGCCGGCGAGTTCTTCTACCGCCTCGGGCTGGGCCGGTGCGCCGACTGCACGATGGTCCAGCTCGTTCAGGAGGTGCCCCGCGAGCGGATGTTCCACAGCGACTACCCGTACCGCTCGTCGCTGTCGTCGGTGATGCGCGCGCACTTCACCGGCACCGGCCGGGAACTGCTCGCCACCGAGCTGACCCGGCCCGGCGCGTTCTGCGTCGAGCTGGGCTGCAACGACGGGGTGATGCTGCGGACCGTGGCGGCTGCGGGCGTACGCCACCTCGGCTTCGAACCGTCGGCGGGGGTGGCCGAACTCGCCCGGCAGCAGGGCGTACGGGTGCGTACCGACTTCTTCGAGGAGGAGACCGCCGCCGAGGTGCACGCCACCGACGGGCCGGCGGACGTCATCTACGCCGCAAACACGATCTGCCACCTGCCCTACCTGGACTCGGTGCTGCGCGGGGCGCGGTTGCTGCTCGCCCCCGGCGGCGTCCTCGTGTTCGAGGACCCGTACCTCGGCGACATCCTCGCCAGGACCGCCTTCGACCAGATCTACGACGAGCACTTCTACTACTTCACCGCCCACTCGGTGCGGGCCGCCGCAGCCCGCTCCGGGCTGGACCTCGTGGACGTAAGGCGGCTGCCGGTGCACGGGGGCGAGGTGCGCTACACGCTCGCCCACGCCGGGCGGCGTACCCCGTCCCCGGCCGTCGCCGACCTGCTGCGCGAGGAGCGGGATCGCGGGGTGACCGGGGAGGAGGCGCTGCACCGGTTCGCCGCCGACGTCGCGCGGACCCGGACCGAGCTGGTCGCGCTGCTGCGCTCGCTGAGGGAGGAGGGCCGCACGGTCGCCGCCTACGGCGCCACCGCGAAGAGCGCCACAGTCACCAACTACTGCGGGCTCGGGCCGGAGCTGATCTCGTACGTCTGCGACAGCACCCCGGCCAAGCAGGGCCGGCTGACCCCCGGCGCGCACATCCCGGTCCGCCCACCCGCCGCCTTCGCCGACCCGTACCCGGACTACGCGGTGCTCTTCGCCTGGAACCACGCCGACGAGATCGTGGCGAAGGAGACCGGCTTCCGGGCCGCCGGAGGCCGGTGGATCCACTACGTGCCCACCGTTCGCGTCCGGTGACGGCGCCAGTGGCAGACAGCTTCTACCGCGCCGGATACCCCGAGGTCTACGACCTGGTGATGCGGCACCGTGGCCGCGACCACACCGCCGAGGCCGCCACGCTCGCCCGGCTGGTCCGGCGCCGGAACCCGGCCGCCGCCTCGCTGCTCGACGTGGCCTGCGGCACCGGTCTGCACCTGGAACACCTGCGGGCCCACTTCGCCGCGGTGACCGGGGTGGACCTGTCGGTGGAGATGCTCGCCCGTGCCGGCCGCCGGGTGCCCGGCGTGACACTGCACGAGGGCGACATGCGTGAACTGGACCTGGGGGCCGCCTTCGACGTGTTGGTCTGCCTCTTCGCGGTCCCGCACCTGCGCTGCACCGACGAACTGGACCGGACGGTGGCGCGGCTCGCCGCCCATCTGACCCCGGGCGGCGTGCTGCTGGTCGAGCCCTGGTACACGCCGGAGGAGTTCGTTCCCGGCTACATCGCCCGCGACATGGTGCAGGAACAGGACCGGGTGGTGGTCCGGCTGTCCCACTCGACCTGGCTCGACGGCGCGCGTGACCAGATCCGGATGACGGTGCACCAGGCGTACGCCGACCCGGCGGGGGGCATCGGGCACGACACCGCGACGACCGAGCTGACGCTGTTCCGGCCGGAGCACTTCGCCGCCGCGTTCGCCCGGGCCGGGCTCGCCGCCGCGCACGTCGGGGCGCCGCCGTTCCGCTGGGGCCTGTGGATCGCCCGTCCGGCCGGTGCGCAGTGACCGGTGACCGGCCGCGTGCGGTAGTGCTGGGCGGCACCGGATTCGTCGGCCGTCACGTCGCGGACGCCTTCGCCGACGCCGGTCACGACGTGCTGACGGTTGCCCGCCGCGCCCCGGCCCTACCGGGCCGGCACCGGTTCACCGCGCTCGACCTGGCCGGCGCCGATCCGGGCACGCTGGCGCGGCTCCTGGACGCCGAGGGCCCGGTCGCCGTGGTCGACGCCACCGGCAGTAGCTGGGGACTCGAGCCGGACCGGATGGCCGAGCGCTGCACCCGGCTCAGCGGGCAGCTGCTCGCCGCGCTGCGCCGTGCCTCCTGGCGCCCACGGCTGATCCACCTGGGCTCGGTGCTCGAGTACGGCCCACAGCCGCCGGGCGGACCGGGCCCCGCGCCCGAGCCGGACACCGCGTACGGCCGGGCCAAGCTCGCCGCGACCCGCGCTGTGCTGGCGGCGGCCGACGCCGGTGACGTCGACGCGGTGGTGCTGCGACTGGTGAACGCGCTCGGCCCCGGGCTGCCCGCGACCAGCCTGCTGGGCCGCGTGGCCGCCGCGCTGGCACCGGCCGCACGGGCCGGCGTCCCCGGGCGCGTCACGCTCGCGCCGCTCGTGGCCCGGCGCGACGTGGTCGACGTCCGGGACGCCGCCGGGGCGGTGCTGGCCGCCGCCGCCCGGCCGGTGACCGGCCGGGTGCTCGACATCGGCCGGGGCGAGGCGGTGCCGGTGCGGTCGCTGGTGCGGCTCCTGGTGGAGGTCAGCGGCGTGCCGGCGACAGTGGACGAGCGGACCGGTCCGGACGACTGGCGGGCTGCCGTCAGGTGGTCGTGCGTCGACCCGGCGCCCGCCGCCACCGCGCTCGGCTGGTGGCCACGCCGCGACCTGCGGCGGGCGGTCACCGACTTCTGGCACGACGAGCTGCGCCGGGTAGCCGGGCGTGCGGAGCCGATGTCGGCGGGGGAACCGCGGCAGCGGGCGCCGTAGCGCCGCCGCCGGTCCGGGCGACGAATCGACAGGTGGCGCGACCGGTGCCACCGGCTCGGCGGGACGGCGTCGGCCGTACCGCCTCGGCGACAGGAAGGGCAGGAGTCATGCGCGTACTGTTCATGCCGGGTCCGGCCATCGGCCACGCGTTCCCCCTGGTACCGCTCGGGTGGGCGTTCCGCGCGGCCGGGCACGAGGTCGTCTTCGTCACCGCCGGTGACGCGCTTGCGGTCGCCCGGGCCGGGCTCTCGGTCCTGGACGCCGTGCCCGGACGGACCACCTCGGACATGCAGGCACAGTTCATCAGGGACGTGCCACGCCTCTTCGAGCCCATCGGCACCGATCCGATCGGCGAGATGGAGGAGCGCAAGCCGTACATCGTCTCGGCCTGGGACCCGTTCGTGGACGCCCACGTCGCGCTCGGCGAGTGGGTCCAGCCGGATCTGGTGGTGTACGACCCGATCTTCGCGGTCGGCCCGGTCGTCTCCGCGAAGCTCAAGGTGCCGGCGGTGGCGCACAGCCTCGGGCTGGCCCGGTTCACCCCCGACCTTCTGCGCGAGCTGCCCGGAGCGGTGGCGATGCGCCGGCACGGGGTGGCGTTGCCCGAGGGCATCCCGACCGTGGACATCGCCCCGCCCAGCCTGGTCGAGGGCGGGCCGGCCGACATCTCCATGCGCTACGTGCCGTACAACGGGGGCGGGGTCCTGCCCGACTGGCTCCGGGAGCCGGTCACCCGGCCTCGGATCGCTGTCACCTTCGGCACCCTCGGCGGGCCGGACCGGTTCGCCGCCGGTATCGAGCGGGTGCTCACCGCCGCGTCCGAGATCGACGCCGAGTTCGTGCTGGCGATCGGGGAGTCCGCGGCGCCGGCCGACCTGCCGCCGAACGTGCGTACCACCGGCTGGGTGCCGCTGAACCAGTTGCTTGGCGGCTGCGTCGCCGCGATCCACCACGGCGGTGACGGCACGACCCTCACCTGCGCCTCGCTCGGCGTCCGCCAGATGGTGCTGCCCGGAGCGCCGGACGAGCTGGTCACCGGGGAACTACTGCGCACCCGGGGGCTGGCGCACGTGCTGGACGCGATGGATGAGCTTGACGTCGCCGCTGTCGGCCGGCTGCTCACCGACGCGGAGCTGGGCCGCGTGGCCGCTGAGGTACGGGCCGAGATCGCCGCGCTGCCGTCACCGGCCGAGGTGGTGCCTCGGCTGGCCGCGCCGGCGTGACACCGGCGGCGGGCGGCTCGTGGCCGCCCGCCGCCCGCCGCCCGCCGCCGGTCGTCGGGCTCCCGCCGTCGGCCGCGCTGGTCGGGGTGTAGTGCGTCGGCGCCTGTGCCGCGTTCGCCCGGCACCGTGGTCGGCGGCGCCACGGCCGCCGCGATTCCGTCCGATCGGGCCGGTGGGCCGGGGCCGCAGGTACCACTTTTGGTTGACGAACATATAGCTAGCCGGTGGGCCGCCGCCTAGGATGCGAGGTGGTGATGCCGGGGTGAGGCACCGCGGCGACGACGCGCTCCCAGGGAGGTCCGCCGCCATGACCGTCGGAGTCTGGAACTACCTGGCCGAGTACGCCAGCGAGCGCGAGGACGTCCTCGGCGCCGTGGATCAGGTCTTCTCCTCCGGCCGGCTGGTGCTCGGGGAGAGCGTGCGCGGCTTCGAGCGGGAGTTCGCCGCCTACCACGGCGTACCGCACTGCGTCTCCGTGGCGAACGGCACCGACGCCATCTCGCTCGGCCTCTGGGCGCTGGGCGTACGCCCCGGCGACGAGGTGGTCACCGTCGCCAACACCGCCGCGCCGACAGTGCTCGCCATCGACGCCGTGGGCGCCGTGCCGGTCTTCGTGGACGTGGACGAGGCGACCTGTCTCATGCGCGTCGACCAGGTCGCCGGTGCGATCACGGCGCGTACCCGGGTGCTGCTCCCGGTTCACCTCTACGGGCAGTGCGTCGAGATGGCGTCACTGCGGGCGCTCGCCGCCGAGCACGGCCTCGCGGTGCTGGAGGACTGCGCCCAGGCGCACGGCGCGCGCCACCACGGCCGCGTGGCCGGGTCACTCGGTGACGCCGCCGCCTTCTCGTTCTACCCGACGAAGGTGCTCGGCGCGTACGGCGACGGCGGCGCGACGATCACCGCCGACCCGGAGGTGGAGCGGCGCCTGCGCCGGCTGCGGTTCTACGGGATGGAGGACCGCTACTACGTGGTCGAGACGCCCGGGCGCAACAGCCGCCTGGACGAGGTGCAGGCGGAGATCCTGCGCCGCAAGCTGAGCCGGCTGGACCGCTACGTCGCCGCCCGCCGCGAGATCGCCCGCCGCTACGACGAGGGGCTGGCGGGCACCGGGCTGGCCCTGCCGGTCACCGCGCCCGGCAACGAGCACGTCTACTACCTCTACGTGGTGCGGCACCCGCGGCGCGACGAACTCCTGGAGGGGTTGCGTCCGCACGGCATCGAGCTGAACGTCAGCTACCGCTGGCCGGTGCACACCATGCGCGGCTTCGCCCACCTCGGCTACTCGGACGGGTCGCTCCCGGTCACCGAGCGGCTGGCGGGGGAGATCTTCTCGCTGCCCATGTATCCGTCCCTGGATCCGGACACCCAGGCCCGGGTGATCGACGCGCTGCGCAAGGTCCTGCTGGCCGGGTGAGGCTCGGAGCCCGGGACCGCAAGAATTGAGAATCATATAGCAAACCCCGGTCGTGCGGATCTACCATCGTCGAATGGAGCCTTCCACGTTCAGCACCCCGGTCGGAGACTTCGCCGACCTCCGTGACGACTTCCTACGGCTCACCACCGAGATCGGCTGGTGCACCGTCGCCACAGTGGACGGGCGGGGCCGGCCGCGCAGCCGCATCATGCACGTCTCCTGGGAGGTCGGCGATGTCGGCCCGACCGGCTGGGCCAGCACCTCCCGCACCCCGGTCAAGACCGCCCACCTCAACCGCAATCCGTACGTCTCGTGCAGTTACTGGACGCCCGCGCACGACGCCGTGTTCGTCGACTGCCGCGCCACCTGGCTGGAGCCGGGCGACACCAAGCGTCACGTCTGGGACCTGGTCGCCACCGAGGCGACCCGACGCGGCTTCGACCCGTACGCGGTCTGGCCCGACGGCCCTACCGACGGTGGCTTCGAGGTGCTCCAGTTCGACCCCTGGCGCGTTCAGATCACCCTTCAGGACCTGGCCAACGGGCAGACCATCGGATCGTCGCGGGTCTGGCACGCCGCCGGGCGGTCCGCGCCCACCGGCGCGCTGCTCACCGGCTGATCCCGTCCCGGGCCGCGGTCCTACCCGCCGGCGCGGCCGGCCCGTCCCCCGCCGACGCGGCGCGCCGCGCCGGCCCGACACCGAGGGAACGCACCATGACCAGCACCCTGCGCACACCCGCGTCGGCGCCCGGCCGCCTGCCAGTCGTCGGGCACGGCCTGCAGATGAAGCGACGGCCCGCCGAGTTCCTGCTCGAACTCCAGTCCGGTGAGCCGGTCGTCACCATCGCGCTCGGCAAACGCCCGGCGTACGTGGTGAACGATCCGACACTGATTCGCGAGCTGCTCCGCGACGGCGACACCTTCGTCCGAGGCGGGCCGATGACCGACCGCTTCCGGTCCATGTTCGGCAACGGCCTCGGCATCTCCGAGGGCGAGTTCCACCGCCGCCAGCGGGCGCTGATCCAGCCCGCCTTCCACCGCAACAAGGTCATCCACTACACCGAGCTGATGAGCCGGACGGTCGCCGCCAAGCTCGACTCCTGGCGGGACGGCCGGCTCATCGCGGTCGAGAAGGAGATGGACGAGCTGGCCCTCACGAACGTCGTGGAGGTCGTCTTCGCCGGCGACCGCAGCCTCGACCGCACCCGGTTCATGGCCGCGACCACCACCGTCCTGGGCGGGCTGTTCCGCCGGATCACCGACGTGACAGGCGTGCTGACCCGCCTGCCCACCCAGGCCAACCGCGACTACGACGCCGCAGCCGAGTACCTGCGGACCACCATCCGCCGGGTCATCGCCGAGTACCGCGCGGCCGGCACCGACCACGGCGACCTGCTGTCGATGATGCTCTTCGCCCGCGACGACGACGGCCGGCCCGCGATGAGCGACGAGCAGGTCCACGACGAGGTGATGACGTTCTTCATCGCCGGCAGCAACACCATCGCCAACACGCTCTGCTGGGCGCTGCACCACGTCGGCGCGGACCCCGAGGTACGCCGTCGGCTGCACGCCGAGGTGGACCGGGTGCTCGACGGACGCGCCGCCGGCTACGCCGACGTGGCGGCGCTGGCGTACACCCGCCAGATCCTCTCCGAGACGCTGCGGCTGCGCACCCAGGGGCTGTTCAACAACCGGGTGACCGCCCGCGACGCCGAGCTGGGCGGCTACCTGATCCCGGCCGGCTCGGACGTGCTCTACAGCTTCCACGCCGTGCACCACAACCCGGGCATCTACCCGGAGCCTGGGCGGTTCGACCCGGACCGGTGGCTGCCGGAGCGGGCACGGGCCCTGCCGCGCGGCGCCTTCATGCCGTTCGCCACCGGCGTGCACGGCTGCATCGGCGACCAGTTCGCCTGGACCGAGATGATCGTCTCGCTGGCCAGCATCGCCGCCCGCTGGCACCTGGAGCCGGTGCCGGGTCACGAGCCGAAGCCCGTACCGGCCATGACCATGCCCGTCGACGCGCTGCCGATGACCGCGCGCCGCCGTTCCCGCTGACCGGTGGACGCCCGGCCACCGGCCCGCTTGGGCGGGTGGCCGGGCGTCGACGGGTACGGGGACCGGACGCTCAGAGCTCCCCGGCGATCACGTTGCCCGGCGCGTCCGGGTCGGCGCTGAGATAGAACTCGTGCGCCGCCCGGCCGTACTCCTCGCTGGTGAGGTAGCCGTCCCGGTCGGTGTCGAGCCGGTCGAAGATCCGCTGGGTCTCCTCCGACCGCATGCCGCTCTTGCTCTGCGCCGCGAACATCTCCGCGTGGTTGATGCGCCCGTCCCGGTCGGCGTCTGCCACGTCGAAGACGGCCAGGCTGAACGGCACCGCCGCGTTCGTCACGAACTCCGGGAACTCCGGCTTGTCGGCCCAGGCCACCCACTCGGCGACTGTCACCCGCTTCTCGCCGTCCGGCCCGTCGCTGCCGCGCATCCCGCGCCACATCCGGGCCGCCGCGCCGTGGATGCGCCGCCAACCCGGCGAGTACGGCTCCACCCCGTACGTGTCGCACCAGATCTGGGCCATCGCGGTGATGTCCAGCCCGTCGACGACGCCGTCCCCGTCGGCGTCGTACGAGGCGAACACCTTCTCCAGCTTGCGGCGTTGCAGTTCGGTGGTCATCTCGATCCTCTCGTGGCGATGGATGGGGGTCAGGCCGGGGCGGTCGCCCGGACGGTGAGCGCGGTCGAGGTCAGGTCGACCAGGCCGTCCGGGTCGGCGCGTCCCCCGGCGGCGGCGGCCACCTCCGCCCAGAGCGCGTCCCGCCCGGCCGCGTCGAGCGCCTCTACCCGGCGGCGGACAGGTGGTGGCGCCACCGCCCGGGTGAACCGCGCGTACTCGGCCGGGTCACGGAACCGGAACGGGACCGGGTACTCGTCGACAGTCACGTCCCGCAGGCCGGCGCCCGTCAGTCCGGCGGCCAGCGCCTCCGGGTCGCAGAGGCGGTACGGTCCGGGGACATCCGGTGGCCCGGACGGCAGGTCCAGCCGTCGCGCGAGCACGCCGTACCCGAGCGACATCAGCGGCACCCGCGGCGGCGGTGCCCACACCGCCGCGGCGAGCACGCCGCCCGGCACGAGCATCCGGGCGATCCGGCCGAACGCGGCGCCGGGGTCGACGGCGAACATCAGGCCGAGCCGGCTGAGCACCACGTCGAAGGCGCGTGGCGGCAGCTCCACCGTCTCGAGATCAGCGACGAGGAAGTTGACGTTGCGCCGCCCCGCGGCCCGGCGGCGGGCCACCGCGAGCATGGCAGGGGAGAGGTCGACACCGGTGACGGTGCCGTTCGGACCGACGACGTCGGCGGCGCTGAGCGCCGGTTCTCCCGGCCCGGTCGCGACGTCCAGGACGCGGTGACCCGGCCGTACGCCACCCAGCTCCAGCAGCCGCGCGGTGAGTGCGGCGCCGCCCCGCTCGAACGTCTCCCACTCGCGGGTCCAGCCGTCGCTGACGGCGTCCCAGGTCCGCCGCTGTTCGGCCTTCACGGCAGTGGCATCTGTCGGTACGGACATCGCTCCTCCTGTGGTCCGTCAGGTCACCGACCCGATCGGGCCGGCTCGTGGTCGGCGGACCGCTCGTCGGCGTCCTGGGGTTCCCGCAGCACCCAGGCCCGCCGTCGCCGGCCCGGCCCGGCCCCGTCCGGCGACCCGGCCGGGCGGTCACGCCGCCCGCGTGCCATCAGCAGCAGCAGGATCGCGCCGGTCGCCACCGGCAGCAGCAGCAGGACCAGCCCGGCCGCTCCGCCCGTACCCCCATGGTGGCCGCCCCCGGCAGACCCCTCCGGCGGCGCGGTGACCGGCGGCGAGACGGTCCGGGCCGCCTGCGACGGCGCGACGAGCCCGGCGGCGACGGTGAACGGGACCACGCCGGTGGCGGTCTGCCCGGTGGCGAGCCGGGCGTGGTAGCCGAGTCGGTAGCGCCCGTCGCCCACCACGGTCACCGGCAGCTCGACGTCGGTCCCGCTGAACCGCGGCGCGCCGGTCGCGGCGAACGCCCCGCCCGGGCCGACCAGCCAGACGTGTGTCTGCCCGCCGTCGAGCGGGCCGGTGAACGTCAACGTCGCAGCCGTCGGCGCCGTGGTCAGCCGGGCGCCGGCCGGCGGGTCGGTGGTCACCAACCGCGCCGGTCGCACCTGAGCCGCCAGGATCAATCCGGCGATGCCGAGCGCGAGGAGCGTGAGCAGTCCCGCCGCCAGCCACCTCGGCCCCGGCCCGCGTTTCACCGGACCTCGGCCGCCCGGCGGCAACTGCACCGCATCCGGGCCAGTTCGTCGGCGAGCGGCGTGCGGTGCAGGTACATCGCCACCATCATCGGCAGGAACACCACGGCGTTGTAGAACAGGTGCAGCTCCACCCGGGGCGTCACCAGTTGTAGCAGGCTCGTCGGCACCGGCTGCCCGGCCAGGTTGCTGCCGGTGAGCGACTGCACCAGCAGCAGCAGGTGCTCCAGGTGGTGCCACACCTGGATCAGCAGCGCCGCCGTCCACCAGGTCCGGGCACGGCCGACGAAGCCGCCGCGCAGCAGCCAGAAGCCGGCGAGCATGACGAGCGCGTACCCGTAGTGCAGCCACTCGCTCTCGACCAGCCACGGGAACGGCATGCCGAGCACGCCGCGCGCCTGCGGCCGGGACCAGCCGACCACCCAGATCTGGGCGGCCTGCACCAGGTGTTCGGCCCAGTGGGCGGTGACGACGACAAGAAAGATGTGCAGGGCCGCCCGGTGCCGGCTGCCGTTGAGATCGAGCTTCGGCCCGCCGGCGTCGCGCTTCTCCGACAGGGTCACTGCGCCTCCTTCAGGAGCTGTTGGATGTGCCGGCGGCCGGCGGCCGGGTGGGGGTCCCCGGACCTGTCGAACCGGCCCCGCCGGAAGATCAAAGCGTCGCGGTCGGCGCCCGTGCGCGCGGCCACCAGACGGCCCACCACGATCACGTGGTCGCCGCCGTCGTGGCAGCGCCACGGTCGGCACTCCAGCCAGGCCAGCGCGCCGTGCAGCAGCGGCGCGCCGGTCCGCTCGCCGGGCGACCAGCCGACGGTGGCGAACTGTGCGTGTCCGGGCCGCCGGTGCCGGTCGGTGAAGTGCCGGGCCAGGTGCTCCTGCCCGGCGGCCAGCACGGAGACGCCGAACCCGTCCGCATCGGCCAGGCAGGCGGACATCAGGCTGTCCCGGCTCACGCACAGCAGCACCAGCGGCGGGTCCAGCGAGACCGAGGTGAACGAGTTCGCCGTCATGCCGTGCGGCAGCGCGCCACCCACCGTCAGCACCGTCACGCCGGTGACGAACTCGCCGAGCACCGTACGCAGCGCCCCGGCGGCCGGCGCGTCCACTGCGCGCTCAGGCACGACCGGACACCCCCTCGGCCGCCCGGTACGGCGCCAGCGCCCGCACCAGCGGCGGCGGCACGCGGGTCGGCACCACCTGCCCGGCGACCTCCCGCATGCAGGCGATCCGCTGATGCCCCCGGGCCACCGGCACCAGTCCGCCGGGGCCGTCGCGCAGATAGTCGAAGGCCAGGCCGAGCTGCGTCTGGGTCAGCTCGGCCAGGCTCATCCGGATGCGCAGTTCGTCGAAGGCGTCGAGTTCGGCGAGGAACTCGCAGTCCACCCGCAGCGTGAACAGCTTCAGCCCGGCGCGCAGGTCGTCGACCACCGCCGGGGCATGCTCGTGCAGGAACATCTCCCGGCAGCGGCCCTGCCAGCGCAGATAGTTGACGTAGTAGACGTTGCCGACGAGGTTCGTCTCCTCGAAGCCGACCACGTGGCGGTACTCGTACCAGGAGGACACGTCACACCCCCGTCGCGGTGAGGACGGCGACGACCACCGGCTGCGGCTCGCCGGTGACGCGGACCGGGCCGGTGGCCACAGTGACCCGGCCGCTGCGCAACAGCACCCACTCGCCGTCGACGCCGGCCACCGTGAGCGGGGCGTCCACCGGCAGCCCCGCCTTGACCAGGCTCTCCTTGGCGCACCACACCCGGGTGGCGGCGACGTCGGCGTCCTCGCCACGGTCGGCGGCGATCTGCCCGGCCAGCCCGGCGTGCCGGCCGAGCAGGTCGGTCCAGACCTCGGCGGGCCGGTGCCGGACCACCTCCAGATCGCAGGCGAGCGGCCCGGCACCGGCCACCAGCAGGCTGGCGGCACCGCTGTGGGCGGCCGAGACGTGCCGGCCGTTGACGTCCTCCGGCCGTCCGTCCGGCCGGTACCGCAGACGCACCGGCCGCCCCACGGCCCGCCCGACGGCCACTGCCGTGACCTCCCGGCGCGGTCCGTCCGTCCGGTCCGGACGCGGTTCCACCACCACCGCCAGGTCGGCGCCGAGCAGCCGGCCCAGCCGCCGCTCCAGCACCGGCCCGAGCAGCGCGGGCGGCCACGGCAGGGCGGCCGGTCGGTGGCGTACCGCGCGCAGCCGCAGGCCGAGCCAGCGTTCCACCACCACCCCGGCCGCGCCGAGGACGGTCACGTCGTACCGGTAGGTGTCGTCCCGGTGCTCCCGCTCCACCGCCACGAAACGGATCTGTTCGGTGGCGGCGAGCTTCGGCCCGGCCGGCTCCACCCGGTCCACCGACACCGGCAGCAGCGTCGAGTCCGGTACGCAGACCTGGATGCCGTGCAGGAAGGCGTCCCGCGCGCCCGCGTCGCCGAGCAGCAGCCGTTGCGGCAGGAACGCGTGGAACCAGCGCAAATCCTCGGTGGTGGCGACGTCCGCCTCGGCCCGTCGGGATGCGACCCGGTGGTAGCGCACCAGCCGGCGGAACCGGTCGCCCTGGAAGAGCAGGTCGCCGTAGAGGTCCCGGCCCGGTTCCAGCGGTACCGGCGGCAGCCCGCCGGTCACACCGGGCGCCTCCCGGTCGCCCTCGTCCGGCTCGAAGCGGACGGTGCCCCGGAAGTGGTCGGCCGCGAAGCCCGTCTCGTCGCTGCGGATCGCCACCTCCACCACGCCCGCTTCGGCCTGTACGGCGGCGATCCGGACGGTGACGCGCCCGCCGCGTGCCACCACCACGGGCCGGGGGAAGCTGACGCCGGTCAGCACCGGCACACCGGTGGCGCCGCTGAGCGCCGTGGCGACCTGCGCCATCGCCTCCATGCCGAGTACCGCGGGCAGCAGGAGGTTACCGTCGAGGTCGTGCTCGGTCAGGTACGGATCGCTCTCTGCCGAGAGGTCCGCCTCGACCACCAGCTCCACCCCGTCGTACTGCACCAGGGGGCGTTCCAGGAAGCGCAGCAGCGGCAGCTCCCGCCGCTCGTGGCGCAGCGTGTCCAGCCCTTCGGTCCGGCCGGTGACCACCACCGCGGCAGGCAGCCGGGACAGCGCGAGTACCTGTCGCAGCGCCCGTACGCCCTCGTCCGGCGGGATCGGGGTGATCCCGGCGCGCAGCAGGGACTCGACGGCGGAGAGCCGTTCACCCATGCCGACGCCGGACCAGACCGACCACTCCAGACACACCGCGCGGCATCCGGGGTACCGGCGGCCGGTCTCGGCGGTCAGCCGGGCCAGCCAGTCGTTGGCCAGCGCGTAGTGGGCCTCGCCGGGCAGGCCGCCGCGCCCGATCACGCTGCCGAACGTCACCAGCAGTCGCAGCCCGTCCGCCTCGACGGCGGCGAGGATGTTCGCCAGGCCGTCCACCTTCGGTCCGAGCGTGGCGCGCAGCGTGTCCGGGTCCAGTGCGGCGAGGGCTGCGGGCCGGTTGACCCCGGCGCCGTGCAGCACACCGGCGACCGGACCCAGGTGCTCCCGCACCTGCGCCACGGCGGCGCGTACCGCCTCCGGGTCGGTGACGTCGGCGCGGACGTACCGCAGACGCACCCCCGCCTCCCGCATCCGTGCCAGGTTGGCGGCCAGCTCGGGGTCTCCGGCCGGGTCCGCCCGTCCGAGCAGCGCCAGCCGGGCACCGGTGTCCCGGGCCAGCGCGAGGGCGCACTCGGCGGTGATGCCCTTCCCGCCGCCGGTCACCAGCAGCACGTCGTCCGGTCGCAGCTGCGGACCGGCCGGTCCGCCGTGTACCGGGCCGGGCGGTGGCAGCGGCCGGAGCAGGGGAACACGTCGCGTGCCGTCCGCGTCGTGGTGCGACTCGGCGTACCCGTCGGTGGCGGCCACCTCGCGTACCACCCGTTGCACCAGGTCGTCGATGGGTGCCGCCTCGACCAGCGTCACGTGCAGGTTCGTGCCCTCAAGCCGGGCGGTACGGGCCAGCCCGGAGACGCCCCGGCCGTGCTGGACGACCACCAGGCGGTTGCCCGGCCGCTGGGCCACCGCCGCCTGGACGGCGCGCAGCGCGAGGTCGACGTCCACCTCTTCGTCCCCGTCCGGGCAGAGCAACACCCCGGCGCCGACGCCCGCACCGGCGAGCGCGTCGCGCAGCGCGTCCGCGTACGGGTGACCGGCCGGCGCGTACAGACGCCAGTCACCCGGTCCGGCGGGGCCGGCGGGGATCCGCTCCACCGGCTCCTCGACCAGCTCGACGGTGAAGCCGCGCACCCACGGGGCGACGCCGTCCACCCGCCGGTCGACGGCCGGGGTGGCCGGATCCAGTTCCCGCAGCGCGTCGGCGATCTCGCGCAGTGTGGCGGTGGCGAAGTTCGTCGGGGCCTGCACCGCCGGCAGGCCGAGTTCCCGGGCCGCCTCGTTGACCAACTGTCCCACCGCGATCGAGCTGAGGTGCAGGCCGTCGAGGAGCCGGATGTCCGCGCCGACGCTCTCGGCCGGCAGCTCCGCGCGGGAGGCGGCCAGCCGGCGCAGCACGGCCAGCGGATCGGCTGCCGGTTGCCGTTCACTGCCGGTGGCGGGTCGTCCGGCGTCAGCCGGCCGGGCCGCGACGGCCGGGGACGCCGCGTCGACGACGACCGGAGGGGCCGCCTCGCACGGGCTGGCGAAGAAGCGCTGCCGGGCGGTCAGGTCGAGTGGACGGACCGGGCGGTCGCTGACGAGCGTGCCGTGGTCGACGGGCGCGCCCAGCGCCCACAGCGCGCCGACGGTACCGAGGAACCCGGCGAGCGTCGGCGCGTCGGTGCCGGTGGCGAACACCGGCACGTCCACCAGGTCCCGGGCCATCCGCGCGAGCACCTGGCCTGGGCCCACCTCGACCAGCGCGTCCACCCGCTTGCCGGCCTCGGTGACCGCCTCGGCGAAGCGCACCGGCTCGGTGATCTGCCGCCGCAGCAACGCCATCAGGTCCGTGCCGGAGCTCA
Organism: Micromonospora sp. CNB394; assembly: GCF_000374985.1. Taxonomy (NCBI): domain Bacteria; kingdom Bacillati; phylum Actinomycetota; class Actinomycetes; order Micromonosporales; family Micromonosporaceae; genus Micromonospora; species Micromonospora sp. CNB394. Next base: position 10,610 of record NZ_KB895853.1, on the reverse strand, counting down.
GCTCCGCGCCGGTGACGGTGGAGACCACCGGCCGACGCGGCGGGGCGAGCCGGACCCCTTCCAGCCAGTCGCCGAACTCGCGCGCCGCCGAGGCCATCAGGGGGGAGTGGAACGCGTGCGAGACGGCCAGGTCCGCCCAGTGCACACCGGCCTCGGTGGCCCGCTCGCACACCCGTCGCACCGCGTCGGACGGACCGGCGACCACTGTCTGCCGGGGCCCGTTGTAGCCGGCCACCACCACCGGCTCCGCGCCGATCAACCGGGCGGTAGCGGTGTCGTCGGCGGCCAGGCCGGCCATCGTGCCCGGTTCCCGGCAGCCGGCCATGACCGCGCCGCGGGCCGCGGCGATCCGCAGCACCGCCTCCGCGTCGACGGTGCCGGCCCAGTGCAGCGCGGTGATCTCGCCGAGGCTGTGCCCGACCGCCACCCGCGCCTCGACGCCGAGTTCGGTGAGCACCCGCAGGCCGGCCAGGGAATCCGCCGCGATGCGCGGCTGAGCCACCTCGGTGGCCACCGGGTCCGCGCCGGCCGGCAGCGCCGCCCGGCGGTGCACCTCGGCGGCGGCCGGGAAGCGCCGGGCCAGCGCGCCGCCGTCGACGCGCCGGCCGGAGCCCTGGCCGGGAAAGAGGAACCCGAGCCGGGCCGGCCGCAGCGTGCGCCGCAGCGCCAGCCCGTCGGCGAACAGTTCCTCCTCGCCCCGGTCGAGCGCCGCCAGGGCGTGCCCGAACCGGTCGGCCGCCTCGGCGGGGGAGGCGGCAACCACCGCCAGCCGCATCGGCCGATCGCGTACCTCACCGGCCAGCGCGCCGGCCAGGTCGGTCAGCTCGCCGTACGACAGCCGGGCCAGCGGGGGCAGCAGCGTGGCCACCCGTTCCCGCAGCGCGGCCGGATCGGCCGCGTCGAGCAGCAGCAGCTCGGCGTCCTGGGCGTGCCGGGCGAGCCGGAGCTGCTGTCGCCGGATGCGCTCCGGCACGGCGGACGGGCCGGCCTCCAGTACCAGGTGGGTGTTGATTCCGCCGAAGCCCATCGCGATGACCCCGGCGCGCAGCGGCGCCCCGTCCGGCCAGGGCTCGGCCACCGGCGCGGCGCGCAGCGTCCGGTCGGCGGCGGTCAGCTCCGGGCGCGGGCGGGTGCAATTGGCTGTGGGCGGGACGATCGCATGCCGCAGCGCCATCGTCGCCTTGATCAGCCCGGCCACCCCGGCGGCGGCCTTCGTGTGCCCGATGAGCGCCTTGATCGAGCCGATGGCGGCCGGATCGGTGGCCCCGGCGTCGCGCCGGGCGGCGGAGAGCGCGCGCAGCTCGGTGGCGTCGCCGACCGCCGTGCCGGTGCCGTGCCCCTCGAAGAGCGGCACCGTGCCGATGCCGAAACCGGCCCGCTGGTACGCCCGGTCCAGCGCCAGCCGGTAGCCCTGCGCCTCCGGCCGGGTCATCCCGCCGCGCCCGTCGGAGGAGACACCCCAGCCGGCGATCGACGCGTACACGGTGCGCCCCTGCGCCACCGCGTCGTCGTGGCGCATCAGCACGACCATGCCGCAGCCCTCACCCGGCCAGAAGCCCTGCGACCGTTCGTCGTAGACGCGCATCTCATCGCGGGCCAGCGCGCCGGCCTTGGCGAAGCCGACCATCTCGAACGGGTCGATAGACAGGTCCACCCCGCCCGCGACGGCCACGTCGATCTCGCCGACGGCCAGGGCGCGTGCGGCGGTGACCACCGACAGCAGGCTGGAGGCGCAGGCCGCGTCCACGGTCCAGCCGCCGCCGCCGAGGTCGAAGTGGTTGCAGATCCGCCCGGCGATGGTGTTGGACAGACCACCGGCGAGCGTGTCCTCGTCGATCGGCGGGAAGGGGCTCTTGTACCGCTCCTCGGTCACCGCGAGGAACTCCGCGATCCGGTCGTCCGACCATCCCTGTTCGCGCAGCCCGGCTGCCAGCACCCGGCGTACGTACGGCCAGCGCAGCCGCAGCACGTTGGCGCGGGAGAACTCGCCGGTGAGGGTGTTGCCGACCACGACAGCGGTGCGTTCCCGGGGCAGTCCGGCGCCGTCCGGCCAGCCGGCGTCGGCGAGCGCCTCGCCGGCCACGTCCAGCGCCAGCCAGTGGGTGAGGTCGGTGGAGCGGTAGGTGCTGCCGGCGATCCGGTGGCGGATCCGGTCGAACGTGTACCCCTCGATGACCGCCGCGTTCCGGTTGTAGAACCGGTCCGGTGCGGCCGGGTCGGCGTCCCAGTAGTCCTCCAGGCTCATCCGCTCCGGCGGCAGCCGGCGGAACGCCCGCCGCCCACTCAGGACGTTGCGCCACAGGTCGGCCACCGAATCGGCTTCCGGGTAGCGGCAGCTCATGCCGACGACCGCGATTCTGCTCATGTCGTGACTCCTGAGGTTGTGCGACTCGCGGATCAGGCGGGCACGGGCCGCTTGGTGTTGTCCGCGGAGACGGGACCGGTAGTGGCCGGTGTCCCGGGCGTTGCGGGCGAGAGGGGGTGGTCCTGTTCGCGGCGCCGCTGCTCGCGGCGCGAGGCGTGCAGCGACCAGAGGAAGAGGCCGCGGACCAGGCAGACGATCGCGGTGGCGAAGAAGAGTCCGTACGTCACCGAGGCGCCGGTCAGCACGCCGTACACGAGCGCCACCCCGCCGCCGAACGCGAACTGGGCGGCGGGCCGGCTCGGCGTCGTACCCGGGTCCGTGATCATGTAGTTGGTGAAGAGGACGAACGCGGTACCGGTCATGGTGGCCAGCGCGGCCGGGATCGACGTGTCCAGGATCAGGCCCCGGACCATCGACTGCACCACGAAGATCGACAGCCAGCCGGCGATCAGCCACATCCGGCGGGTCAGCTTGGCGTTGAGCATCGTGCCCAGCACGAGGATCACCGCCACGATCGCCCAGTCGGCGGGGCCGGAGAGATTCTCGGTGAAGTGGTACGGGGGCGCGATGGAGACCCACGGGAACAGCAGCAGCACGATCGCGATGCCGAAGTTCGACGGGTTCATGAAGTGCCGCAGCCGCCCGTCGACCGGCGTCCGCAGCAGCCACTTGCCGCTGATCGCCACCAGCACACCGAATAGCATCACCAGCAGCCGGTCGTTCGTGTAGAGCAGCATGTTCACCGCAAGCGCGGTTATGTGCGCCGGGAAGAGGAACTCGACCAGGTTGCGGACGCCGCCCGCGTACCGGGGGGCGCGGCCCTCGCCCCGCGCGCCCACCGCCTCCAGCAGCAGCTCCGCGGCGTACGCGGTAAGCACGGCGTACACCGGCCAGAGCGCGGGCTGTTCGAAGCCGAGGACCGTGTAACCGAGGATGTTGAGGACGGTGATCGAGATCGCGAAGCGGCGCAGCGCTGTCACTCGCGGGTCGCGTGGCTTCGTCATGAACTCGCCTCCTGTGCCTGGGTGCCGAGGGTGAGCGCGTGCCGGCCGGGCGTGAGCGTCAGCGTCTGCGTACGGGGAGCGCCGGTGCGGTCCCGCCAGGCCAGGTCGACCTGGACCGGCCCGGTGACGTCACCGAGGCCGACGTGCACCTCGAAGCTGCGCCGGCCGGAGTGGCCGCTGCCGCCGTCGACGCGGCCGCGCAGCACGCGACCGTCCGGGGTGCGGACGGTGACGTCGGCGCCGATCACGGGGGAGCCGGTGGCGGCGTCACCGGCCGGTGGCCGGTTCAGCTTCAGGGAGAGCTGCGAGCCGGTGCCGGGGCTGTCGTTGCGGTAGAACACCGGCGCGTCCCACTGCCGGGCCACCGCCATGTCCAGCCGGCCGTCGCCGTCGGCGTCGCCGAGCGCGATGCCCCGGGTCGGGATCGGCGCGGCCAGGCCGAGCCGGTCGGCGATGTCGGCGTACCCGCCGTCGAGCCTCTGGACGTGCAGGCGCAGCGGCTGGCCACCGGCGATGTCGTCGCCCGCGCGGACCCGTGGCCACCACGAGGTGTGCTCCAGCAGTGTGTCGTTCGCGGTGGCCAGCTCCTGGAGCTGCGCCCACCGGTTCACCTCGCCCTTGACGAAACCGCTGGTCTGCACGATGTCGGGCCGGCCGCGGTTGGTCAGGTCGGCGATCTTGACGTCCCAGCTCCAGCCGCTCCAGGCGAGGTTCAGCGGGACGCTGCGGTCGACGAACGGAGCCCGGCCGGCGGCGAGCCGCTGCCGCAGGTCGTCGGCGTCGCGCGCCTGGTTGATGAAGGCGAAGTTGCTCTCCTGGATCCCGAACGAGGTGGTGATGTTGCCGACGTACATGTCGTAGAGGCCGTCGCCATCCAGGTCGCCGACGTCGACGCCCATGCCCTTGAAGGAGTCGTGGCCGAGGATCTTCGACTTGGGCACCGTGAGCCGGCTGCCCTCGCCCTCGGCGAGGGCCAGCCGCACCCGGCCCGGCGTGGAGCGGTTGTGCAGCAGCCGGTCGGGGCCGAAGTCGTTCGCGACGTACAGCTCGGGCAGCAGATCGCCGTCGAGGTCGGTGGCGCTCGACGCGAGCGCCCAGCCTCGGGAGACGTCGTCGCCGAAGAGATCCGGCACGTCGGCGAAGGTGACACTGTCGGCGGTCGCGCCGGTCCAGCGCAGGATGTGGTCGCGCCCGCCGTTGTACGCGGCGGACATGGACCTGTTCATCGCCACGCCGCCGCTGACGGTGTGGTCGAGCACCGGGCCGTCGGGGAAGTAGTTGCCGACGAACACGTCCTCGTGGCCGTCGCCGTCGAAGTCCGCAACGCTCACCGTGTTGGTGTTCCACCGCGGCCCGGTGTAGCCGCCGTCCGCGGCCGGGGGCCGGTCAACCAGCTCGACCGGCCGGAACGCCGCCGCGGACAGACCGGCGGCGTCCGGGCGGGCCAGGAACGTCACCGGCGTCCGGCCCCACCAGTAGACGAGCAGGTCGGTGCGGCCGTCCTCGTTGAAGTCGCCGGGTGCGCAGCCCATCGGCGCCATGTGCGGGCCCATCGGCAGCGGCGCCGGGTCGAGCACGAACGGCTGATACCGCTCCTGGCGCTCCCCGGGCGTGGGGGTGACCACCACCCGGTCGATCCGTACGTCGGTGACGCAGAGGTCGTTCGCCAGGCCGTCGCCGTCGATGTCGTTCATGGCTACCCCGGCGCCCACCGAGGAGATCCACGCGTCGATGTGCGTGTACTCCTTGTTGACCCGGCGGATGCTCTGCTGCGGCAGGCCGCCCGGGATCGCGATGGACAGCGGCGTGAACCGGTAGCCCTCGGCCATGCGCCGCCGTTCGTCGTCGGTGGCAGTAGCCGGCTCGGAGATCAGGAACAGGCCGACGATCAGCAGCAGGGCGGTCAGCCCGGCGCAGTGACGTCGGCCCCAACCAAGGATCATGGACACCCGGTCAGCACCTCCCCAGCAGGACGAGATGGTCGGCGATCCGCTGACGCCACACCGCGAAGGCGGGCCGCGAGGCCGAATCGGTCAGGTCGGCGAGCGCCGCGTCGGTGATCGAGGCGGCCTGCTCGACGTTTGTGACGCAGAACGCCCCGACCGCGACAGCGGTGTGCGTCGGGACGTGCCCGGCGCGGATCCGGGCCTTGGCCGCGAACGCGCCGCCCTGGCCGAGCGCCGGACGGTGCTCGCCGGCAGCCTCGCGGAGCATTCTCAGCTCGCCCAGCTCGGCGCCACCGGCGTAGCTGGCGGCCAGGCCGACCCCGCTCCACAGGTCGGGGTGCCGGTCGGCGGAGAAGCGGTGGAGCAGGCGGACCAGTTCGGCCGGGTCGGCGCCGGCGACGAACCACAGCGCCCGGCCGATGCCCTGGTCCACCGCGCGCGGGGCGTAGTGCCGCAGCTCCGCCGGCCAGATGTGCGCCGGGTCGCGGTGGCCTTCGTGGACGTACCGGCCGGTGTGGAAGTAGGCCTGGTGGAAGCCGTAGCCGTCGAGGGCGAGCCAGCGCAACAGCGGGTCGGGCGGAAGGACCGCCGGCCAGCGCCAGCGGGGCAGCCGGGCCATGGCCCACCCGGTGCCGACGTGCGCCATGTAGGCGTGCGCGTCGCCGCGTCCGGCCAGGAATCGTGCCAGACTCCGGCCGCCGCCGGGGCGCAGGCTGTCCATCAGGGCGTACGCCATCGCGGCGCCCTCGTAGGCGAAACCGCGCAGCGGTGCCGGGCGACGTTCCAGCAGTTCCTCGGCGGCCCGGGGCGAGGGTGCCCCGGCGGCGTCGCCGAACCCGCCTATGAAACTCAGCCCGGCACTTTCCAGGGCCTGCCGCGCGGCGTCGCTCTTGACGTGGAAACCGCGTACGTCAAACAACGCCTCGCGCTTATCCGGAGTCAGGATGCGTTGTCGCAGTGCCAACAAGATTCGGGCCATGGCAAGTCCAATTCGCCGTGGGTGTACGCATGCGGATGCCGCTCGCCTGCAGCGAAGCTCTTCGATTGGCGTGCGCGCTCCGGCCAATACTTGCGGAAGCCTCGGCCACTGTCTTCTCGCAGGTTGCTGTGTTGCCTCCGGCGGGTGCCGAGGGCTGGTCGGCCGGGCCGGAGAAGCCGGTCGCGCGCAGGCCGGGCAGCGGCTTCCGGACCGGCTCGACCAGGAGGGACGGACGGCTGTCACGTGCGCCGGAGCTGCCGGTGCGCAGCCAATCAAGACTCGTTCAAGAGCTGCACAGCACCATTGGCCACGGTTTCCACGTAGCGATGGAGGGGCCATGGGGCTGTTTTCCGGTGCCGACTGCAAGGATCACGGCGGTCGGCTGGCCGCCATTGTCCGGGTGATCGAGCACATGAAAAGAGAACTCAGCAGGCCGTTGCCGCTGGAGACTTTGGCGCGCCTGGCCCCGTTCAGCCCCTTCTATTTTCATCGCGTGTTCAAGCAGGCCACCTCGATGACACCGGCACGTTTCCTGGCAGCCCTGCGCATGGCCGAGGCGCGACGGTTGCTACTGGTTTCCTCGCTCACCGTCACGGCGATCAGCGCCCAGGTCGGGTACTCCAGCGTCGGCACGTTCACGACCCAGTTCCGGCGCTGGGTGAGCCTGCCGCCGGAGCGGTTCCGCCAGCTCGCCCGCCAGTTGGCAGGCGTGTCGGTGTCGGCCCTACTGCCGGTGATCAGGGGGCGCGCGATCGTCGCCGGCCAGGCGCACCGGGCGCTGGTGCACCTCGACACGGTTGACCTGCCGGGTCTGCTGCTCGCCGCGGTGGCGCCCCGCAACGGCGGGCGCAACGAGTGGTGGACGGCCGCGCCGCGGCCACTACCCGCCGCGCTGCCCGCCACCGTGCCGCCGGGCGAGCACCGCGCCCGCGTCCTGCTGTTGCGGCCGGACCGGGACGCCACCGCGGCGCTCGTCGACGGCGCGCCGGACAGTTTCCTGGTCGGTGACACGGAGCTGCAAGTACCGGCCGGTGACCAGCACGCCCGGCCCACGGCGCTGGCCACGCTCACGGTGCCGGTACGGCAGGTGCGGGTCACTGATCCGCCGCTGCTCTCGGCCACGCCGCTGCGCTGGCTGCTGGGCGTGTCGCAGGCCGGCTGGCGGGGGCGGGCGCCGGTGGCGGACGAGCGGCACCCGCTGCGAGCCGCCTGATGGCGGCGTGGGTCGGGCCGTCCCCGAAGATCGAACTGCACGTCCACTTCGAGGGGACGGTGCGGCCGGAGACACTGCTGGTCATCGCCCGGCGCAACGGCGAGCGGCTGCCCGCGGAGACGGTCGAGGGGCTGCGTCCGCTCTACGAGTTCACCGACTTCGCGCACTTCGTCCGGACGTGGGTGCTCACCACCAACTGCCTGCGTACCGCCGACGACTTCCGGCGCGTCGTGGTGGAGTACGCCGCCGAGGCCGCCGCCCACGGCGCGGTCTACCTGGAGGGCATCTTCTCGCCGGCCGAGCGGGTGCGCCGGGGCGTCGGCTGGACGGCCGTCTTCGAGGGGTACGCCGATGGCGCGGCCGAGGCGTACGAGCGGCATGGCGTACGTGTGCTGTTGACTCCCGACGTGGATCGCGAGCTGTCGCCGGCCGACGCCGAGGAGTGCGCCCGCCAGGCCGTGCGTTACCGGGACCGGGGCGTGGTCGGGTTCGGGCTGGGCGGGCCGGAGCTGGCCGCACCGGCGAACGTGTTCGCCAGGGCCGTGGCGATCGCCCGCGACGGTGGCCTGGCGTTCGTCCCGCACGGTGGCGAGGCGGGCGGTCCCGACTCGGTGCGTGACCTGCTGGAACTGGCCCCGGCGCGGATCCGGCACGGTGTCCGGGCCGCCGAGGACGACGGTCTGCTCGCCGAACTGCGGGACCGGCGTGTGGTGCTGGACGTGTGCCCCACGTCGAACCTGCGGACCCGGGTGGTGGGGTCCGAGGCGGCGCATCCGCTACCCCGTCTGGTCGCCGCCGGTCTGCTCTGTACCGTCGGCACCGACGACCCGGCGATGTTCGGCACCGACCTGGCTCGTGAGCACGAGCTGGCGGCGCGTCTCGGGCTCGGGCCGGAGCGGGCGTACGCCGCCGGGGTGACCGGGGCGCTCTGCGACGACGCGACGCGTGCTCATCTGGCGGAGGTGGGCCGGCGGGCCTACGGCTGACCCGTCGGCACCGGCTTGCCGGCCCGGAAGACGAGCTTGGACTTGTCGATGTTTTCCGGGTCGCCCTCGCAGTCCACCACCACGATCTGGCCCGGGGTCAGTTCGTTGAAGAGGATCCGCTCGGACAGGTTGTCCTCGATGTCGCGCTGGATCGTGCGGCGTAGCGGCCGTGCGCCCAGTACCGGGTCGAAGCCCTTCTTCGCCAGGTACTTCTTGGCGTTGTCGGTCAGCTCCAGACCCATGTCCTTGTTGCGTAGCTGCGTCTCGATCCGCTGGATCATGATGTCCACGATCGAGAGGATCTCGTTCTCGCGCAGCTGGTGGAAGACGATGGTGTCGTCGATGCGGTTGAGGAACTCGGGCCGGAAGTGCTGCTTGAGTTCGTCGTTGACCTTCTGCTTCATCCGGTCGTAGTTCGACTCGGAGTCCTCAGATGCCTGGAAGCCCAGCGACACCGCCTTGGCGACGTCACGCGTACCGAGGTTGGTGGTCAGGATGATGACCGTGTTCTTGAAGTCCACGATCCGGCCCTGACCGTCGGTCAGACGCCCGTCCTCCAGGATCTGCAGGAGCGTGTTGAACACGTCCGGGTGGGCCTTCTCGATCTCGTCGAACAGGACCACCGAGAACGGCCGGCGCCGCACCTTCTCGGTCAGCTGCCCACCCTCGTCGTAGCCGACGTAGCCCGGAGGGGCACCGACGAGCCGGGACACCGTGTACCGGTCGTGGAACTCCGACATGTCGAGCTGGATGAGGGCGTCCTCGCTGCCGAACAGGAACTCGGCGAGCGCCTTGGACAGCTCGGTCTTACCGACGCCGGACGGGCCGGCGAAGATGAACGAGCCGGAGGGACGCTTCGGGTCCTTCAGGCCGGCCCGGGTACGCCGGATCGCCTTCGACACCGCCTTGACCGCGTCCTCCTGGCCGATGACGCGCTTGTGCAGCTCGTCTTCCATACGCAGCAGACGCGAGGTCTCCTCCTCGGTCAGCTTGTAGACCGGGATACCGGTCCAGTTACCGAGCACCTCGGCGATCTGCTCGTCGTCGACCTCGCTGACGACGTCCAGATCACCGGCCTTCCACTCCTTCTCCCGCTGCGCCTTCTGACCCAACAGCTGCTTCTCCGTGTCGCGCAGCTGCGCAGCCCGCTCGAAGTCCTGCGCATCGATCGCGGACTCCTTGTCACGGCGCACCTGAGCGATGCGCTCGTCGAAGTCGCGCAGGTCCGGCGGCGCGGTCATCCGGCGGATCCGCATCCGGGCACCCGCCTCATCGATCAGATCGATCGCCTTGTCCGGCAGGAACCGATCCGAGATGTACCGGTCGGCGAGCGTCGCCGCGGCGACCAGAGCAGCATCAGTGATGGACACACGGTGGTGCGCCTCGTAACGGTCCCGCAGACCCTTGAGGATCTCGATGGTGTGAGCCAGAGACGGCTCACCCACCTGGATCGGCTGGAAACGACGCTCCAGAGCAGCGTCCTTCTCCAAGTGCTTACGGTACTCGTCGAGCGTGGTGGCACCGATGGTCTGCAACTCACCACGGGCCAACATCGGCTTGAGGATGCTCGCGGCGTCGATCGCGCCCTCAGCCGCCCCCGCACCCACCAAAGTGTGGATCTCGTCGATGAACAAAATGATGTCACCACGAGTACGGATCTCCTTGAGCACCTTCTTCAGACGCTCCTCGAAATCACCACGGTAACGGGAACCAGCCACCAGAGCACCCAGGTCAAGCGTGTAAAGCTGCTTGTCCTTCAGCGTCTCGGGCACCTCACCCTTGATGATCTTCTGCGACAGACCCTCCACCACAGCGGTCTTACCGACACCAGGCTCACCGATCAACACCGGGTTGTTCTTGGTCCGGCGGGACAGCACCTGCATGACCCGCTCGATCTCCTTCTCACGCCCGATCACCGGATCGAGCTTGCCCTCACGCGCCGCCTGGGTCAGGTTACGGCCGAACTGGTCCAACACGAGACTGGTCGACGGCGCGGCCTCACCCGGGGCAGCACCAGCAGCAGCCGGCTCCTTACCCTGATAGCCCGACAGCAACTGGATGACCTGCTGCCGCACCCGGTTCAGATCAGCACCCAGCTTCACCAGAACCTGCGCAGC
>NZ_KB895852.1:0-76791 GCF_000374985.1 Micromonospora sp. CNB394 | reverse complement strand
ATCGAGGACGGCTTCGTCCCCCGCGAACGCGACGAGGACCACAACGCCACCCTCACCATCCGCGACACCCTGGTCAAGGGCAACACCGCCCTCAACGGCGGCGGCATCTTCAACAACAAGGCGAAGATCACCCTGACCAAGACCCACGTCACCAAGAACACCGCCACCGACTCCAGCAAGCTCCACCGGGTCGCCGGCGGCGTCCTCAACAACGAAGGACGCGTCAAGCTCGACGACAAGTCCCTCATCAGCAACAACGACCCCACCAACTGCGCCAACACCGTCGAGGACTGCTTCAACTGACCTGACGGGCCACCGGTACGCGACCGGCCCCCTGCCACGAGACGTGGCAGGGGGCCGGTCGGCTGTGCGGTCAGCTCTGGACGAACACCGCCACACTGCGCGCGGGCACGGTGAACGTGCCGGCGGCGCGGTCGAACGACGCGGTACGCAGCGCCGGGTCGGCCGAGTTCCGCAGCACCGGATGCAGTGCCACGTTCGCCCCGCGCAGCCCGGTGACTGTCTGCTTCGCCGTCTCCGGGGTGGCGTTGAAGACGACAGTCACCGACTTCCACTTCCCGTCCAGCCCTCGCGCGTCGAGGGTCATGGTGAGCACGCCCGGGGTCTCCTTCGTCCCGGACAGCGGGAACGCCACCCGCTTCTGCACCTGCTCGGCGGTGTCGAGCCCGAACACCGGCGAGGACCGCCGGACGCGCAGCAGCTCCGCGTACCGGGCGTCGGCCAGCTCGACCGCGGCGCAGTCCGGCACCAGCTCCGGGTCGGCCAGCAGCGGCTTCGCGTACTGCCACTTGTCCTTGTTGTCGGCCTCCGGCGGCAGGCCGGCGCCGAACCCGTTGCCCTGGGCGCAGTCCCAGCGGATCTGGTTGAACCAGTCACCGGAGTTGTACGAGTTGCGGTCCAGCGACTTCGAGCGCAGCCGCTCCGAGCCGGTGGTCACGAATCCGGCACCCTGCCCGAGCGCCGTGGTCGCCAGCGCGAGCACCTGCATCCGGGCCCGGTCCTGCGCCGAGGTCCCCTGCGGCAGCTTGTACGCCAGCGCGTCGTACAGGATCTCGTTGTCGTGCGCGTCGACGTAGGTGACCGCCTCGCCCGGTGCTGCCGTGTACCCGGCCGGGGCGCCGTTGTAGTCGACCTGCGCGCCGGTGACCCGCTTGCCGCTGGAGTCGGTGAACCGGTAGCCGCGCAGGTTCCCGGTCAGACCCACCTTGATCAGGTCGTGCTGGTGCAGCAGCCGGGCCCGCTGCTCGGCGGCCGAACCGTTCACCTCGTCGCCGTTGGGGTCGGTGTAAAGGCCGGAGGCGAAGCCCTGGACCCGCGGGTTGGCGTCGAACGGGCCGCCGCCGCGCACCGCGTCGCGGAGCCGGTCGTTGAACGTGCCGACGCCGGTGCCGGCCATGTTGGCCTGAGTGGCCTGCGTGAACCGGGCGTCGTCGGCGACCTCGCCGAAGTTCCAGCCCTCGCCGTACAGCAGGATCCTCCGGCCGTCCACGCCGTCGCGGGCGGGCGTGAGCTTGTTCAGCGCGGCCCGTACGGCCAGGATGTTCGCCTTCGGGTGGTGGCCCATCAGGTCGAACCGGAACCCGTCGACCTTGTACGCCTTGGCCCAGGTCACCAGCGAGTCCACCACGAGCTTGCCCATCATGGCGTGCTCCGGGGCGGTGTTGGCGCAGCAGGTGGAGTTGGCGACGGTTCCGTCCTCCAGCAGCCGGTGATAGTAGCCCGGCACCACCTGGTCGAGCACCGACTTCGCGTCGGCGCCGGCGGCCGAGGTGTGGTTGTAGACCACGTCCATGACCACCCGCAGGCCGGCCTTGTTCACGCCGGCGACCATCCGGCGGAACTCGGTGGTGCGCTTCGCGCCGTTCGGGTCGACGGCGTACCCACCCTCGGGCACCGTGTAGTGCAGCGGGTCGTACCCCCAGTTGTAGCCGTCGGTGCCGGCCACCGCCGCGACGCACCTCTGCTGCTCGTCGGAGTCCGGCGGCAGCGCGGCCAGGTCGCAGTCCGGCCGCGCCTGGTCGGCCCGCTTCTCCGGAATGGTGGCGAAGTCGAAGGCCGGCAGCAGGTGCAGGTGGTTGACCCCGGCGTCGCCGAGCGCCCGCAGGTGCTTCATGCCCGCCGTGCCCGGGTCGGTGAACGCCAGGTAGGTGCCGCGCCGTTCGGCGGGGACCGTGGTGTCGGCGATGGAGAAGTCCCGCACCGACAGCTCGGAGATCTGGACCTTCGAGGCCGGCGGCGCGGCCGGTTTGCGCAGGTTCGCCCAGCCGGCCGGCGCGAGCGACGGGTCGGCCAGGTCGACGATCTGGCTGTGCGTGGAGTTCGGCGCGAGCGCCACCGAGTACGGGTCGGTCACCGACGCGGTGACCATCTTCTGCGTGGCGGGCTGCCACGCCTGCACCCGGTAGCGGTAGTAGCGGCCGTTCCACGCCTTCGTACCGCGTACCGACCAGACGCCGGTGCGGTCGTCGCGGCGCATCGCCACGGTGGCCGGCTGTGCCGTGGGCGAGTCGAACAGCTCCAGCGACACGGTCCGCGCGGTCGGCGCCCACACCGCCAGGGTGGGCACGCGGCCGGCGAATGTCGGGCCGAGCTTCGCGCCGGTCGCCGCCGCGTAGACGTCGTCGAGCACGCCGGGGATCTGCACGCCGGTGGCGGCGAGCAGCGCGCCCTCGGCGTCCCGCTCGGTGACCACGAGCTGGCCGCGCAGCGCCGCCGGCACCCGGGCCAGGTCGGCGCGGTCCAGCGTGAAGGCGTGTGAGGCCCAGAGATGGGGGTACGCCTGCCGTTGCGCCTCGGTCAGCCCGTTGCGCTGCGCCCGCAGTCCGATGGTGGTGTACGTGCCGGTCAGCTCGCCGTCGGCGAGGCCGATCCCGCCGGCCGGGGCGACGGCGAGCGCGTACCGCCGCCCGTCGGTCGGCCCGGTGGCCCAGGCGACTGTGGACCTGTCGATCCACTGCGCCTTCTGCTTTGTCAGGTCGAGGTCCTTGGCGGCGCCGGACGTGGTGGTCGGCAGCAGCCGTCCCTTGACGCCGGCCAGGAGCCACACCTCGCGTCCGGCGGAGGCGAAGTCGAGCCGCTGGTCCTCGGGCTGATCCTTCTCGTCGCCTCGGTGGATGATGTAGCTCAGCCCGGTCGCCCCGGCGGCGAGGGGCACCCGGAAGACAGCGCCGTACGCGTCGATCTTCTCCGGTTCGAGCGGGGCGGCCCAGTCGGTCGGGGTGGCCGCGCCGTCCCACAGGTGCAGGCCCCAGCCGTCGTAGTTCCCGTCGGCCTTGCGCCAGTGGATCAGCGCCGTGTCCTGGTCCGCTGGCGGGTCGGGCTCACCGGTGGCGGCCTGCCGCGTCGGGTAGAGCGCCGGGTCGCCCTGCTTGACCCATACCTCACCGGTCGCGGTCACGTCGATGGTGCGGTCGGCGGCGACGTCCTTGTTGCCGTCGGCGTCGACGACGAGGAAGCCGACTGTCTTCGCGCCGGGCTTGAGTTTGACCCAGGCGAACCGGCCGTACGAGTCCGCACCGGCGAACGGCTGCCCGGCGGGCCATTCGGTCACGTACGCCGGGTCGATGTCGCCCCAGGCGTACAGCCGCCAGTCGTCGTACCCGCCGGCCGGGCGCTGGTAGTGCACGATCGCCCAGTCCCGCGACGCGCCCTGCGCCGGGGTGCCGACGGTGCCGGTGGCGCGGGCGGTGGCGGTACGGCCGTTGCCGTCGCGGACCACCGCCTTGTACTCCACCCGGGTGCCGCCGGGCAGGCCGGTCAGGTCGTGGCGCACGGTGTACGGCGCGCGGTGGGCGGTGCCCAGCAGCGTCCACCTGCCGCCCGCGACCCGGGCGGCGAACGTGACGGTGGCGAGCGGATCGCCGGTCACCTGGGCGGCGACGGCGGCCTTGCCGGGGACCGGGTCGTCGCCGGGCTCGGTGATCGTGATCTTCGGCGCCCCGGCCTGCGGGATCGCCCGGTCGGCCTTCAGTACCACCGCCGACATGGCCGGCACGGTGACGCTCAGCGTGCCGTCCGCGCCGGCCGTCGCGCCCGCGGCGCCGCCGTACACGCCGGTGAAGCGGGTGCCGGCCGACCAGGTGTCCACGGTGACAGTCTGCGGCGTCGCGGCGTTGTTCACCGCTGCGACGTACTCGATCCGGTCGGCGGGCAGGACGCGGGAGAACGCGAAGACGCCCGGTTCGTCGGCGGCGTACCGGGTCACCTGCACGCCGTCGCGCAGCGCCGGGTGCGCCGTCCGCAGCTCGCCCAGCTCGGCGATGGTCCGGTAGAGCGGGTGGCGGGTGTCGTACTGGTCGACGGCGTGGGTACGGCTGGTGCCGATCAGGTCGTCGTCGAGGTAGTCGGCGGTCCGCGAGGCGAACATGTCCTGCCGCGCGTCCTTGTCGCCGCCCGGCCCGGTGAAGCCCTGCTCGTCGCCGGAGTAGACGACCGGCTGGCCGCGGGTGAGGAACATCAGCTGGTGGGCGAGTCGGCTGCGGTTCAGCTGGGTGGCGTCGTCCCCGCCGGCGGCGGCGACGAACGAGCCGATCCGGCCCATGTCGTGGTTGCCCAGGAACGTGGTGAGCCGGTTGGCGTTCGTGTCCCGAGCGGAGTACAGGTCGTCCTTGGCGTAGACGTCGGCGAGCGCCCTGGCCGAGCCGTCGGCGGCGGCGAAGCCGCGTGCCGCCTCCTGGAACGAGAAGTCGAGCGTGGCGGGCAGCCCGCCCTGCCGCACGTAGCTGGACTGGATCTCCGGCTCGGCGCTGTAGACCTCGCCGAACATGAAGAAGTCCTTCTTGCCGGCCTTCGCGGCGGCGGCGTCGATGCCACGGGCGAACTGCGGCCAGAAGTCGAGGTTGGCGTGCTTGACCGTGTCGAGGCGGAACCCGTCCACGCCGGCCTTGCCGATCCACTGGGCGTAGATGTCGGTCATGCCGCGGACCACCTCGGGACGCTCGGTCCACAGGTCGTCGAGGCCGAAGAAGTCGCCGTACTCGCTGTTCTCCCCGGCGAAGGTGGAGTCACCGCGGTTGTGGTACATGGTCGGGTCGTTGAGCCACGCCGGCACCTTGACCTTGGCGTCGGCCGGGGTGGCGAACACCGGGGTGTACGGGAACGACGTCGAGTTCACCGCCGGGAACCGCCGGGTGCCGTCGGCGTAGTTGCGGTCCTCGAAGGGCCGCCCCTGCGCGTCGCGGTAGGGGGCGGTCTTCTTGTCCACGTAGCCGTACCTGTCCTCGGCGTACCGGATGACGTCGGCGGTGTGGTTGACGATGATGTCGAGGTAGACCTTGATCCCCCGGCGGTGCGCCAGGTCGACCAGCTTCTTCAGCTCGGCGTTGGTGCCGAAGTGCGGGTCGACCTGGGTGAAGTCGGTGATCCAGTAGCCGTGGTAGCCGGCCGAGACGTCCGCGCCGGTGCCCTGCACCGGCCGGTTCTTGAAGATCGGCGCGAGCCAGATGGCGGTGGTGCCGAGACCCTGGATGTAGTCCATCCGGTCGATCAGGCCCTTGAGGTCGCCACCGTGGTAGAAGCCCTTGTCGGCCGGGTCGAGGCCGGTGGTGAGCCGGTCGCCTTTCAGGCCACCGGTGTCGTTGCGCTTGTCGCCGTTGGCGAACCGGTCCGGCAGGACGAAGTAGAACTGCTCGGCCTTCTCGGTGCTGGTGCCGGCCTTGAGCAGCGCGTCGGGGGACGGCTCGCGGTTCCACTGCGGAGCGTTGCCGGCGGCCAGGACGTCGGGGGTGGCGGCCGGGGCGGTGGCGTCGGTGCCGAGCTGGTGGAGGGCCACCGGCACGCCGACGAGAGTGAGTACGAGGGAGGTGACCAGCGCGAGCAGCGGCTTGGGGGATATCGGCGGGGGTTTCATCGACGGCCTTTCTCTGGTCGCTGATTCGCCCGCACGCTAGCCCTTGCCGAAACATTCTGCAATACCTTGCAAACCCTGCCGCAACAAAGCAGACACCTTGCAAGAGAAAACGCACACAGTGGCCCCGGCCCGGGGCGCCGGATCTACCGCCCGGCGCAGGGCGAGCCGTCGACGGTGCAGCTCACCGGCCGGGTGCCGGCCCGCTCGATGTGGAACCGCACCGGCACGGACTGCCCGGGCGCCAGGTCGAAACCGCTCCGGTAGGTGAACACGCCGTCGGTGAAGTCGAACACGCCCTGCTCGGCGCCCTCGACCCAGGCGGTGACCAGCCGGCCGCCGGGAAACTCGGCGCGCACCGTCCAGCCGTGGGGCGTACCCGCGGTGTTGACCAGCAGCACCTCGCCGATGAAGCCGCCGTCGAAGGCGTTCGGCACGCTGTACCGGCCGGTCACCGCCGACGGCGGCGCGGGAGGCGGCGGGGACGGAGCCGGCCGGGTCACGCCCCGGGGACCGGGAGTCGGCGCGGTCGGCGTCGGCCGGGCGGGCAGCACAGTGGACCGGGGCGACAGGCCCGGCACCACCGCAGCGGTGGCGGACACCGGCGACGGGCCGGTGGCGGTGACCGCCGTGGGCGTCATCGGGACCTGCGGCAGCGACATCACCGGATCCGCCGGACCGGCCGCCGGGAACGTACGCCGGCCCCGCACCGAACCGAGCGCCACCACCAGCAGGACCACCATCACGACGACGCCCGCGGCGACGAGGATCCAGGGGGACGAGGTCATGGCGGCCCCGGGCTGCGGGCCGGGACGACGCGAGCGGGACATGGTCCTCCTGTCGTGGTCCGGGCCAGCGTAGCCAGACGGACCGGATCACGGCGAACGACGGCGACCGACCCCTGCCGCACGGGCGTGGACACCTGATACCTTGCACGCCGATCAATGACCACAATGGCTCGTCGAGCCGGCAGGACGGTTGGCAAGTGACTGAGTGGCAGGACAGTATCCGGCGGGCATCCACGGCGGACGCCGCCGTCGTGACCGCGATCCTCGCCGAGGCGTTCATGCGGGATCCGGTGAGCGGCTGGATCTTCCCGGCCGACGACCACCGCGCCCGGGTCCATCCCGGCTTCTTCGGGCCGTTCGTCGCGCTGGCGCTGCGCACCGGCGAGGTGCACGTCGCCGGCGACGGTCTGGGCGCCACGCTCTGGCTACCCACCGGCGAAGGACACGACGCCGACGAGGGCGACGAGTTCGACGGCATGGAGGCCGCGATCGGCACGGAGGCCATGAAGCGGTTCGGCGTGCTGGACGAGATGATGAGCGCCCGGCACCCGACCGAGCCGCACTGGTACCTGCCCTTCATCGCGGTGCACCCGGACCATCACGGCAAGGGCGTCGGCTCGGCGCTGCTGCGTAACAAGCTGGCCGAGCTGGATCAGGCCGGCACCGCCGCGTACCTGGAGGCGAGCACGCCCCGCAACGCCGCGCTGTACGAGCGGCTCGGATTCCGGCGCCGCCCGATCACGCTGGACCTGCCGGAGGGCCCCAGCCTCTACCCGATGTGGCGCGACCCGGCCTGATCGCGAACCGTCCCGCCCCGGCTGCGCCCGGGGCGGGACGTCATCGCCGTACCGTCGTGGTGGTGACGTCGAGCGCGCCCACGACGGCGGCGAGCAGCCCTTCGAGCTGAGCCGGCAGGAACCGGCGGCAGTCGCGCATCCGCGCGGCCACCTGCGGATCGAAGATGTGCGCGGCCAGCCCGACCGCCTCGGCGAGGGTCGCCAGCAGCAGCGTGCCCGGGTCCAGTTCGGCCGGGGACGAGTGCATCAGCATCGCGGTCAGCCGCACCCGCGGTGAGGCCGCCTGGTTCGGGTCGATGGCCGGCCAGCGCACCGTCCGGCCGATCAGCTTGCCCTGCTCGCGCCGGAGCACGCCGGCGGTGACCAGCCGGGTGCCCACGCGTTCGTTGATGTTGAGCTGGGTCCGCAGGTAGCGGATCCACAGCCGGGCCGGATGCGCCCCCTCGCGGCGCAGGATCTCGGTGATCAGCAGGTCGGTGAGCGGCTCCTGCCACAGCCGCGGGTCGACAGCGGCGATCCCCCCTCCGTCGAGGGCGATCCGGCCCTCGAACATCAGCTCGGCGAGCGCGGCACCGGCCAGCCCGCACTCCAGCCGGTCGACGGCGACATGTGGCTTGCCGGTGAACTCGTCGTGTCCGATAAGGAACAGCGCATCCGCAAGCCGGTATGTGGCCTGCGCCCCGGGGTAGGTCATGGTCCATCCTCGAACGGTGGCCGTGATCGTCGACACGGGACGGTACGGCATGACCACGCACAGCTCAATTCCGGTAGATCACGCGCGTCCCAATCGATATCGAAGCGGGGTTGTCACGATCAGTGATCACCAATACCCTGCTTCAGGTTGTTCCGAAGTAGACACATCAAACCCCTCATCCCCTCCACTGGAGAAGCCTTGTCCTCCGATCCGTTCTTCTCCGACGGTGGGCTGCGCCGCGGTCGTCTCGGCACCGCCCACCTCGTCTTCTTCACCGTCGCCGCGTCAGCCCCGCTGACCGTTCTCGGCGGTGGCGTCACCACCATGTACGCGGTCAGCGGCAACATCGGCGCCGCGCTCGGATACGTGCTCCTCGCCGCCGTACTCGCCGTCTTCGCCACCGGCTACGCCGCGATGAGCCGGTACGTCGCCAACGCCGGCGCGTTCTACGCGTACATCGCCAACGGCCTCGGCCGGGCCGGCGGGGTGGCCGGCTCGGCGGTCGCACTCGCGGCGTACAACGCGATCCAGATCGGTCTGTACGGCCTGCTCGGCGCGATCCTGGGCGACTTCATGGACGCCAAGACCGGCATCAGTCTCGACTGGTGGGTCTGGGCGCTGCTGGCCTGGGTGTTCATCGGCGCGCTCGGCATGTTGCGCATCGACCTCAACGCCACCGTCCTCGCCGTGCTGCTCGTTCTCGAGTGCGTGGTCGTGCTGATCTTCGACCTGGTCGCCTTCGCCAACCCGGACGGCGGCACCGTCACCGCCACCGGCATCAGCCCCGGGCACCTGTTCGGCGCCGGCTTCGGGGCGGTGCTCGCATTCACCATCGCCTCCTTCACCGGTTTCGAAAGCGGCGCCATCTACAGCGAGGAGGTCAAGGACCCGCGTCGCACGGTGGCCCGGGCCACCTACATCGCCGTCGCGTTCACCGGCCTGTTCTACGCGTTCTCCGCCTGGGCGCTCACCGTGCTCACCGGCCCGGAGAACGCCCCGGCGGCCAGTGCCGAGGCGGGACCGGGCATCATCTTCGGCGCGCTCGAGCAGTACACCGGTGTCGTCGTCGCCGACATCGCCAACGTCCTGTTCATCACCAGCGTCCTCGCCGCCCTGCTGTCGTTCCACAACGGCGTGGCGCGTTACCTGTTCGCGCTGGGCCGGGAGCGGGTGCTGCCGCAATTCCTCGGCGCCACCTCCAGCCGCAGCGGCGCCCCGGTCGCGGGCTCGCTGGTGCAGAGCGTGCTGGCAGTGGTGGTGTTCCTGGCATTCGCGATGACCGGCCGCGACCCGGTCATCGACCTGTTCACCTGGCTGTCCGGCGCGGCCGCGGTCGGCGTCGTGCTGCTGATGACGCTCACCTCCGCCTCCGTGGTGGGCTTCTTCCGGGGCCGTTCCGGCCCGGAGAGCGCCTGGCAGCGGGCGATCGCCCCGGCGCTCGGGACGGTCCTGCTCACCGCCGTGCTGCTGGTGCTGCTGTTCAACTTCGACGCGCTGCTCGCCCCCGGCACCGCGAGCTACCTGAAGTGGCTGCTGCCGGCGATCCCGGTGGCGGCGGGCGTGGTCGGCCTGATCTGGGGCGCGATCCTGCGCACCAGCCGGCCGGAGACGTACCGCCGGATCGGCCAGGTCACCGAGGAGGGCCTGCACGAGCCCGGCCTGCACCCGGCCCCCGAGGCCGACCGCTGGGCCGGCGCCCACCACCGCTGACGCCCGTGGTGCGGCGGCCGGCCACGCGGCCCGGCCGCCGCACCACCACGATCAGGCGGTACGGATGACGGTGCAGATGACCGGACCCTCCTCGGTGGTGCGCAGCAGATAGCGGTAGCGCTCGCCGGGCACCGCGCCGCCCTGGCTGTCCAGGAACTCCCAGCGCACCGCCACCTCGGTGAGCAGAGCCGAGATCTGCTGCACGTCCTCGATCTGCGCGTTCGCGGCGACGAGTTCCCGCTCCTGGTAGTCCGGCGCGGCACCGACGAAACTGAGCGCCACCGCCGCGGGCGAGGTGAACGAGAAGCTGTAGGTGTCGGCGACCACCAGCCCGGGCAGGGCGTAGCAGCTGGCGATGGCCGGCACGTCGGCGGTGGTCAGCGCCACGCCGTACCGGTCGAAGAAGTCGGAGAGCGTGTCGAGGTCGGTGGAGGCCGTCACGACGCTCCTCATTACCGGCCCACCCCGGCGGCAAACCTTCCTCAGCGCGGCGGGATCCGCACCTCGATCTCGGCACCGAGGTGCGCGCCGCCGCTGAGGGCCAGGTCGTCGCCGCTCCAGAACCGGCCCGGGTCGTACCAGTTGGGCCGCCGCCCCTCAGGCAGCAGGCCCATCGCCTCGTAGGTCACCGCGACCACCTCGGCGCAGTACGCCGTCTCCAGCGCCGCGGCGTTCTCCCTGCTGGTTTCGCCGGTCCCGCTGGTTTCGCCGGTCCCGCCCCGGAGGCCGCCGAGGCTCAGTCGGCGCGGGTGCGGGAGCCGGCCCCGGGCCCACCGCCAGGCGAGCTGTGCGGTGGACGGGAACGGCGTCCCGTCCAGACGGGCCACGGTACGCAGCACCGCCTCCTCCATCGCCGCGTCGGCCGGTGGTTCGAGCTGGCGCAGCCAGCCCCGCTGGCCGTACCGGTTGGCCCAGACGCAGACCGCGTCCCGCAGGTCGTGCAGCTGCACGCCGCGCTGGTGGGTGCCGGTCCACATGTCCGGCAGCGAACGTCCCAGCTCGGCGTGCCACATCAGCGGCGGCATGTCGTCGAGCACCACGGCCATGCCCACGTGGTTGACCGGACTGTTCGTGGTGAGCTGGATGGCCCGGTCGGGCACGCTGCGTCCGCGGAACACCCACAGATCGCCGGTGCGGGTCAGCTCCACGGCCTCGTCCAGGCTGATGCTCATGGAGGACTACCCTATGCGGATGCGGCAACGGATGCGGTGGTGGAAGGTACTCGGTCTCGCGGGTCTCGCCGGCGTCGCGGCGACCGGGGTGGTGGTGGCGCGGGCCGAGCGGCGGCGCCGGGCGTACACGCCGGAGGAGATCCGGGACCGGCTGCGCGAACGGCACGCCAAGGCCTCGTCGTCGTCCTGACCGGACAGTCGCGGGTGGCGGCCGGCGTCCCGCGGTCGTCGTCGTGCACGGCGTACCGGGACCGCCCGAGGCCCCCGACGCGCGGGACTGGCCGCTCTACCGGGGCTACGGTGCGCTGCTCGCCGAGGCGGGCGTGCTGGCCGCGGTCCCCCGGCTCACCGTGGCGAGCCCGGACGACCTGTACGCGGTCGCCGCCCGGGTCGCCGCCACCAGCACCCCGTCTGCACCCGCCCACCGCCCACTTCCCAGGATCGCCGTCCGCAAGGCGGAACGTACAAAGATCTTGGTAGGAAACGGCCCCTATGAGGGCCGTTTCCTACCAAGATCTCGACCAACCCAGGGGCACCCACGAGCAGCGCACCGAACACCCAACCCCACCGCCCCGATCGCGTCGATCATGAAGTCAACAGGGACATATCGAGCACCAAACACCCGCCAACTTCATGATCGACGGGCAGGGCAGCGCCCGGCATCGCGCGCTCCCCGTTCACCCCGCACCCGGCCCGGCGGTTCCGCCCTGCCCACCCGCTCGCCCCGATCCGCGTCGGTGATCAAGGAGTTTGTGTCACTGCGGGAGCCGTTACAGGACACAAACTCCTTGATTAACGGACGAGGCGAGCCAGGGCAGGGGCGAGCCAGGGCGAGGGCGGGTCGGCGCGAGGGGGCGAGGGAAGGCGCTGCGACGAACTGGAGGGTGATGTGCGGGAGACGCCTGATCCTCGGGTGCGCTCGGGTAACCGTCAGCGGTCGGCGGCGGGGACCGGGGCGGGCTGGTCGGAGGGCTCGGACACGTACAGGCGCTTGGCGCGGCGGCGCAGCCACGCGGTGCTGACCACGCCGGCCAGCACGGCCAGCACCAGCCCGGCCCAGGAGATGTCCTTGAGCCAGTGCTCGGCGGCCTGCCCGAGATAGAACAGCAGGTAGGTGGTGCCGAACGCGCACACCAGCCCGCCTGCCGCGTTGGCGACCAGGAACCGGCGGTACGGCACGCGCAGCGCCCCGGCGAGCGGCCCTCCGAGGATGCACAGCAGCGCGACGAACCGCCCGAAGAACACCGCCCAGACGCCGTGCCGGGCAAAGCTCAGCTCGGCGCGGGCCAGGTGTGCCGGGCCGAGGTGTTTCGGGAAGCGCCGTCCGAGCCGTTCCAGCAAGGGGCGGCCACCTCGGCGGCCCACGGCGTACCCGATGGAGTCGCCGAGGATGGCGCCGGTCGCCGCGGCGGCGGTCACCATTCGGGCCCAACGGCGCCGGTGGCGGCGAGCAACGCGGCGCTGACCAGCACGATCTCGCCGGGCAGCGGGATGCCCATGCTTTCCACGCCGATCACGCCGTCCACGAGCAGGCAGATCAGGGCCGGCGGGAGCGCGGCGAGCCAGTGCTGTACGTCGCCCACCCGCCGACCCTACCCGCGCCCGGTCACCCGGCGGGGGCCAAGAACTCCAGCCGGTTGCCGTGCGGGTCGTACGTGTGGAACCGCCGCATGCCGGGAATCTCGTCGTCGCCCCAGGTCACGGTGTGTCCGGCGGCGTCCAGGCGGGCGGCCAGCTCGTCCAGGTCGGGGCGCAGCAACGCGGGGTGCGCCTTGCGGGCCGGGCGGAAGTCGTCCTCGACGCCCAGGTGCAGTTCGGCGTCGTACCCGGTGAACCAGCAACCGCCGCGGGCGGCGAGGGCCGGGGGTTTGGGCTTCTCGGTGAACCCGAGCAGGCCGGTGTAGAAGGAGCGGGAGACATCCTCGGAGCTGCGGGGGCAGGCGAGCAGGACGTGATGGATCATCATGGCACCTCCTCGTCCCGCAGCGTGGCACGAGGTTGCGCGGATAGCAAGACGGACGTACGGTTTTGTAGAGACCGACGCAGGTAAGTGTTGCCTAAGCACGGCAGCGCCCCGGTCGGTGCGACAAACTGCTCAGGACTACTCACGGTCGCTGGTGTGAAGGAGTACGACGTGGCGAGCCTCGACACCTTCGGTGCGAAGACCCAGCTACGCGTCGGAGACGCGAGCTACGAGATTTTCAGGATCGACAAGGTGGAGGGCCACGAGCGGCTGCCCTACAGCTTGAAGATCCTGCTGGAGAACCTGCTGCGGACCGAGGACGGCGCGAACATCACCGCCGACCACATCCAGCAGCTCGGCGCGTGGGACGCCACCGCCGACCCGAGCGTGGAGATCCAGTTCACCCCGGCCCGGGTGCTGATGCAGGACTTCACCGGCGTGCCCTGCGTGGTCGACCTGGCCACCATGCGCGAGGCGGTACGCGACCTCGGCGGTGACGCCACCAAGGTCAACCCTCTCGCTCCGGCCGAGCTGGTCATCGACCACTCGGTCATCGCCGACCTGTTCGGCCGCGAGGACGCGTTCGAGCGCAACGTCGAGCTGGAGTACGAGCGCAACAAGGAGCGCTACCAGTTCCTGCGCTGGGGCCAGACCGCGTTCAACGAGTTCAAGGTCGTCCCGCCGGGCACCGGCATCGTGCACCAGGTCAACATCGAGTACCTGGCTCGTACGATCATGGAGCGGGGCGGTCAGGCATACCCGGACACGGTCGTCGGCACCGACTCGCACACCACCATGGTCAACGGCCTGGGCGTGCTGGGCTGGGGCGTCGGCGGCATCGAGGCCGAGGCCGCGATGCTCGGCCAGCCGGTCAGCATGCTGATCCCCCGCGTGGTCGGCTTCAAGCTCTCCGGTGAGATGCCGGCCGGCACCACCGCCACCGACCTGGTGCTGACCATCACCGAGATGCTGCGCAAGCACGGCGTGGTCGGCAAGTTCGTCGAGTTCTACGGCCCCGGCGTGAGCGCGGTGCCGCTGGCCAACCGCGCCACCATCGGCAACATGTCGCCGGAGTACGGCTCGACCGTGGCGATCTTCCCGATCGACGCCGAGACCGTCCGCTACCTGGAGCTGACCGGCCGCGACGCGTCTCAGGTGGCGCTGGTCGAGGCGTACGCCAAGGAGCAGGGCCTCTGGCACGACCCGGAGCGCGAGCCGGAGTACTCCGAGCGCCTGGAGCTGGACCTCGGCACCATCGAGCCGTCGCTGGCCGGCCCGAAGCGCCCGCAGGACCGGGTGCCGCTGGGCAGCGCCAAGACGCTGTTCCGCGCCGCACTCAGCGACTACGTGGCCGCCGACGAGACCGGTGGCGACCCGGGCCGCAAGCCGGGCGTGCCGCAGCAGGAGAAGCCGTTCGGCGCCGACGGCCCGGCCGACGAGGCGTCCGCCGAGTCCTTCCCGGCCAGCGACGCCCCCGCCAACGGCGTCAACGACCCGGCCGACGCGCCGCGCGACCTGGAGACCGCCGCGGTGGGCGCGGGCGGCCGGGCCAGCAATCCGGTACGCGTGACCGGCGCCGACGGCGTCGAGTACGAGCTGGACCACGGCGCCGTGGTGATCGCCGCGATCACCTCCTGCACCAACACCTCGAACCCGCAGGTGATGATCGGGGCGGCGCTGCTGGCCCGCAACGCGGTGGACAAGGGCCTGGCCCGCAAGCCGTGGGTGAAGACCACTCTCGCGCCGGGGTCGAAGGTCGTCATGGACTACTACGACCGCGCCGGCCTGACCCCGTACCTGGAGAAGCTCGGCTTCAACCTGGTCGGCTACGGCTGCACCACCTGCATCGGCAACTCCGGCCCGCTGCCGGAGGAGGTCTCCGCCGCGGTCAACGAGGGCGACCTGGCGGTCGTGTCGGTGCTGTCCGGCAACCGCAACTTCGAGGGCCGGATCAACCCGGACGTCAAGATGAACTACCTGGCGTCCCCGCCGCTGGTGGTCGCGTACGCGCTCGCCGGCACGATGGACATCGACCTCGCAAACGAGCCGATCGGCTCCGACGCCGAGGGCAACCCGGTGTTCCTGCGGGAGATCTGGCCGAACAGCGCCGAGATCCAGGACGTCATCGCCTCGGCGATCGGCGCGACCGGCTTCAGCGCCGCGTACGCCGACGTGTTCGCCGGTGACGAGCGCTGGCAGTCGCTGCCGACCCCGACCGGTGACACGTTCTCCTGGGACGGCGAGTCGACCTACGTGCGCAAGCCCCCGTACTTCGAGGGCATGCAGCAGGAGCCGACCCCGGTCCAGGACATCGCCGACGCGCGCGTCCTGGCCAAGCTGGGCGACTCGGTGACCACCGACCACATCTCCCCGGCCGGTTCGATCAAGGCGGACTCCCCCGCCGGCAAGTACCTGGCCGAGCACGGCGTGGCCCGGCACGAGTTCAACTCGTACGGCTCCCGACGGGGCAACCACGAGGTGATGATCCGGGGCACGTTCGCCAACATCCGGCTGCGCAACCAGCTCGTCCCGGGCGTGGAGGGCGGCTTCACGGTCAACCACCTGACCGGCGAGCAGACCTCGATCTACGACGCCTCGATGGCCTACCAGGAGGCGGGCGTCCCGCTGGTCATCCTGGCCGGCAAGGAGTACGGCTCCGGCTCGTCGCGGGACTGGGCCGCAAAGGGCACCATGCTGCTGGGCGTGAAGGCGGTCATCGCCGAGTCGTACGAGCGGATCCACCGCTCGAACCTGATCGGCATGGGCGTGCTGCCGCTGCAGTTCCCGGGCGGCGAGACCGCCGAGTCGCTGGGCCTGACCGGCACCGAGACGTTCTCGATCAGCGGCGTCACCGCGCTGAACGACGGCGACACCCCGCGCACGGTCAAGGTCACCACCGACACCGGCGTGGAGTTCGACGCCGTGGTCCGCATCGACACCCCGGGTGAGGCGGACTACTACCGGCACGGCGGCATCCTGCAGTACGTGCTGCGCCGCATGATCGCCAGCTGACCCTGGATGTAAGGAAGGGCCCCTTTTTAACAGACGTCTGTTATTAAAAAGGGGCCCTTCCTTACATCCACAGCGCAGCCGGAACGCATCCGGGGCGAGGCGCTGCCTCGCGCACGGACCCTGGAACTGCTGAGGGAAGTGGCGGCGGCATGGACCTGAGCGGCGCCCGGTGGCGCAAGAGCATCCGCAGCGGCGGCAACTGCGTCGAGGTCGCCGGCAACCTGTCCGGTGTGGTCGGTGTCCGCGACTCGAAGGACCCGGCCGGGCCGGTGCTCACCACCCCGGCCGCGTGGACCCGGTTCGTGACGTCGATCCGCCGCTGAGCCCGGTCAGGCCAGCCGCGCGGCGTACACGTGCACCGGATCCCCCGATCCGGACGTGGTCGCACGCTCGAAGCTCAGCCCGATCCGCTCCGCGACCCGCTGCGAGGGCGTGTTGTCGGGGTGGATGATCGCGACGAGGCGGTCGACGCCCAGCCGGTCGCGCGCGTGGTCGCGACACGCGGCCGCCGCCTCCGTGGCGTACCCGTGACCCTGCGTCGCGGTCCGCAGGTGGTAACCGACTTCGACCTCCATCACCCCGTCCACCGGCTGCGGAGTGAGACCGCAGTCGCCGACGAACTCGCCTGTCGCCCGTGACCTGAGCACCCACAGTCCGAAGCCGTGGCCGCGGTAGAGGCCCTCGTTCCAGCGGATCCAGTCCAGGGCCTCCGTCCGGATCCTCGGTCGCGGGTAGTAGCGCATCACGACCGGGTCGCCGAGCATGGCGGTCATGTCGTCGAGGTAGTCGACGGTCATCTCGGCGAAGGTCAGTCGTTCGGTTGCGGGCGGCGGATCAGCAGTCATCGTGGTCCCGGTCCCTTCGTCACGGCTTCGAGGCCACCGAGGCGAGTCCTCACGAGACGGTGTCGGAGTAGACCTCGACGTCGTAGAGCAGTTGCACGTTGCGGCGGCCGTTGGTGATGCCGACGAAGACCGGGTCACCGGCCGGGGTGCGGCCCTGGCGCCACACCTGTTCCCGGGCCGCTTCCCGCGACTCGTGATGGACACCGCCCTCGCGATGCGTCTGCAGGACGCGGCGTGCGGTGGTGGAGTCGCTGTCGAGGTGGATCCGCAGTAGGGGCATGGCACCCTCCTTGCCCACTGGGAGGCTGGCCTTTCGTCTGTTCAACCAGATTATCCTTGTTAAATTGCCTGTCCAGTGAACTATAATGGCTCCGTGACCGCGACCGAGCCCGGTGCGCCGGCGGCACCGGTGTGGCTGCGGGCAGAGCCGCCGCGAGTGCGGCGCAAGCCACCACTGACCCTCGAACGCATCGTGGAACTCGCGGTGTCGGTGCTGGACGAGCAGGGCATCGAGGGTCTGACGATGCGTTGTCTCGCCCAACGGCTCGACGTGACCGCCACCGCGCTCTACTGGCACGTGAAGACGAAAGACGACGTCCTGGACCTGGCCGTCGACCACATCTTCGGCGACGTGCCGGTTCCGGACGACGGCGACGACTGGACGGAGGACGTTCGCGTCCTCATTCGGGCCTGGCGCGACGCCATGCTGCGCCATCCCTGGGCACCGAAGCTGATCGGACGTCCGATGCTCGGGCCCAACGTCCTGGCGCGTACCGAGTTCCTCCAGTCGGCGCTCGTGCGCGGTGGCTGCCGCGGTCTTCACCTCGCGGTCGCCACGAGAATGCTGGCCAACTACGTCATCGGCGCCTCGCTCACGGAGGCCACGTGGCGCCGGACCGCGGACCCGGACATGAGAGCCGCAGCCCGCGACCACATCGCCGCGAGCGCCGAAACCTATCCGACGCTGAGCGCCTCCGGCCATCTCGACGACACCCGATGGGACGACGACCTGCTGTTCGAGGAGGGCCTCGGCGCCATCATCCGGGCGGCGGTGCGGACAGGGACGCCGGACTGACCACGCGCGCCTCTCAGCCGGCGACGCTCTCCAGCACTGCCTTGAGCCGGGCCAGGTCGGCCCCGACCAGTGCGGTGTCCCGGTCGAAGTCCGCGTCGCTCATGCCGGGCTGCCGCCGCAGGCTGAACACCACCTCGGTGGCGTCACCGTCGGCGATGGCACGCAGCGGCACGTACACCGTCTCACCGGAGGGCGTCAGCACCTCGTGGTCGAGCACGCCGTACTCGTTGGCCGGCGCGAACGTCAGCCGCGCCCGCCCCTGCGGGGTGTCCACGAACCAGTGGCCCTCGTCGAAGACGACCGAACCGCCGAGACCCGGCGCCCAGCGGGTCAGGTTCGCCGGGTCGGCGGCGAAGGCGTAGACCTCCGCGACCGGGCGGTCGATGTGGATGCTGAGGTGCCGGAACTCCGTGGCCACGCGCCGATGATGGCACGCCTGTCGGACGCTCGCGTTACGCTGCCACCGATTCCCACCGGCACCCGGCACCCGGCACCACATACGAGGTCCTGCACCCTCACCACGGGATCGCGCCCGCGTCCTCGAAGTAGCCGCCGGTCGGCCCGTCGTCCGGCAGCGTGGCTAGCCGGATGCCGATCGCCGCGCCCTGCTGCGGGGTCCGTACGCCCCGGAAGCCGTTCAGGTCGGTCGCGGTGAAGCCGGGGCAGGCGGCGTTGACCAGGATCCTCGTGTCCGCCAGCGCCCGCGCGTACTGGATGGTCACCGCGTTGAGCATGCTCTTCGACGGCGCGTACGCCACCGACAGCGGACCGGTCTGGTTCTCGCCGGTGGAGGCGCTCTGCCGGGTCAGCGAGCCGACGCCGCTGGAGACGTTGACGATCCGCGGCGAGACCGAGCGGCGCAGCAGCGGCAGCATCGCCTCGGTCACCCGGACCACGCCGATCACGTTCACCTCGACGGCGACCCGGATGGTCGCCAGGTCGACGTCCCCCGGGTGCTGGGGCACGCCACCGGTCACACCCGCGTTGTTGACGAGCACGTCCAGGCCGCCGGCCTCCGTCTCCAGCAGCCGGGCGGCGGCGGCAACGCTCGCGTCGTCGGTCACGTCCAGCGGTACGCCGAACGCGTCCACGCCGCCCGCGCGCAGCTTCGCCACCGCGTCCGCGAGCCGCTGCTCGTCCCGGGCGCCGACGCCCACCCGCATGCCGAGCGCGCCCAGACCGGCCGCGATCTCGTACCCGATCCCCTTGTTCGCGCCGGTCACCAGCGCGATCGTCCGTTCGCTCATGGGCTCGATCCTGTCCGCGCGGCGAGCGGGCCTCCAACACCGTCCCGGTAGCGATCGATACCCAGGCGGTATCGCCGCGGGTACGGTCGTGGGATGGAGACGCGGGAGCTTCGCTACTTCGTCGCGGTCGCCGAGGAGCTGCACTTCGGCCGCGCCGCGCAGCGCCTGGGCATCGCCCAGCCGCCGCTGTCGCGGGCGATCCGGCAGCTCGAACGGCGCCTCGGCGTGACGCTGCTGGAACGGGACAGCCGCCGCGTCGCGCTGACCGCGGCCGGGGCGGTGCTGCTGCGGGAGGGCCGGGCCGCCCTCGACGCCGTGGACGCCGCCGGCCGCCGTACCCGCCGCGCGGGTCAGGCCGCCGACGGCGGCGCGGGGCTGGTGCTGACGACCAAGGCGGGGGCGTCGAGCGAACTGCTGGCGAAACTGCTCGACGCGTACGCGGCCGAGCCCGACGCCGTCCCCGTCGAGGTCCTGCTCTGCGGCATCGGCGAGCAGGAACGGCTGCTGCGTGACGGGCGGGCCGACGTGGCGTTGCTGCACCTGCCGTTCGACTCGACCACCGGTCTGGACAGCGAGGAACTGGTCACCGAGCAGCAGGTGGCGATCCTGCCGGCCGGGCATCCGCTGGCCCGGCTGCCGCACCTGCGGACGGCGGATCTGGAGACGCTGCCCGACCTGCCCATGCCGCGCTGGCCCCGGCCCGACGGGTCGTATCCGCCCGGTCCGGGCCCGGAGGTCCGCGATCCGGCTCAGCTGCTCCAGCTCATCGCGCTCGGCCGTACCGTGGCGGTGCTGCCGGAGTCGGCGCGGTCGCTGCTGCTCGCCGACCTGACCGCCGTGCCGGTGCCGGACGCGCCGGCGGTGACCACCGTGATCGCCTGGCCACCGCACAGCCGCTCGCGGGCGCTGGCCGCGCTGGTCCGGACCGCCACCCGGCTGTAGCGGCGTCAGGCGGGCAGGTCCTTGCGCATCTGCTGGGTGACGACGCGGTAGCCGGACGTCTCGTACAGCCGGCGTGCTGTCTCGTTGGCGCCGAACACGTTCAGTTCGAGCGCCTCCGCGCCGTGCTCCCGGGCCGCCCGCTCCCCGGCCGCGAGCAGCGCCCGCCCGAGGCCGCGGCCCCGATGCTCGGCGGCCACCTCGATGTCGTAGAGGAAGGCGCAGCCCGCGACACCGCGCGGGTGGTTGAGGCCGATCCAGAGGCGTCCCACCGGCGAACCGTCGGCCAGCGCGCCGAGCAGGAAGAGCATGCCGGGCGTGGCCATGCCCTGCGGCAGGAAGGCGGCGCTCTCCCGCCGGGCGCGGTCGAGCGCCTCCTCCGCAGTCCAGTTGCCGGCGGCCACGTGCTCCTGCGCGTAGCCGGCGGCCAGCTCGTCCTGCCAGCTGTCGAACTCCTCCGGGGTCATCGCCCGGACCGTCACCTCGGTCATCCCCAGTCCCCCGTCGACGTGTGACCGCTCAGTCCTCGGCGGCGCGGCGGCGCGCCTCACGCAGCTTCATGGCGTGCTCCAGCAGCGTGATCAGCACCTCCTTGGCCGACTCCCGCTTGCGCGCGTCGCACAGCACCACGGGGACGCCCGGGTCCAGGTCGAGCGCGGCCTGCACCTCGTCCAGGCGGAACTGCCTGGCGCCCTCGAAGCAGTTCACCGCCACCACGAAGGGCGTGCCGCGCCCCTCGAAGTAGTCGATCGACGGGAAGCAGTCGGCCAGCCGCCGGGTGTCGGCGAGGACCACCGCACCGAGCGCGCCGAGCGCCAGCTCGTCCCAGACGAACCAGAACCGGTCCTGCCCGGGCGTGCCGAACAGGTAGAGCACGAGGTCGTCGCTGATGGTGATGCGGCCGAAGTCCATCGCCACCGTGGTGGTCGACTTCTCCTCGATGCCGGACAGGTCGTCGATGCCGATCCCGGTCTCGGTCAGCACCTCCTCGGTGCGCAGCGGCCGGGTCTCGCTGACCGCGCCGACCATCGTGGTCTTGCCGACGCCGAACCCGCCCGCGATCAGGACCTTGATCGCGGTGGGCAGCGGCGCGGCGCCCGTCGGCCGCTCAGAGCGCCCGTAGTCCATTGATTACCGCCTCGAAAACGTGCTCGTCGGGAAGGCCGGCGGTGGTCGCGCGCGGCTCGCGTACCTGTACCAGGCTGCGGGCGGCCAGGTCTCCGAGGAGGACCCGGACCGTGCCCACCGGCAGGTCGAGATGGGCGGCGATCTCGGCCACGGAGAGGATCCGCTGGCAGAGGCCGACGATCGCCACGTGCTCCGGGCCCAGCCCGGACTCCGACCCGACATCGGTGCGGGTCGAGGTGACCAGCGAGATCAGGTCGAACGTGCCGGTGACCGGGCGGGCCCGGCCTCCGGTGACCGCGTACGGGCGCACCACCGGGCCGGCGTGGTCGTCCACCCACTCCTGCTCCGCGGAGTCCCCCCGGCCGGTCATCGTGCCGCGTTCTCGCCGACGGGCTGTTCTCGGGTCGGTGACGCGACGAACCGGCCGACCCGGGTGACGAGCATGGCCATCTCGTACGCGATCAGGCCGACGTCCGCGTCCTCCGAGGCCAGCACCGCCAGGCAGGCGTTGCGCCCGGCCGCGGTGACGAACAGGAAGGAGGACTGCATCTCGATGATGGTCTGCTGCACGTGCCCGCCACCGAACCGCTTGCCCGCGCCACGGGCCAGGCTCTGGATGCCCGCCGCCATGGCCGCCAGGTGCTCGCCGTCGTCCCGGCTCAATCCGCGGGACGAGGCCATCAACAGTCCGTCGGTGGAGAGCGCCACGGCGTGCTCCGCCTGCTTGACCCGGCCGACCAGGTCATCCAGCAGCCACGTCAGATCCGCGCTCGAAGCCGTCTTCTGCGCCACTCGTCGTCCTCATCTTCCCGGCTGGTGTGCCGTCAGCTTCCGGTTTTCGTCGCGTCGACGTCCGGGTCAGGTAACCTGCTCGTCCGCGTCGGCCGGCCCACCGCCGGCCTCGTGGGCTCCGCCGAGCAAGCGCGCGGCATCGGTCCGGCCGCGTCGCGTACCGCTCTGGTAGGAGCTCATCATCCGGCGCACCTGCTCCGGTGCACGCGCCGTGTCGTCGGCGGCGTCGTCCGCCGCGGTCTGGTCGTGCCGCAGCTCCGGCACGAGGCTGGCCTGCCGTACCCGGACCGGCAGCCCCGCGTCGGTGACCGGCGCGGTCTCCGGCTCCGCCGCCGGCGACGCCGCTGCCGGGTCCGTCGGGGCGGCCGAGCGGCGTTCCACCACTGCCAGTTCCGTGGTGGGCCCGGCCACCGCGGGCTGCCGCTTGCGGGTACGCGCGGGCAGCCCGGAAGGGGTCAGCCGGGGCGCCTGCGCCATCGGCTCCGGCACCTGCGGGGTGGGCTCGGCCTGGTCGGGTTCGGCGCCGTCGTCCGGGCCGGACGGGGTCGCGGGCCTGTCGCCGTCGCCCTCGCGCGTGCTCCGTGCCGGGTCCGGCGCGGGCGTCGCGGGCACTGCCGTCCCGGGGGCGGGAAGGGCGTCGGCCTCGGCGGCGCCGGCGGCGGTGATCAGTTCACGCGGGATCAGCACCACTGCCGTCGTGCCGCCGTACGCGGACTCCTTGAGCTGCACCCTGACGCCGTGCCGCTCGGTGAGCCGGCTGACCACGAACAGGCCGAGCCGGGCCGCGTCGGCGAGGTTCAGCTCGGACCGGTCGACGATGCGTGCGTTGGCGGCGGCCAGTTCGTCGGCGCTCATGCCGAGGCCGCGGTCCTCGATCTCGACGGCGAAGCCGTTTGCGACGAGCTGGCCGCGGACCTCCACTGTGGTCTGAGGCGGCGAGAAGGAGAGTCCGTTCTCAATCAGCTCGGCCAGCAGGTGGATCACGTCACCGACGGCGCGGCCGGTCAGCGACACCTCGCCGAGCGGGCGCACGGTGACCCGGGTGTAGTCCTCGACCTCGGCGACCGCGCCGCGGACCACGTCGACCATCGGCACGTTGCGCCGCCAGGCCCGGCCCGGCGTCGAGCCGGAGAGCACGATCAGGTTCTCCGCGTTGCGCCGCATCCGGGTGGCCAGGTGGTCGACCCGGAACAGGTCCTCCAGCTCCTCGGCGTCGTGTTCCCGCCGCTCCATCGCGTCCAGCAGCGTCAACTGCCGGTGCACGAGCGCCTGGGTACGTCGGGCCAGGCTGAGGAACACGTCGCGGACACTGCGGCGCAGTTCGGCCTGCTCGACGGCGGTCCGGACGGCGGTCTCCTGGACGACGTTGAACGCCTTGCCCACCTGGCCGATCTCGTCGTCGCCGAACTGCAGGGGTGGCGCCTCGCGGGCGACGTCCACCTCCTCGCCGCGGCCCAGCCGTTCCACCACGCTCGGCAGCCGTTCGTGGGCCAGCTTGAAGGCGGCCTCACGCAGCCGTTCGAGCTGGCGGACGAGCGCCCGGGCCGTGGTGATCGAGACGACCACGGAGGCGATGACGGCGATCAGGCCGAGGCCGGCGGCGAGCACCAGCCGCACGATGACGCCGACGGCGACCGGCGTGGCCCGGGAGACGATGTCCTCACCGCCGGCGAGGATCACCTCCCGCAGGTCGGCCATCGCCTTCACGGCGGCGGCCTGCCACGCGGCGGCGGTCACCGGCGGGCGCACCTCGACGCCCTTGGCCGCGAGCACCTGGTCCTGGAGCGTGCGGAGCTGCTGGAACGCGTCGCCCTCGACCATCCGGTCGAAGCGGGCGCGGTCGCCGGGGGCGAGTTCCCGGGCGGTGCGGTCGGCGAGGAACCACTGCGCGCCGACCAGGCGGGCGAAAGCGGTCTGCTCGCCGACTGTGATCCGGTTGGCGGCGATCGCGCCGGTGAGCAGCGCGTCCTGTTGGGACAGCAGTTCCCGGGACCGGTTGAGGTCGATGAGCGCGGCGGTGTCCTTGGCGATCTCGTCGTCGTCGAGGCCGCCGAGGGCGTCGAAGACCGCGAAGATCCCGTCGACCGCCTCGTCGTACGCGATCAGCGTGCTGGTCCGGTCGATGGTCTTGCGGCCGACGTCGGCGCGTACCTGACCGAGCTGGTCCAGCTCGGTCTTCAGCTCGTCGAGCCGGCTCATCAGCTCCTCGCTGGCGGGAAGCTCGGTGCGCCAGTCCCGCACCGAGCGCCACAGCGCGCCGGCGGCCTCGTCGGTACGCGCGCGCTGAGCCTCCAGCTCCTGCAACCGGCCCGGATCGGACTCGCCGAGGTAGCGCAGCGACAGGCGGCGCTCGGCCTGCAACTCCAGCAGCAGCGGGTCGCTCGGCTCGAAGACGCGCGCGTTGAGCGTCTGCACGCCGAGCAGGTTGAATCCGTCCCGTACGGTTACCCAAGCGGCGAACGCCCAGAGCGCGATCAGCGACGCCAGCAGCGCGATGATCTTCGTACGGAGATTCGTACTGCGGGAACCCATCACACCGTCCTGGCCCGGTCTTCGGTCGGTTCGGAATCCGATCGACTCCGGCGCACGCTAGCAGCCGTCGTGAACCTCATTCAAGCGATCCTGATCATGGTGGGTGCGGCCGCCGTCCGGGCCGCCCCGGCGCGGCCGGAGGCCGCCAGCACCGCGGCACGCACGATCCGCGTCGGCCGGTAGAGGTCCTTGTCGTGCCACAGTGCCGGTTCGCTGTCGCATCCGTCCAGCTCGGACAGTCGAAGACGCCCCCGCACCAGCGCCGATGTGATCCGCGGGTCGCCGGGCCGGCCCGCGTCGGCCAGGGCGAGCACCGCGTACGCGGTCTCCTCGGCGGTGCCGTCCCACCGTCCCCAGGAGCCGTCCGGGCGCTGCGTGTCCAGCAGCCAGGCCACCCCCCGCTCGACCGCGGCTCGCGCCGCGCCGTCCGGCGCGTGGTCGGCGAGCGCCAGCAGCACCGCGTAGGTGGCGTAGTACGGCGAGGCGTGCCAGCGGTCCTCCCACCGCCCGTCCGGCTCCTGCCGGTCCAGCAGCCACTCGGTGACCCGGCGCCGGGCGCCGGTGACGCCGGGCGCGCTCGGTTGCTCGCCGAGCGCGTCGAGGACGTGCGCGTTGGTGGTCAGCGACGCCCCGTCCTCTCCCGGCCAGGTGCAGAAGTGCCGTCCGGTGTCGAACCCGGCCAGCGGCGCGACGCCCGGAGCGCGACCCAGCCGGGCCAGCGCGTAGAGCGTGACGGCGGTGGTGTCGGCGTCGGCGGGCAGGCCGGGCGCGGTGGCCGCGCCGGATGGTCCGACCGCGGCGCGCAGCTCGGTCAGCACCGGCTCGGGCGCCCCGACCGGCACCCCGGCCCGGACCAGGATGCCGAGCACCCAGGCCCGTTCGAACACGGTGATCGGGCTCGCGCAGGGCACCGGCCCGGGCCGGGCGACGGCGTTGAGGTAGTCCAGCACGGGGCCGGGCTCCGGCTTGCCCAGCCAGGCGGCGGTGGCGGCGGGTGAGGCGCCGACGGCACCACTGGCCGAGGGGCGTACGCCGGGCGCGCGGTACGCCAGCTCGCCCG
The DNA here is from genome assembly GCF_000374985.1 of Micromonospora sp. CNB394. Lineage (NCBI taxonomy): Bacteria > Bacillati > Actinomycetota > Actinomycetes > Micromonosporales > Micromonosporaceae > Micromonospora > Micromonospora sp. CNB394. The sequence continues at coordinate 51,171 of NZ_KB895852.1, read as the reverse complement.
CCACCTCCAGCGCGTGCGCCAGCTTCTCCGGCACCGGTCTTCCGGTGGCCAGCAGCCCGCGTACCCGGGTCAGCCGGGCCGGGTCGAGACCGGCGGGCAGCGGCAGGCGGGCCCGGCCGGCCCACTCGGCCAGCCCGGGTGGCGGCCCGGCCGGACCGTCGAGGTGCCGGTCCACAGCGGTCAGCAGCGCCGGCACGATCAGGTCGGTGGCGGGCAGGTCCGGCGGGGCGCCGTCGCGCAGGGCGCCGGTCAGATGCGCCAGTCCCCGGTGCGCGGCGGCGGCCGGCGCGGTGGCCGGACCCTCGTGGTGCAGCACGGCCAGCAGCGCCTCGACCGCGCTCAGCGTCGGCACGAGCGCGTACCCGCCGGGGCCGCCCCAGCCGCCGTCCGGGCGCTGCCGGTCCAGCAGCCAGGTCACGCGCCGGTCGTGGCCACCGAGCCAGGGCGCGAGGGCGACCAGCCGTCCGGTCTCGTAGACCGACGGTGACGTCTGCCCCTCCGGCTCGCCGCCGAGTTCGGTGATCAGGTCGTGCGTGGCCCCGGACCGGGTGGCGGGCACCGGTCCGGCGGTGAGCGTCACCGCACGCCCCAGAAGTCGGTGTTCCGGTAGAAGCCGGTGGTGAAGCCGAGCTGCCGGGACAGGAAGTCGGCCTCCCGGGGCACCTCGCCGGCCAGCTTCGCCAGCAGGACACGGCAGTGGTCGACCTGCTCGGCGAAGCGCCGCTCGACCTCGGTCGGGTCGTCCACCAGCAGCAGCGCGTTGAGGTCGCCGGACTCGGCGTCGCGGCGGTGGGTGCCGAGGTCGTTGGCCAGGCGCAGGGCGCGCTGGACCTCGTCGCCGACCTCGATCAGGCGGGCCAGCGTGGCGGCGTCGGACACCGACCCGGTGTGGATCCAGTGCGCCACGTTCACCACTGTCGCGGCGAGGTTGTCGGCGTTCGCGAGGTAGTCGGTGAGCGTGGGGCGGGCGGTGTGCCGCCAGTCCCACTCACGGGCCATCGCGTCGAGCGTGCGTGCCATCGTGTCCCGCCAGTGGCCGCGCAGTGCCGGCCAGGCGGGCGCGGCGGCGACGTCGTCGCGCAGCTCGGCGAGGAACCGGCCCAGCGGGTCGCCGGACTGGCCGCCGTCGAGCACGTCCAGGCAGACGCCGGTGATCCGGTTCACCTCGGCCCGGCTGGTGGCCTGGTGGTCGACCAGCCAGTCCACGGCGAATCCCCAGAGCACCGCGCGGTTGGTCACCGCGAGTTCGGCGGCGGTGTGCCAGGGGGCGCTGAACGCCATCGCCTGCGCGATGCTGCTGAACAGCGTCGCGTCGAACGGGTCGCCGGGGAACAGCTCGGGGTGCGCGGCGGCGGCCTTGCGCAGGCCGCGCTGGCCCTGCGCGGCGAGCGCGCAGACCCGGCCCTGCTCCGCGGCGACGGCAAGCGGATCGGGGGTGGGTCCGTCGGTCATGCCCGCTCCGCCCGCCCGGCCGCGACGAGCGTCAGCTCGACCCGTTCGCGCGGCCGCAGCGCGGCCGCCAGCCGCAATCCGGGTACGCCGGGGCGGTGCAGCCGGAACCGGTAGCGGCTGAGCATGGTGGCGAGGATGAGCTGCGCCTCCAGGTAGAACAGGTACATGCCGAGGCACTGGTGCGGGCCGCCGCCGAACGGGAAGTGGGCGTACCGGTGCCGGGTCCGGACCCGCTCGGGGCGGAACCGTTCCGGGTCGAACTCGTCCGGGCGGTCCCAGAACTGACGCATCCGCTGGGTGATCAGCGGGCTGACCGCCATCGTCGCGCCGGGCTCGATCGGCACGCCGTCGATGACGTCCCCGTCGACCGCTCGGCGCGGGATGATCCACCCGATCGGGTAGAGCCGCAGCAGTTCGTCCAGCACCATCCGGGTGTACGTGAGCCGGCTCAGGTGCTCGCGGCGTACCGGCTCGCCGCCGAGCACCTCGTCGATCTCGGCGTAGAGCCGCTCGGCCACCTCGGGGTGCTGGTCCAGGTGGGGCCAGGCCCAGGTGAGCACGTTGATGGTGGTCTCGGTGGTGGCGGCGAACATCGCCACGGTGTCGTTGCGGACCTGCCGCTCGTCGAGTTGCCGCCCGTCGTCGGTACGGGCCTGCCAGAGCGTCGAGATGACGTCGTCGCCCTGGTCGGCGGACTCCCGCGTCTCGCGGACGATCGGCACCAGCACGTCGTCGACGATGCGCACGGCGCGGGCGAACGTGCGGTCGCCGGGCATCGGCAGGGACAGCGGCGCGAACGGCACGACGATCCGGGGGAGGACGGCGGTGGCGATCCGGTCCTGCGCCTCGATCACGCGCAACGCGTCCGGCACCGAGATCCGGTCGGCGAAGAGCACCTTCATGATCGCCCGGCTGACGATGCGCGCCTGCTCCACGCCGATGTCGACCGGCTGCCCGGCGCGGGCCGGCTCGTCCAGTTCGTCGACGGCGTCGCGGATCGCGTCGGCCATCCCGTCGACCAGCGCCTCCACCCGCTTGGCGGTGAACATCGGCTGGAGCATCCGCCGGCTGGCCGACCAGATCTGCCCCTCGCCGAGGATCCCCTCGCCGAACAGCCGCTTGACCGGGCGCCAGAACAGCCCGTCACCGGCCCGCTCGTAGTTGTCCGCCCGGTCCCGCAGGACGTGCTGCACGTGCCGGGGGTGGGTGACCAGGTACGGCCGGAACGAGCCGAGGTTGAGCCGGACCAGGTCGCCTCCGGTACGGTTGCCGATGTCGATGAGGGCTCGGGCGGGGTCGCGGAGCACCGCGGGCAGGATCTGCCGCAGCGGCACGGTCCGGGGCCGGCCGGCGGGCCTCGGTGTGTCCGTTGGTTCGGGCACCTGAACGCTCCCTCGGTTGACTCAGGGTCGCGACTCCGTATCGACCCGTGACGTTGCCAGCGAGCATGCCATCCTGAGCGGCAGATCAAAAGGCAGGTCGGAGGATATTTCACGTAACAACAATCTCTTTGTCGAAAATGGAGCCCGTGGGATGTGCGTCACTGCCGTACACAGTGGCCGTTGCGGAGAGCGAGCGACGCTCACCTCTGCGGACGACGGCAGAACGCGGGCGCGGACCCGTCCGCTGTGCCAAGCTTCGGGCATGGACGACAAGACCATCCTCAGCCGGATCTCGGAACTCGTCGACGAGGAGCACCGGCTGCGTGCCGACGCGCAGCAGCACGAGGCCGGCACCGACGACGAGGCGCGGGAGCGGCTGCGCGCGCTGGAGGAGTCGCTGGATCAGTGCTGGGACCTGCTGCGCCGCCGCCGGGCGGCCCGTCAGGCGCACGGCGACCCGGACGCCCAGGGCGAGCGTCCGGTGCCGGAGGTCGAGCGCTACCTCCAGTGACCCGGACCGGACCGGCGTCCCGGGCGGTCTCCCGCCCGGGACGCTCGTCGGTCAGCGGATGCCCGCCTCCCGCAGCAGCGCCTTGGTCAGCGCCGCCGGGTCGGTCACCGTCGCGGGCATCCCGCGGGCGGTGAACCAGGCGGCCACCACCCGCACGTCGCGGGCCAGGAAGTCGGCCCCCTGCGGGTTCGCCACCACGTCGACCACCTGCGGCAGGTCGATCATCACCAGCCGGCCCGCGTGCACCAGCAGGTTGTACGGGGACAGGTCACCGTGTGCGTACCCGGCCCGGGCGAGCACCGTCAACGCCTCCACGAGCTGGTCCCACAGGTCGCGCAACCCGTCGTCGTCGGGCCGGGTCTGGGCCAGCCGCGGCGCGGCCTCCCCCGCCTCGGCGTCGCCGACGAACTCCAGCATCAGCTCGGTGCCGAGCAGCTGCACCGGGTAGGGCACCGCGATCCGCCCGGAGGCGGCCCCGATCTCCCAGAGCTGGGACAACGCGGCGAACTCGGCCGCCGCCCACTGCCCGGCGATCATCTGCCGGCCGAACGCGGTGCGGCCGGTCATCGCCCGCATCTCGCGGGACCGGCGCACCCGGCGGCCCTCCAGGTAACCGGCGTCGCGGTGGAAGAGCCGGTGCTGGGCGTCGCGGTACCGCTTGACCGCCAGCAGGCAGGCGCGGTCGGTGCCCGGCACGGCGCGGCGGACCAGGTGGACGTCCGCCTCCTTGCCGGTCTTGAGCACCCCGAGCTCGGTGTCGCGGGCGGCCAGCTCGGTGACCAGCCAGTCCGGATGCGGCTCGGGGCCGTGGACGGCCTGATCCCAGGAGGACCAGGCGTCCTCCGCCTCGGGCTCGGCGTCCGGGTCGGTGAGGGTCGGCGGGGTACGCCGCCCCCGCTTCAGGAAGTCGGGTTCGTCGTCGTCGAAGCGGCTCTTGCCGCGGCCACGGCGCTGCGGCGCCGGGAGGTCGTGATCGCGCACGGGTGGACATGTCCTTCGATCGAGGCTGGTGGAGGCAGGTGGAACGACCCTGCGAAAACGGCCATGACCGACCTCCTCTCCTCGACCGGGCACACCCCGGCTGCGCACTCGCGCGGCACCATGCTCGTGCGTCAACCCCGGGCGGGTCAACGGAATTTCCGCGCCGCCGCTCCCGTCGTCCGGCGTGCCGCCGCAGCGGTCAGCCGGCCAGCACGGCCGCGACGGCCGCGATCAGTCCGTCCTCGATCCGGGTGGGCGCGAACCTCGGGTCGGACCAGCGGCGTCCCCGGTGCAGCCAGACGCTGGGCAGGCCCACAGCTGTCGCGCCGCCGATGTCCGCCTCCGGGCTTTCGCCGACCACCCACGCGCCGCGCAACGGCATCCGGGCCCGCTGGGCGGCGAGCGCGAAGATCCTCGGGTTGGGTTTGCTGACGCCCGCCTCCTCGGAGATCACCCAGTCGGCGACGTACCGGTCCAGGCCGGTCTTGCGGATCTTGGTGTCCTGTTGACGGGACGCGCCGTTGGTGACCACCACCGGCACCCAGCCGGCGTCGGCCGCGATCCGCAGCGCGCAGGCCACCAGCGGGTCCAGCCGCATGTGGGCCACCACGCCGTCGTGCAACTCGTCGACCAGGTCGATCGAGGGGATGCGCAGCGCGTACCGGTCGCGGATCGCGTCCGCCACGTCCCACCTGTTGGTCAGCCCGTCGGCGTCCACGGACACCAACCAGTCGAGGTCGGCCGGGGGCGCGCCGATGCCGTCCAGGAAGCGTTCTCCCCAGACGCGGAACGGCCCGTCGCGGTCCAGCAGGGTGTTGTCCAGATCGAGCAGGAGCAACGGCACCTGGGCACCCTACGGGAAGGGCCGGAGCACCGACAGGGGCGAGGGCCCCGCCACGGCGATCAGGCGACCAGGACGGCGCGCGCCGCCCCGGCGTCGACCGGGCGGTCCCGCAGCATCGTGTGCGCCGCGCGGGTGGCGGCCAGCGCGTCCGGGTCCAGCGTGGCCACCAGCACTTCCTCGCCGGTGTCGGCGCCCCGGGCCAGCGGCCGGCCCTCCGGGTCGTACACCGCCGCGCCGCCGTTGAACCGCCACGGATCGGCGCCGCCGACCGCATTGGCGAAGACCACGTACATCGTGTTGTCCAGCGCCCGTGCGGCGTAGTAGAGGTCGCGCCGGTGCGCCGAACCGGTCAGGTAGCCACTCGGGCAGAGGTAGCCGTGCGCGCCGTCGCCGGCCGCGGCCCGCGCGTGCTCCGGGAAGCAGCCGTCGTAGCAGACGCCCAGACCCAGGCGCCACGAGTCGACCTCGATCGTGGCACCCCCGCGGCCGGCGTCGAACAGCTCCCGCTCGCCGCTCCAGAGCTGCTGCTTGTCGTACGCGGCGGTGACCGTGCCGGCGGGGTCGACCACGAGCGAGGAGATGGTGCGCCGCAGGTCGGGGTGGCGGACGGCGGCGCCGATCACCACTGCCGCGCCCGCGTCGGCGGCGGCGCAGCGCAGCGCGTCCAGCCGGGCGTCGGTCACCCGGCCGTCGGCGTCCGCGGCCACGTCCGTGGCGTCCGGGTCGGCCCCGAGCGTCGGCGGGTGGTACGCCGGCAGGAACAGTTCGGGCAGCACCACGACGCGGGCGCCCTCGGCCCGGGCGACGAGGCGGGCGGCGGCACCGGCGTTGCCGGCGACGTCGCCGGGGACCGGCTGGGCCTGGACGGCGGCGACGGTGAGCGGGCGCGTGGGAGGTGCTGACACGCGCCGATCCTAACCACCCGACGGCGAGCAGATGATCTTCCAGAAACGCATCTCAAGCCGTACGTACGGTTTGCGTCGGCCGGTTCCACCTGCGACGATCCGTTCGTGCCCAGAGTAAGTCAGGACCAGCTCGACGCGCGCCGGCAGGAGATCCTCGCGGCGGCCCGGGCGTGTTTCGCCCGGCACGGTTACGAGGGCGCCACCGTGCGGCGGCTGGAGGAGGCCACCGGCCTGTCCCGTGGCGCGATCTTCCACCACTTCCGGGACAAGGACTCCCTCTTCCTGGCCGTGGCCGAGGACGACGCCGCCGCAATGGTGGAGACGGTCGCCCGCAACGGTCTCGTGCAGGTCATGCACGACCTGCTGGCCCGGGCCGTCTCGCCGGACACCACCGGCTGGCTCGGCAGCCAGCTGGAGGTCTCCCGCCGGCTGCGCACCGACCCCGCCTTCGCCAAGCGCTGGGCGGAGCGGTCCGAGGCCATCGCCGAGGCCACCCGGGAGCGCCTGCTGCGCCAGCGCGAAGCGGGCGTGCTCCGCGACGACGTGCCGATCGACGTCCTCGCCCAGTTCCTGGAACTGGCCTACGACGGGCTGGTGCTGCACCTGGCGATGGGCCGGCCGGCCGGCGACCTGGCCCGGGTGCTCGACCTGGTCGAGGAGGCCGTCCGCCGGCACTGAACCGGCAGCGGTCTCGGTCCGGTAACTACGCCCCTCCAGGAGATCGACTCTGGCGCGCCTGCTCCACAATGAGCCGCGACCCCTCCTCGCGACAGGAGCAGACGATGACCCCCTCCGACACCTGGGGCATCCCTGGCCCCGTATTCCTGCGCTGGTACCTCCTGCTCGCCGTCGTCGTTGTCGTCGGCGCGATCGTCCACCGGCGCCGCATTCTGGAGGGCACGCCGGTCGCCGTCCACGGCGGACTGGGGCCGCAGCAGGTCGCCTTCCTCAACGGCGGCGACCAGCTCGCCGTCTGGGCCGCGCTCGGCGGGCTGCGCCACGCGGGCGCGGTCGGCGTACGGCCGGACCGGCGGCTCACCACCGGCGGTCCACTGCCGGCCGGGGCCACCCCTGTGGACCAGGCGGTGCACCACGCGGCGAGCCGGGGCCTGCACACCCGTGAGCTGGCCGCCGACGAGTGGGTCCGGCGGGCGGTCGACGAGCTGCGCGACGACCTGGTACGCCGGGGCCTGGCACTGGATCAGGAGCGACGCCGGACGCTGCGGCGCGGCGCGCTGCTGGTCGGCTTCCTGCTCGCCATCGGCATCGTGCGCACGGTCACCGGACTGTTCAACGACCGGCCCACCGGCTGGCTGCTGCTCAGCCTGTTCCCGCTCGGCCTCGCGTTCGTGCTGCTCAACCGCGTGCCCTGGCGTACCCGGGCGGCCACCGCCGCGCTGAACGACATGCGCCGCCGGCACGCCTGGCTGCGGCCCGACGCCGGGCCCGCGTACGCCACGTACGGCCCGACCGAGGTGGCGCTGGGCGTGGCGCTGTTCGGCACCGCCACGCTCTGGACCATGGATCCGGGCTTCGCGGAGCAGGCCGAGATCCAGCGGCAGGCGCTGGGCCAGACGGGCGGCGCGAGCACCGGCACCTCGTGCGGCGGGGGCCCCACCGCCGGTGGCGCCTCCGCGTGCGGCGGCAGCTCCTGCGGCGGGGGCGGTGGCTGCGGCGGCGGGTGCGGCGGATGACCGGTCCGTCCGGCGTCGGCATCGGCTGGCGTCCCGAGATCGCCGGCTTCGTCGCCAGGCTGCCGGGACTGCGCTTCGTCGAGGTGGTCGCGGAGGCGGTCGCCCCGGCCCGACCGCTCCCCGACGGGCTCACCGAGCTGCGCGGACGCGGCGTCGACGTCGTACCCCATGGAGTGCGGCTGTCCCTCGGCGGCGCGGAACCGGTCGACCCGGCCCGGGTGGCGCACCTGGCCGGGGTGGCCGCGGCCCTGGACGCGCCGCTGGTGAGCGAGCACATCGCGTTCGTGCGGGCCGGCGGCCTGGAGGCCGGTCACCTGCTGCCGCTGCCGCGCAGCCGAGAGGCGGTCGCCGCGGTGGTGGCGAACGTACGGCGGACGCAGGCGGAGCTGCCCGTGCCGCTGGCCCTGGAACCGATCGCGGCGCTGTTCGACTGGCCGGACGACGAGCTGGACGAGGCGGACTTCCTCACCGAGATCCTCGACGCCACCGGCGCGCTGCTGCTGCTCGACGTGGCGAACGTGCACGCCAACGCCCGCAACCGGGGCGGCGACCCGGCCGCGTTGCTGGACCGGCTGCCGCTGGAACGCGTCGCCTACGTGCACGTGGCGGGCGGCGCCGAGCACGGCGGCTTCTACCACGACACGCACACCGACCCGGTGCCCGCCGCCGTGCTGGACCTGGTCCGCGAGCTGTGCGCCGGACGCCGACCGCCCGCGCTGCTGCTGGAACGCGACGGGCACTACCCGCCCGCCGCCGAGCTGCGCGGCGAGCTGGACGCGCTGGCCGCCGCCTCCGGTCACCCGGTGGTGACGTGAGCGGCGACCTGGCCGCCCGGCAGGCCGAACTGGTCGCCGCGCTCGTCGCCGGTGGACCGCTGCCGCCCGGCTTCGCCCCGGAACCGGTCGCGGCGGCACGCCGGGCGCTGCTGCGCAAACGGGCCGGCGACGTGGCCCGGCACTGGCCGCTGCTCGCCGCCGGACTCGGGCCGGCCTGGCCGGCCACGTTCACCACGTGGGCCGACGGCCGTCCCACGAACGGTTCGCTGCGCGACGGCTGGGACCTCGCCCGCGACCTGCGCGACCGGGACACGCTGCCGCCACTGGGCGCGGAGGAGCTGGCCGAACGCGAGGCCGCGAGCCGCTACGACGGCCGTCGCCCGCCCCGGCCACGCCGGCTGCCGGCCCTCGCCCGGACCGGCGGCGCCGTCGCGGTTCAGGTCGCCGGCCGGGTACGCCTGCTGCGGCCCGCCCCACGCTGACAGCCACCCGCCGGTACGGCAGGATCGGTGCATGGATCTCGGACTCGCCGACCGGGTGTACGTGCTCACCGGCGCCTCCGGCGGCCTCGGCTTCGCCACCGCCGAACAACTCGTCGCCGACGGTGCCCGGGTGGTCGTCTCCGCGCGCACCCCGGAACGGGTGGCCGCCGCGATCGAAGCGCTCGGTGACCCGCAGCGGGCGATCGGGCTGACCGCCGACCTCGCCGACCCCGCCACGCCGGAGCGTCTCGTCGCCGCCGCCCGCGAACACTTCGGACGCCTCGACGGCGCGCTGGTCTCCGTCGGCGGCCCACCGCCCGGCACCGCCGCCACCGTCACCGACGAGCAGTGGCGCGAGTCGTTCGAGACGGTCTTCCTGGGCAGCGTCCGGCTCGCCCGCACGGTGGCCGGCGCGCTCACCGACGGCGGCGCGATCGGGCTGGTCCTGTCCACCTCGGTACGCGGACCGCTGCCCGGCCTCGGCATCTCCAACGGCCTGCGGCCGGGCCTCGCCGGCGTGGCCAAAGACATGGCCGACGAGTTCGGCCCGCGCGGCGTACGCGTGGTCAGCCTGCTGCCGGGACGGATCATGACCGACCGCAACCGGGAGCTACTGGCCGGCTCCGACGACCCCGAGCGGGCCCGCGCGCAGGCCGAGGCGGCGATCCCGCTCGGGCGCATCGGCGATCCGGCGGAATTCGGCAGGGTCGCCGCGTTCCTGCTCTCCCCCGCCGCCGGATACGTCACCGGGATCACCGTTCCGGTCGACGGCGGCGCGCTGCGTGGGCTGTGACGGTGGGTACGGTGGCCGGACTTCCGGCGGCGGCTCCGGTGAGCCGGGTGCGGGTGGCCGCGCCCGCGGCGAACCGGTCACGCGAGACGGTGTGCCGGTGAGCGATCGACGGCGGCCGGGCGGTGGGCGGCCCGAGGCCGCGCCCGGACCGGGCACGCCCGCCCGCCGCCACCCCCGGCCCAGCCGGGAGCAGCTCGCCGCGGCGACCGACCGGCTGCTGCCCGACGTGATCGCGCCCGGACTCGACGTGCTGTTCGTCGGCATCAACCCGGGCCTGTGGTCGGCGGCCACCGGCTGGCACTTCGCCCGCCCGGGCAACCGGTTCTGGCCCGCCCTGCACCGGGGTGGCTTCACGCCGCGCCTGCTGCACCCCAGCGAACAGGACACGCTTCCGGCGCTCGGCCTCGGCATCACCAACATGGTGGCCCGGGCCAGCGCCCGCGCCGACGAACTCACCGCCGGCGAGCTGGTCGACGGCGCGGCCACGCTCACCGCCAAGGTCGAGCGCTACCGGCCGCGCTGGGTGGCGGTGGTCGGGGTGACCGCGTACCGGATCGGGTTCGCCCGGCCGAAGGCCGGCTTCGGGCCGCAGCCGGAGACACTCGCGGCGGCCCGGCTCTGGGTGCTGCCCAACCCGAGCGGCCTGAACGCCCACTTCACCCCGGAGACGCTCGGCGCCGCGTTCGCCGAGCTGCGTGCCGCGGTCGCCGGGGGCTAGGGCTTTCGGTCGTCCGCGCCGGCTGGACCGTCGCCGGTGCCGGGAGCGCGCCCGCGCCGGTCCGCTAGTTGGCTGTGGCCGGGGGCATGGCCTCCTGGGCGACATAGGTGCCCATCGGGACCGTGGTCACCACCGGCTCCGGCTGGTCGGCCTCGGCGTGGGGCGCCGGCGAGTCGGTGACCGCGAACTGGGTGCGGTACAGCTCGGCGTACAGGCCGCCGACGGCCACCAGCTCGTCGTGCCGGCCGCGCTCCACGATCCGGCCCTCGTCCAGCACGAGGATCTGGTCGGCGTCGCGGACGGTGGAGAGCCGGTGCGCGATGACCAGCGCGGTACGACCGGTCAGCGCCACCGACAACGCCCGCTGCACCGCGGCCTCGCTCTCCGAGTCCAGGTGCGCGGTGGCCTCGTCGAGGATCACGATCGACGGGGCCTTGAGCAGCAGCCGGGCGATGGCGATGCGCTGCTTCTCGCCGCCGGAGAAGCGGTAGCCCCGCTCGCCGACCGTCGTGTCGAGCCCGTCCGGCAGCGCCCGGACCAGGTCGGCGACCTGCGCGCCGGCCAGCGCCGCCCAGATCTCGTCGTCGGTGGCGTCGGGCTTGGCGTAGCGCAGGTTCTCCCGGATCGTCTCGTGGAACAGGTGCGAGTCCTGGGTGACCACACCGATCTCGTCGCGCAACGAGGCGAGCGTCGCGTCCCGTACGTCGACGCCGCCGACCAGCACCTGGCCGTCGCTGACGTCGTAGATCCGGGAGATCAGCATGGACAGCGTCGACTTGCCCGCACCGGAGGGGCCGACCAGGGCCACCATCCGCCCCGGCTCGACGGCGAACGAGACGCCCCTGAGCACCGGCTCGTTGACCGTCCGGTCGAGGGTGGAGACCTCCTCCAGGGAGGCGAGCGACACCTCGGCGGCGCTCGGGTAGCGGAAGCGGACGTCGCGGAACTCGACCCGGCCGTTGCCGCGCGGCACCGGCACCGCGTCGGGCTTCTCGGCGATGGCCGGGCGCAGGTCGAGCACCTCGAAGACCCGGTCGAAGGAGACGAGCGCGCTCATCACGTCGACCCGGACGTTCGACAGCGCGGTCAGCGGACCGTAGAGACGGGTCAGCAGCAGCGCCAGCTTGACGACGGTGCCGGCGCTGACCGCTCCGGTGACCGCCAGCCAGCCACCGACGCCGTACGTCAGCGCCTGGGCCAGCGACGCGACGAGCAGCATCGCGACGAAGAACGTCCGCGAGTACATCGCGGACTGGATGCCGATGTCGCGCACCCGCTCGGCCCGGCGGGCGAACCGGTCGGCCTCCACCTCCGGCGCGCCGAACAGCTTGACCAGGAGCGCGCCCGCGACGCCGAACCGCTCGGTCATCGTCGCGTTCATCTTGGCGTCGAGGTTGTACGACTCGCGGGTGATCTCGGCCAGCCGCCGGCCGACCCGGCGGGCCGGGATGATGAAGATCGGCAGCAGCACCAGCGCCAGCACGGTGATCTGCCAGGACAGCACGAGCATCGCCCCGGCGGTCAGCACGAGCTGGATGACATTGCTGACCACGCCGGACAGCGTCGAGGTGAACGCCCGCTGGGCGCCGAGCACGTCGTTGTTGAGCCGGCTGACCAGGGCACCGGTCTGGGTGCGGCTGAAGAACTGCAACGGCATCCGCTGGACGTGGTCGTACACCCGGGTGCGCAGGTCGAGGATGATGCCCTCGCCGATGCGGGCCGAATACCACCGCTGGACCAGGGAGAAGAGCGCGTCGGCCACGGCGAGCGCGGCGATGATCAGGGCGAGCCGGACCACAGTCGAGCGGGCGTCGGGGCCGGCCCCGGCGATCGCGTCGATGACGTCGCCGGCGAGCAGCGGCGTGGCCACGCCGATCACCGCGGCGACGATCACGGTGAGCAGGAAGACGACGATGTCGCGCCGGTAGGGCCGGGCGAACGCGACGATCCGCCGGGCGGTGCCGCGCTTGAGCTCGTGGGCGGAGACCTCGTCGCGGTTACGCAGCGACCGGAGCATGCTCCAGCCGCCCATGCCGCCGCCGGCCATGGGGTGGGACACTCGTCACCTCCGGGTCGTCGGGGCAGCATCAAACCGTCGGAGTCCATTCTCCCGACGCCTGTGACAACCTCGCGGGTAACCCAGATCTTCCCTGACGGTCCTTACGCAATCGCCGTGCCGGCTATTCGCCCCGCCCGGCCAGGTCCCGGATCCGCCGGGTCTGCGCCTCCCGCTCGGCGCGCTGCTGCTCGGCGTGCGAGCGCCCGGCCGCGCCCGCGAGCAGCGCCTTGATCTCGATGATCGCGTCCCGGTTGTTCGCGAGGAGCCCGGCGGACAGATCACGCACGGCGCCGTCCAGCTCGTCGTTGGGCACCACGAGCGTGGCCAGGCCGATCCGGTCCGCCTCGGTGGCGTCCATCCGCCGGCCGGTGGCGCAGATCTCCAGCGCCCGGGAGTAGCCGACCAGCTCGACCAGGCGGCGCGTGCCGGCCAGGTCGGGAACCAGACCGAGGGTCACCTCGGCCATCGAGAGCTTGGCGTCGGCGGCGAGCACCCGCATGTCGCAGGCCAGCGCGAGCTGGAAGCCGGCGCCGATGGCGTGGCCCTGCACCGCGGCGATCGACACCACGTCCGGCCGGTGCAGCCAGGTGAAACCGTCCTGGTACGCGGCGATCCGGTCGGCGCACTCCGCCTCCGGCATCGCGGCCAGCTCGGCGAAGGAGCCCGGCCCGGTCGCGCCGGCGACCGCCAGGTCCAGGCCCGCGGAGAAGGCGCGCCCCTCCGCGCGTACGACGACGACGCGCACGTCGCCGGGCAGGTCGCGGGAGAAGTCGCTCATCGCGCGCCACATCGCCGGGGTCTGTGCGTTGAGCACGTCGGGCCGGCACAACGTCACCGTCGCGACCGGCCCGTCGCAGTCGAAGCGCACTCCGGTCGTCTCGGCGGTCACCGGACGCCCCGAGACGCGCTGGTGGACGACGCTGGGGGGCGGGTCACGCCTTCTTCCGGCGCCGGGCGCCGCCGCGCTGGCGCAGCTGCACCCCGGACTCGGTGAGCACCCGGTGGATGAACCCGTAGGAACGGCCGGTCGAGGCCGCCAGAGCACGGATGCTCTCTCCGCCGGTGTACCGCTTTACCAGGTCTTTGGCGAGCGTCTGGCGCTCGGCCCCGACGATCCGGCGACCCTTCTCAGTGCTGGTGGCTGTGCCGGTGGCTGCCATGCTGATTCCTCACGTCCCAGACTGTGCGGTTCGGATACGGTCCCACCTATTAGACCGCCTCGAACGATCATGCGCCAGATATCAACTATTCGCCAACCGACACGCTACGCAATGTCAGCTTCCCGATAGAGTGATCCTTCCGACCGGCTGATTCGTACCGCCCGCACGGGAGAACCGACACCGTTTCCCCGACGTGGCCGCATCGCCGCGCTACGGATACCGCCACGTCGGCGAGCTGGTGTGGATCACGCGGATGACAGGTACACCGCCGCCGGGCGGCGCGGGACAGTCAGGCCAGCTCGACCAGCTCCAGCAGGTCGTCGGACCAGGCGTCCTCGTCACCGTCGGGGAGCAGGATGGCGCGGTCCGGCTTGAGCGCGGTGACCGCGCCCGGGTCGTGCGTGACCAGCACGATAGCGCCCGGGTAGCGGGCGATCGCGTCGAGCACCTGCTCGCGGCTGACCGGGTCGAGGTTGTTCGTCGGCTCGTCCAGCAGCAGCACGTTGGCGCCGGAGCAGACCAGCGTGGCCAGCGCCAGCCGGGTCTTCTCGCCACCGGAGAGCACCCCGGCCGGCTTGTCCACGTCCTCGCCGGAGAACAGGAACGCGCCGAGGATCTTGCGCAGGTCGGTGTCGGTCTGGTCGGACGCGGCGCTGCGCATGTGCTCCAGGATCGTCCGGTCCACGTCGAGCGTCTCGTGCTCCTGGGCGTAGTAGCCCAGCCGCAGCCCGTGCCCGGGGCGTACCTCGCCGGTGTCCGGCTCCAGCAGCCCGCCGAGCATCCGCAGCAGCGTGGTCTTGCCGGCGCCGTTGAGGCCGAGGATGGCCACCCGGGAACCCCGGTCCACCGCCACGTCGACGTCGGTGAAGATCTCCAGCGACCCGTACGACTTGGACAGGCCGGTCGCGGTCAGCGGCGTCTTGCCGCACGGCGCGGGGCTCGGGAACCGCACCTTGGCGACCTTGTCCGCGACGCGGACCTCGTCCAGGCCGGAGAGCAGGCGCTCGGCGCGCCGGGCCATGTTCTGCGCGGCGACGGTCTTGGTGGCCTTGGCCCGCATCTTGTCCGCCTGCGCCATCAGGGCGCCGGCCTTCTTCTCGGCGTTCGCGCGCTCCCGGCGGCGGCGGCGCTCGTCGGTCTCCCGCGCCTCCAGGTACGCCTTCCAGCCCAGGTTGTACGTGTCGACCACGGAGCGGGTGGCGTCCAGGAACCAGACCTTGTTGACCACCGCCTCCAGCAGCGACGCGTCGTGGGAGATCACGATCAGGCCGCCCTTGTGGTTGCCGAGGAAGCCGCGCAGCCAGGTGATCGAGTCGGCGTCGAGGTGGTTCGTGGGCTCGTCGAGCAGCAGGATGCCGCCGCCGTTCTCGCCGGCGTCGCGGAACAGGATCCGGGCCAGCTCGATGCGGCGGCGCTGACCGCCGGAGAGCGTGCCGATGGTCTGGGCCAGGGCCCGGTCGGGCAGGCCGAGGTTGGCGCAGATCCGGGCCGCCTCGGCCTCGGCCGCGTAGCCGCCGAGCGAGGCGAACTGGTCCTCAAGCGCGCCGTAGCGGCGGACCAGGCGCTCGTCGTCGGCACCCTCGGCGAGCTTCTCCTCCAGCTCCTTCATCTGCGCCATCAGCACGTCCAGGCCGCGGGCGGAGAGCACCCGGTCCCGGCCGGTGACGTCCAGGTCGCCGGTACGCGGGTCCTGCGGCAGGTAGCCGATGGCGCTGCGCCGCTCGATCTGGCCGCCGTACGGCTGCCCCTCCCCGGCGAGCACCTTGAGCGTGGTGGTCTTGCCGGCGCCGTTGCGGCCGACCAGGCCGATCCGGTCCCCCGGCTGCACCCGCAGGGTGGTGTCGGACAGCAGGATCCGGGAACCGGCGCGCAGTTCCAGGCCGGTGGCAGTGATCATTTCGGAGTACTCGCTCTCGGGTCCGGAAGGGCTGATTCAGGGCACGCGAAAGCGCCGGCGGGTGGTGATTTCCCGTCGGCGCGGGGCCGTTCAGCCTTCGCAGCGCAGCACGAGACAAGTGTACCGGGCCGCGCGGACTCTCTCGCCCGGATTACCGCGCAAGATCATCGGGTACCGAATTCGCCGTCCGGACCCGGTCCGGTACCGCAACCACCTCAAACGGAAACATCGGTGATCGGGGTCAACATGGAGCTGAACGAGAACGCGCGGGTCGACACCAGCCAGGTGGACGACCGGCGAGGTTCCGGCGGAGGCGGCGGGATGGGCATTCCGATCCCGATCGGCGGCGGCCGGGGCGGCATCGTGGGCATCATCATCGCCGTGGTCGTCGCCCTGGTGGGCGGCGGCTTCGGCCTCAACGCCGCCACCGGCGGCGGCGGTTCCGAACAGGGCGACAACACCTCGCTGGAGCAGAAGTGCTCGGCGCAGGACGCGCTGGAGCAGCTCGACTGCCGCAACACGCTGTACGTCAACTCGATCCAGGCGTACTGGCGTACCGCCATGCCGGAGGCGTTCGGCGAGCAGTACCGGCCGTCGAAGACGGTGTTCTTCAGCCAGAACGTCAGCACCGCCTGCGGTGCCGCCGACTCGGGTGTGGGCCCGTTCTACTGCCCGGCCGACGACCAGGTCTACATCGACCTGACGTTCTACCGGCTGCTGGCCGACCAGCTCGGCGCCGAGGGCGAGTTCGCCCAGCCGTACGTGCTGGCCCACGAGTACGGCCACCACGTGCAGAACCTGCTCGGCACCGAGGCGCAGATGCGCCGCCAGCAGCAGCGCGACCCGCAGAGCGCGAACGCCCTGTCGGTGAAGCTGGAACTCCAGGCCGACTGCTACGCCGGGGCCTGGGCGAAGAACGCCACCGGCACCGCCGACGACCGCGGGCAGAAGATCTTCAAGAGCATCACCGAGCAGGACATCTCGCAGGCCATCGACGCCGCCGAGAAGATCGGCGACGACGCCATCCAGAAGCGCTCCGGCCGGCCGGTGAACCCGGACGAGTTCACCCACGGCACCTCCGAGCAGCGCAAGCAGTGGTTCACCAAGGGCTACACCACCGGTGACCCGAAGTCCTGCGACACCTTCGGCGCCGGGGTCTGATCCCCGCTGGGCGCATCGGCCCGCACCGCCGCAGACCGGCGGTGCGGGCCGATGTCCGTCTCCGGGGCCGGTCAGGCCGGCAGTGTCACCTGGCCCGGCGTGGACCGGTTGACGGTCGTCCCGTCGCCGAGCTGGCCCCCGCTGTTGTCGCCCCAGCACCACAGAGCGGCGTCGGTACGGATCCCGCAGCCGTGGTCGGTGACCGCGAGCCCGCCGGTCCAGGTGGTGGCGGTGCCGACCTGGACGGGCGCGAACCGGTGGGTGGTGCTGCCGTCGCCCACCTGGCCGCCCGAGTTCTTGCCCCAGCACCACAGGGTGCCGTCGGTACGCGACGCGCAGGACGTGTCACTGCCGGCGGCGATCCGGGTCCACGTGGTGGCGGCGCCGATCTGCACCGGCGCGGTCCGGTACGTGCCGCTCACGCCGAGCTGCCCGTACCCGTTCTCACCCCAGCACCACAACGCGCCGGACCGGATCCCGCAGGTGTGCGCGTATCCGGCCGTGACGCCGGTCCAGCCGGTCGCGGTGCCGACCTGCGCGGGCGCCGTCTGGGGAGCCAGGTTGCCGAGCCCGAGCTGCCCGTCCGAGCTGGACCCCCAACACCAGAGCGTGCCGCCGGTCCGGATACCGCAGGTGTGCCCGAAACCGGTCGAGACGCTCACCCAGTCGGTCGCCGTACCGACCTGCAACGGGGTGTTCGCCACGTACGGCGAGGTGCCGACGCCCAGCTGCGTGGTCCGGTTGAAGCCCCAGCACCAGAGCGTGCCGTCGGTGCGGATCGCGCAGGTGTGCGTGGGGCCGGCATCGACTCCGGCCCAGGTGGTGGCGGTGCCGACCTGCACCGGGGCGCTGCGGCTGGTGGTGGTCCCGTCGCCGAGCTGGCCCCGGAAGTTCGAGCCCCAGCACCACAGCGTCCCGTCCGTGCGGACCGCGCAGGTGTGCCCCGAGCCGGCGTCGACGTTCGTCCAGGTGGCGGTGCCGACCCGGGCCGGGGTGCCGCGGTTCGTGGTGGTCCCGTCACCGAGCTGGCCGCCGTAGTTCGAGCCCCAGCACCACAGTCCCCCGCCGGTGCTGATCGCGCACGTGTGCGCGCCGCCCGTGGTGACGCTGGCTACGGTGGGCGCGGCGAGCGCGGCGAGCGCGGCGCGCTCGACCGGGCCGGCAGCCGCGTTCGCCGTGCCGGCCGTGAGTGCGGTGGTGAGCACGAGGCTTCCGGCGCTCATCGCCGCCGCCGCGACGAGGAGTTTCGTCGCACGGCGCCACCGGGCCCGCAGCCGGCCGTCCTGATATCCGCTCATGGAGTTGTTCTCTCCCAACGATGTCGGTGCGTGATGGCGTAGGCGAAGCTGCCCCGCGGGTCGCCCGGAGACCCGCCGCTTCGTGACACCGACCCTATGCATCGAGTCGATTCGATGCACTACCGGCGAGCAGGATCGACCGATCTTTCCGGTTCAGCGGACCAGGATGTGGACCGCCCGGGCGGCGGCCACGGCCGCCACCAGCACCGCGTGCCGGGGCTCCGGCACGTCGAGCAGGCGCGCCGCGCGCAGCGCCGCGAGCGGGGCCAGCCGCCGGTCGG
Source organism: Micromonospora sp. CNB394 (assembly GCF_000374985.1). NCBI lineage: Bacteria > Bacillati > Actinomycetota > Actinomycetes > Micromonosporales > Micromonosporaceae > Micromonospora > Micromonospora sp. CNB394. Next base: position 32,777 of record NZ_KB895852.1, on the reverse strand, counting down.
CCAGCACCGTGTCCACCGCCCGCCGGTCGCCGCCGCACACCAGCGCCGCCAGCGTGGCCGCCTCCGGCAGCAGCAGGCGTACGGCCAGCTCAGCCGCGTCGCCCAGGGCGGCCTTCGCCTGGTTGTCGCGCCGCCGGGCGAACCGCTGCTGGGACCAGCCACCGGCGGCGGTGCGCCCCTGCACGTACCTGGTGTCCACCTTGGAGACCACCAGGTCGGTGCCGTCGGCGACACCGAGGGCGACCGCGCCCTTGCGGGCCAGGAGCAGGCCGAGCCGGCGGGCCGCCGTGGCGGAAGCGACGAATCCGGGTACGTCCGCCGACGCGCTCGCGCCGGGCGGGGTGTGCAGCTCGGCGGTGGCGCCGTCCGGGGCGGTGAGCAGCAGCCCGTACTCCTGGACGGTCGTCGCCGGCGGGCCGTGCCGGTCGGTGAAGCCCTCGACCCAGCGGGCGACGCGGGCCGGGTCCACGTCGACCCACCGGCCGCCTCCGGCTGCGGGTCGGCTGCTCATGGCACGACGGTACGCGGTTCAACCGGACAGCAGGGTGGCGACCGCGAGGCCGGCGATCAGCGCGCTGGACACCAGGCCGGTGACCAACCGCCCGCGCGGGCCGGCCAGCACCCGGCCCACCACCGAACCGCCGCCGGCCACGAGCAGTTGCCAACTCGCCGAGGCCAGGAACGCGCCGGTCACGACGGCGGGCGACCGGTCGAGGCGGCCGGCAGGTCGCGCTGTCGACGCGCGGCGGTGGCCGCACGGACAGAAGCCTGCTTCGGGTACGCCTCGATCATGGCGTCATTCTGGCCCGATCGCGGCTGACGCGCCTCTGGTTTCCGTGGCGCGCAGATCAGGGTCTGCGCCTCCGGGAAAGGCGGACGCTAGCCATGCCCCGGCCCGGAAGTCTGTCGCATCCGGCATGGGCGTCCAGGGTCGCGCCGCGCACACAATGGCCGGGTGTACGACCACCGGCCGAATGGGGTGTCCATGACCGACGAGCAGGTCCGCAGCAACGAGACCGTGGTGCCGATGCTGCACTGCGTGTCGCCCGAGGAGACGCTGGCGTTCTGGTCGGCCCTCGGCTTCACGGTGACCTACGAGCAGACCAGGCCGTACCTGTACCTGGCGTTCCGGTGGAGCGGGTTCGACCTCAACTACAACGGGGCGCCGGAGGGCGTCGACCCGTCGGCGGAGAGGACCGGGGGCTGCGTGGTGATGGTCGACGCGGTCGCGCCGTACCACGCGACGTTCAGCGAGGCGATGCGACGCGCCTACGGCCGGGTGCTCGTCAAGGGACAGCCCCGGATGACCCGCTACCGCCCCGGCACCTCGCGGTTCACCGTGATCGATCCATCCGGTAACTCGATCACCTTCATCCAGCGGGACGAGCCGGCGGAGCTGGAGTACGGCGGGTCGAAGCGGTTGCACGGACTGGCCCGGGCGCTCGACAACGCGCGGATCCTGCGCGAGTTCAAGAACGACGACCGCGCCGCCTTCCGGGCACTCATCCTCGGGCTGAGCCGCCACGGCGAGGCGGCGCCGACCGTCGAGCGGGCGCAGGTGCTGGCTGCGTTGATCGAACTGGCGGACCTGCTGGCCGAACGGCAGCGGGTGCCCGAGTGGGGCGCCCGGCTGCGGGCGCTTCCGCTGACCGCCGAGGAGCGCGAACAGGTGCGGCTCGACGTCGCCGACCCGGCCGTGCTCGCTCCCTGGTTACCGAAGGCCGAGGCGTAGACACGACGGACGCGGCACCCCCGAAGGAGTGCCGCGTCCGACGTGGTGACTGTGGGTCGGTCAGACGTTGAAGCCGAGGGAACGGAGCTGGTCGCGCCCCTCGTCGGTGATCTTGTCGGGGCCCCACGGCGGCAGCCACACCCAGTTGATCCGGATGTCGTTGACCAGCCCGCCGCCGGGACCGGTGGTCAGCGCCTGCCGGGCCTGGTCCTCGATCACGTCGGTCAGCGGGCAGGCCGCCGAGGTCAGCGTCATGTCCAGGGTCGCGACGTTCTCGTCGTCGACGTGCACGCCGTACACCAGGCCCAGGTCGACCACGTTGATGCCCAGCTCGGGGTCGACGACGTCCTTCATCGCCTCCTCGATGTCACCGATCGCGGCCTTGCCGCCGGCCGGCGCCGCGGCACCCTCGGTCGCCACCGCGCCGGTCTCGGGAGTCGTGTTCGTCTCGTCGGTCATGCCTTCACCTCCGGGCTCACGCCCACCCCGGCGCGTGCCGCGGCGTCCTTGAACGCCATCCACGACAACAACGCGCACTTCACCCGGGCCGGGTAGCGCGCGACACCCGCGAACGCCACCCCGTCTCCGAGCACGTCCTCGTCCGGCGTGACCTGGCCACGCCCGGACATCAACTCCACGAACGCCTCGTGCACCACAGCGGCGTCGCTCGCGGCCCTGCCGCGCAGCAGCTCGTGCAGGACGCTCGCCGACGCCTGGCTGATCGAGCAGCCCATCCCGTCGTACGAGATGTCGGTGAACACGCTGCCGTCGGTCGTCACCCGTACGGTGATCTCGTCGCCGCAGGTCGGGTTGACGTGGTGCGCCTCGCCGACCCGGGCGGCCGGGTCCGTGGCCTCCCGCAGGCCGCGGCCGTGCGGGTGCTTGTAGTGGTCCAGGATGATGTCCTGGTAGAGAGACTCAAGCTGCATCACTGAAACACCTTCCGCACCTGCTCCAGACCCGCCACCAGGGCGTCGATCTCCGCGGTGGTGGTGTAGAGGTAGAACGACGCCCGCGTCATGGCCGGCACTCTGAAGCGGGTGCACACCGGCCTGGCGCAGTGGTGGCCCACCCGCACCTGCACGCCGAGCGCGTCGAGCACCTGCCCGACGTCGTGCGGGTGCACGTCGCCGAGCGCGAACGAGATCGTCCCGCCCCGGCCCACCGGCACCGTCGGACCGAAGATCCGCAGACCGGGCACTGTGGCGAGGGCGTCCAGCGCGTACGCCGTCAGCTCCTTCTCGTGCCACTGGATGGCCGGCATGCCGACCGCGGTGAGGTAGTCCACCGCAGCGCCGAGCGCCACCGCCTCGGCGATCGGCGGGGTGCCCGCCTCGAACCGGGCCGGCGGCGCGGCGAACGTCGAGCCCGCCATCGTCACCGTCTCGATCATCGAGCCGCCACCCATCACCGGGGGCATCGCGGCGAGCAGCTCGCCCCGGCCCCAGAGCACACCGATGCCGGTCGGGCCGCACATCTTGTGCCCGGTGAAGACGATGAAGTCGGCGTCGTAGCCGACCACGTCCATCGGCAGGTGCGGCACCGACTGCGAGCAGTCGAGCAGCAGCAACGCGCCGACCTCGCGGACCCGCGCGGTGATCCGCGAGGTGGCGTTGACGGTGCCGAGGATGTTCGACATGTGCACCAGCGAGACGATCTTCGTCCGCTCGGTGACCAGGTCGTCCAGGCCGGACTCGTCGAGCCGCCCCTGGTCGGTGACCGGGAACCAGCGCAGCGTCGCGCCGGTGCGCTCCGCCAGCAGCTGCCACGGGACGATGTTCGAGTGGTGCTCCATCTCGGAGATCACGATCTCGTCGCCGGGACCGAGCCGGAACCGCGGGTCGCCGTCCGCGCGCAGCGAGGCGTTGGAGAACGCGTACGCCACGATGTTGATCGCCTCGGTGGAGTTCTTGGTGAACACCACCTCGTCCACGCTCGGCGCGTTGACGAACGCGGCGATCTTGGCCCGCGCGCCCTCGTACGCCTCGGTCGCCTCGGTACCCAGCGTGTGCACCGAGCGCGACACGTTGGCGTTGTGCAGGGCGTAGTGCTCGGCGAGCACGTCGAGCACCTGCCGCGGCTTGTGCGAGGTGTTCGCGCTGTCCAGGTAGACGAGCGGGTGACCGTTGACCTCCCGGTCGAGGATCGGGAAGTCGGCCCGCACCTTCGCCACGTCGAAGCGGGGCACGTCGGCGTACTGCGGCATGCCCGCCGGGATGGCCATCGAGGTCATGTCGAGTCTCAGGCCCGCGCCGCGCCGGCCCCGGCGACGTACCGCTCGTAGCCCTCTTCCTCGAGCTTGTCGGCCAGTTCCCGGCCGCCCTGCTCGACGATCCGGCCGGCCACGAAGACGTGCACGAAGTCGGGCTTGATGTAGCGCAGGATGCGGGTGTAGTGGGTGATCAGCAACAGCCCGGTGTCGCCGGTGTCGCGCACCCGGTTCACGCCCTCGCTGACCACGCGCAGCGCGTCCACGTCCAGGCCGGAGTCGGTCTCGTCGAGGATCGCCATCTTCGGCTTGAGCAGCTCCAGCTGCACGATCTCGTGCCGCTTCTTCTCACCGCCGGAGAAGCCCTCGTTGACGTTGCGCTGGGCGAACGCCGGGTCCATCTGGAGCTTCTCCATCGCGCCGCGCAGCTCGCCGGCCCAGGTGCGCAGCTTCGGCGCCTCGCCGTCGAGGGCGGTCTTGGCGGTACGCAGGAAGTTGGCCACCGACACGCCGGGGACCTCGACCGGGTACTGCATGGCCAGGAAGAGACCGGCGCGGGCGCGCTCGTCGACGGACATGGACAGCACGTCCTCGCCGTCGAGGGTCACCTCACCGCCGGTGATCTCGTACTTCGGGTGACCGGCGATCGAGTACGCCAGCGTGGACTTGCCGGAGCCGTTCGGGCCCATGATCGCGTGCGTCTCACCGGAGCGCACGGTCAGGTCGACCCCGTGCAGGATCGGCTTGAGCTCACCCTCGGGCAGCTTGACCGACACCTTCAGGTCGCGGATCTCCAGGGTGCTCATCAGCGGGTCACTCCATTGCTCGGCAGCGGACGGCCGTCGCCGTCCACGGAAAGGTAGATGTCGCCGTCGCGGACTTCGACGGAATAGACGGGTACGGGTTCGGTGGCGGGCAGCCCGGTGGGCTCACCGGTACGCAGGTCGAAACGGGATCCGTGCAGCCAGCATTCCAGCGTGCAGCCCTCGACCTCGCCCTCGGACAGCGCCACGGCGGCGTGCGAGCACTCGTCGTGCACCGCGTAGAACACGTCGTCCTCGCCGTGCACGATCGCGACCTGCACGCCGTCCACGTCGGCGCTGATCGCGGTGCCCTTCGACACGTCCTCGGTGGAGCAGATCTTGCGCATCAGGCGCCGGCCTTCGCCAGCCGGGCCTCGATGGCGTCGCCCAGGCGCTCGCGCAGGTCCTCGACCGGGATCTTGTTGATCAGCTCGGCGAAGAAGCCGCGTACCACCAGGCGCCGCGCCTCGGCCTCCGGGATGCCCCGGGCCATCAGGTAGAACAGCTGCTCGTCGTCGAACCGGCCGGTCGCGCTGGCGTGCCCGGCGCCGGCGATCTCGCCGGTCTCGATCTCCAGGTTGGGAACGGAGTCGGCCCGCGCGCCGTCGGTGAGCAGCAGGTTCCGGTTGATCTCGTACGTGTCGGTGCCCGTCGCCTCGGCGCGGATCAGCACGTCGCCGACCCAGACCGTGTGCGCGTCGTGGCCCTGCAGCGCGCCCCGGTAGCCGACGTTGCTGCGGCAGTCCGGCACGGTGTGGTCGACCAGCTGCCGGTGCTCCAGGTGCTGGCCGGAGTCGGCGAAGTAGACGCCGTACAGCTCGGCCTCGCCGCCGCGGCCGGTGTACTCCACCGACGTGTACTGCCGGACCAGGTCGCCGCCGAGGCTGACCTGCACGTGCAGGATCCGGGCGTCGCGGCCCAGCCGCACCTTGAGGTGCTGCGCCTGCACCGCGTCGTCGGCCCAGTCGGCGACGGTGACCAGGATCAGCTTCGCCCCGTCGCCCACCGACACCTCGACGTTGTCGGCCAGCGTGGCCGAGCCGACGTGCTCGATCACCACGGTGGCCTCGGCGAACCGGTCCACCTCGACGAAGGTGTGGCCGAAGGCGGGCGCCTCGGCGTTCTCGCCGACCACCCGCAGGCGCACCGGCCGCTCCACCACCACGTCGCGGTCGACGCGCACCAGCAGCGCACCGTCGGCCCCGCCGTACGCGAGCGCGCTGACCCGGTCGAACGGGGTGAGGACGCTGCCCACCCGGGGGTCGTCCCGGCCGATCCGGTCGACGGTGACGCCCTCGGGCAGGTCACCGTACTCGTGCCGGACCGCGCCGGTCGCGCCCTGCGCCTGCGCGGCCAGGCCGCGCAGGCGCTTGAGCGGGGTGAAGCGCCACTCCTCCTCCAGGCCGGTCAGGGCCGGGAAGTCGGCGACGTCGTACGAGCGGAGCGCCTGCGACTTGGTCGTGGGCGGCGCGGAAGCCTGGGTAGTCATCTCTTCCTTGGTCTGTTGTGCGACGACGGTGTCATTAACCGGAGGGCGGCCAGGTCAGCCGACCGCACCTTCCATCTGCAGCTCGATCAGGCGGTTGAGCTCCAGCGCGTACTCCATCGGGAGCTCCTTGGCGATCGGCTCGATGAAGCCGCGCACGATCATCGCCATCGCCTCGTCCTCGCTCAGGCCCCGGCTCATCAGGTAGAAGAGCTGGTCGTCGCTGACCTTGGAGACGGTCGCCTCGTGCCCCATCGACACGTCGTCCTCGCGGATGTCGACGTACGGGTAGGTGTCGGAGCGGGAGATCGTGTCGACCAGGAGCGCGTCGCACTTCACGGTGCTCTTGCTGCTGGTCGAGCCCTCCAGCACCTGCACCAGACCGCGGTACGAGGTGCGGCCGCCGCCCCGGGCGATCGACTTCGACACGATGGTCGAGGAGGTGTGCGGCGCGGCGTGCACCATCTTGGCGCCGGCGTCCTGGTGCTGGCCCTCACCGGCCATGGCCACCGAGAGCACCTCGCCCTTGGCGTGCTCGCCGGTCATGTAGACCGCCGGGTACTTCATGGTGACCTTGGAGCCGATGTTGCCGTCGACCCACTCCATGGTCGCGCCCTCGTGGCACACGGCGCGCTTGGTGACCAGGTTGTAGACGTTGTTCGACCAGTTCTGGATGGTCGTGTACCGGCACCGGGCGTTCTTCTTGACGATGATCTCCACGACGGCGCTGTGCAGCGAGTCGGAGGAGTAGATGGGCGCGGTGCAACCCTCGACGTAGTGCACGTATGCGCCCTCGTCGACGATGATCAGCGTCCGCTCGAACTGGCCCATGTTCTCCGTGTTGATCCGGAAGTAGGCCTGCAGCGGGATGTCCACGTGCACGCCCTTCGGCACGTAGATGAACGAGCCACCGGACCAGACGGAGGTGTTCAGCGCGGCGAACTTGTTGTCGCCGACCGGGATGACCGTGCCGAAGTACTCCTTGAACAGGTCCTCGTGCTCCCTGAGCGCGGTGTCGGTGTCGAGGAAGACGACGCCCTGCTCCTCCAGGTCCTCACGGATCTGGTGGTAGACCACCTCGGACTCGTACTGCGCGGCGACGCCGGCGACCAGGCGCTGCTTCTCCGCCTCCGGGATGCCGAGCTTGTCGTAGGTGTTCTTGATGTCCTCGGGCAGGTCCTCCCAGGAGGTGGCCTGCTTCTCGGTGGACCGGACGAAGTACTTGATGTTGTCGAAGTCGATCCCGGTGAGGTCGGCGCCCCAGTTCGGCATCGGCTTGCGGTCGAACAGGCGCAGGCCCTTGAGCCGCAGGTCGAGCATCCAGGCCGGCTCGTTCTTCTTGGCCGAGATGTCCCGGACCACCGCCTCGTTGAGGCCGCGCTGGGCGGAGGCCCCGGCGACGTCGGGGTCGGCCCAGCCGTACTCGTAACGACCGAGGGCGGCGAGCTGCTCCTCCTGGGTCAGGGGCTGGACGATCTGCTCGGTCATCTATCTGTCCTCACAGTGGTGACGGTGGAACCGGACTGGGCGGGAATGTGCGTGGTGCACACGCCGTCGCCGTGCGCGATGGTGGCTAGGCGCTGTACGTGAGTGCCGACCAGACGGGAGATCACTTCGGTCTCGGCCTCGCACAGCTGAGGGAACTCGGCGGCCACGTGCGCCACCGGGCAGTGGTGCTGACAGAGCTGGCCGCCGGAGGCGATCGTGGACGCGTTCGCAGCGTAACCCTCGGCGGTCAGTGCGCCGGCGAGCGCCTCCGCCCGCGCGAGCGGGGCGTCTCCGGCGTCCTCCATGGCCGCCCGGCAGCGGGCCTCCAGCGCGGAGACCTGCTCGGCCGCGAACGCCGCGACCGCCTCGGTGCCGCCGGTGCGGGCGATCCAGCGCAGCGCGGCGGTGGCCATGTTGTCGTAGTGGTGGGTGCCGCAGCGACCGCGGCCCGCCTCGGTGAGCGCGAAGACCTTGGCCGGCCGGCCACGCCCGCGGCTGCCGCGCACGGTCTGGTCGCGGGCGACCACGTCACCGTCGGCGAGCATCGCGTCGAGGTGCCGGCGGATCGCGGCCGGGCTCAGGCCGAGCGCCGAGCCGAGCTGCGCGGCGGTGGTGGAACCACGTTCCAGCAGCAGCTGGGTGACCCGGTCTCGGGTCGACAGGTCGGCCGGTACGGCCTCCCGCTCGCCGGGCCGTACGCTGCGACGTGCGCGCGAACCACCGGCGACCGGATCGGTCACCGGCGTCCGGGAGAGCGCCGCCGCGTTTTTCACAACGGCAACGTTACGTAATTCGCGGAGGGCCCGCAAACCCGGGGTCCGGTGATTCCGACCACCGGGCGGCCGGAGTCACCCGATCGGGATCAACTACGGTGCGTAGGATTCGCTCCGTGAAGCGATCCGTCCGGTTTCCGGTCTCCGCCACGCTGCTGCGCCGCCTCGCGCTCGCCTCGATCATCGCGAACGTCGCGATCGTGGTCACCGGCGGGGCCGTCCGGCTCACCGCCTCCGGCCTCGGCTGCCCCACCTGGCCCCGGTGCACCGACGACTCCTACACCACCACCGCCGAGATGGGCGTGCACGGGGTGATCGAGTTCGGCAACCGGCTGCTCACCTTCGCCGTCGGGATCATCGCGCTCGCCGTGGTGCTGGCCGTGCTGGCGCACCGCCCCCGCCGCCGCGGGACGCTGCCGCTGGCCGTGGGCGTGCTCTTCGGCATCCCCGCCCAGGCGGTCCTCGGTGGCATCACCGTGCTCACCGACCTCAACCCGTGGGTGGTCGGACTGCACTTCCTCGCCTCGATGGCGGTTATCGCCGCCGCGTACGCGCTCTGGCGGCGCGTCCAGGAGCCGGACGGGCCGGTCACGCCGACCGTGCCGGCACCGCTGCGTACCCTCGCCTGGATCACCACGGCGGTCAGCGCCTCGGTGCTGGTGGTCGGCACGTGGGTGACCGGCAGCGGACCGCACGCCGGCGACCACGGCGCGGCCCGCAACGGCCTGGATCCGGCCGCGATCTCCCAGGTGCACGCCGACGGCGTCTTCCTGCTGATCGGCCTGTCGGTGGCGATGTACTTCGCGTTCCGGGCGGTCGGCGCGGCGCGGGCGGCGCGGGCGGCCGCGGTGCTGATCGCGGTCGAGCTGGGTCAGGGCGTGATCGGCTTCGTCCAGTACTTCACCAATCTGCCCGCCCTGCTGGTCGGCGCGCACATGCTCGGCTCGTGCCTGGTGCTGCTGGCCACCCTGGGCGCGCTCCGGGCGACCCGGGAGCGGCTGCCGGCCGCCCCTGAGGCACCGGCCGCGCCCGCCGCGCAACGGGTGGGCGCCGCCGCCTGAGCGGGGGCGTTACCGCGCGGCGGGAGCGGGAAAGCGGTCCGGGCCACCGACCGCCCGCCCGAGGGAGATCCCGTGTCGCGCAAGAGCCTCTCCACCATGACGCCGCAACGGCTGACCCCGGTCGCGGGCGCGCCGCTGTGGTGCGACGCCCGCGAGCACGGCCTGACCGGCGACGGGGTCACCAACGACCAGCCGGCCCTGGCGGCGCTGGTGGACCACCTGGGCGCCGGGTACGACGCCGACGGCCGGGCCCGGGTGATCTACTGCCCGCCCGGGCTGTACTCGATCCGGGACGCCGGCACCGTCTGGCGCAGCGGCGTCTCGCTGCTCGGCGCCGGGCCGGCGGCGACCCGCTTCCTGCTCAGCAACGAGGGCAACCGCAGCGCACCGGTCCCGCTCGCCTTCTGGACCACGGTGCAGCACGGCGCGGACCGGGACCGGCACATCGCCGACTGCACGTTCGCCGACTTCGAGATCGACGGCTCGGGCGTGGCCCAGACGTCCTACGACTACCTGGCCAAGGGGCTGGGCCTGCAGTACGTGGTGCGCGGCGTGTTCCGCAACCTCTACATCCACCACACCGGCGCGACCGGACTGGGCTGCGACTTCCTCCAGGACGGCCTGATCGACGGGGTGGTCGTGGTGGGGTGCGGCCGGCTGGACAACGGCGACCAGATGGGCGGCGCCGGGATCGGCGTCGGCATCGGCGGCTGGGGCGACGTGGAGCGCCTCACCATCGCCAACTGCACCACCATCGGCAACGGCACAAACGGCATCTTCCTGGAGCTGCAGAAGGACTACTGGACCCCGCCACGCGGCATCCGGATCATCGGCTGCCACAGCCAGGCCAACCGGTTCGGCATCTCGGACTGGGGCGCGGACGGGCTGATCGTCTCCGGCTGCACCATGACCAACAACCTGGAGGCCGGCTTCGACGTGTCGGGCAACGGCACCGCGGGGGTGGCCGGGCGCGGCGGCCTGCTCACCGGCTGCGTGATCGACTCCAACGTCGGCGACGGCATCAGCATGGGCAACACCCCCGGCCCGTACGCGGTGCAGGGCAACCGGATCAGCCGCAACGGCGGTTTCGGCTACCACGAGCACGACCTGGGCCACGGCTACCGGGGCGCGGCGGCCGACGTGGTGATCCAGGACAACGACATCCGGGAGAACGCGCTGGACGGCATCCGGATCGACCGGCCGATGCTCGACACGTCGATCGTCGGGAACCGGATCCGGGACAACGGCCGCCGCTCCGCGCCGGCCTGCTCCGGCTCCGGCGACGCGGTGCGCTACGGCCCGCGCGAGGTCACCGACGGCAACGCCGACTGGCCGGCCGGCGGGCACCGGGGCAAGGTGGTGCGGGTCGGCTCCCGCGACGCCGTGGTATCCGACAACAGCGCCGACCGGCTCTCCCTGGCCGAGGTACGCCCGGACGGCTCCACCGGGTGGAACGCGGCCACACCGGGGCCCGGTACGTCGTACGAGCTGCCGGACGGTCCGCCGGCGTGCGGCGGCATCACGATCGCCGCGCCGTTCGACTCGGCCACCGTGCGCGGCAACCGGATCTGGCACCGGGACGCCGACACCCAGGCGTACGGGATCTGGGTCACCGAGGCGGGCAGTTGCGTCTCCTGCGCGTTCGAGGACAACGACCTGGCCGGCACCGAGGCCGCGCTGCGGCTGGACACGCCGCCGATCGGCGGTCGCTGGGCGCGCAACCACAGCGACCGAGACTGACCTCCCGGCCGCCCAGGCGGCTCAGGCGGCTCAGGCGGCTCAGGCGGCTCGGGCGGCTCGGGCGGCTCCGGTTCAGCCGGGCCGGCGTCGGTGGCGACGACAGCACGACCGGGCTGCCGTCGCTGACCGCGTGCGCGACGATCAGCGCCAGAGATCGCGATCGCGGTGCAGCAGCCAGGTGACGTGCAGGCCGAGCAGCACGATGGCGGCGACGGGCGGCAGACGCGCCGCCAGGGAGACCCTCGTGACACCCATCGCGTTCCACTCACGGGAGGGACGGACCGCGAGTGGAACGCGATGGGTGCCTGGACCCTCTTGAGACACCCATACCGTTCCACCCGGGCACCAGCAGACAGCGGGTGGAACGGTATGGGTGCCTCGACAGCCCGAGACAGCCTTGCACCGCGTCGGGTGGGTGTTCTTCTGGTCAGTGTGGATGGGTGGCGCTCCGGCGGGCAGCCGGTCAGGGTCGGCGAGCTGCGTCCGCGGCCGGGCGGGTCGCGGTCCCGCTGCCGAGGCCAGGACGCCGCCAGGGCCAGCGCGCTCGCCACAGCCGCGGCCAGTCGGGACGGTCAGCGGCGGCGGGCCAGGTGGGTGAGCACCGCGTCGGCGAGCCGCTCCGGGGCGCCGTCGGCGTACCCGACGAACAGGCTCGGCTCGGTCAGCTCCAGCTCGACCAGCACGGGCTCGCCGTCCGGGCCGGGGATCAGGTCGACGCGGGCGTACAGCAGCCGGTCCGGGCCGCCGGGCACCACCGCGAGCACCTTCTCGGCCACGGCACGCTGCTCCGTCGTGGCGGAGCGGGCGTCGATCCGCTCCTCCTTGTAGAGCGCGACCTCGCCCAGGTCCGGCCCGGTCAGCATCGGACCCTTGCGGATCGCGTGGCTGAACGCCGGGCCGCCGGGGCCGGCCAGGAACAGCAGCGCGGTCTCCCCGGCGGTGTCCACCGCGTCGAGGTACGGCTGGACCATGGCGACCCGCCCGGCGTCGCAGAGCCGCCGGACGTGGGCCACCGCCAGCTCGCGGTGCTCCGGGCCGGTCAGGTCGTAGCGGCCGGTGTCCCGGCTGCCCGCGCTGACCGCCGGCTTGATCACGTACTCGCCCCCGGCCGGCGGCGTCCACGCCCGCCCCGGCTCGACCCACTGAGTCGGGACGGTGGGCACACCGGCGGCGGCCAGCTCGGACAGGTAGCGCTTGTCGGTGTTCCAGGCGACCACGTCGGCCGGGTTGACCAGTGCCGGCACGGTGCGCGCCCAGGCCACGAACTCGTCCCGGCGCCGCGCGTAGTCCCACGGGGACCGGAGCACGACCAGGTCGTAGCCGGACCAGTCGACGGCCGGGTCGTCCCAGACGACGATTTCGACGGCGACGCCGCGGGCGGCGAGCGGGCCGAGCGCGAGCCGGTCGTCCGGGTCGAGGTCGGGCAGCTCGGCGCAGGTGACGAAAGCGACCCGGGGTCTCCCCCGGGTCGACTGGTGGTGGTTGGTCATTCGATATGTGTCAACGGGCCATCGTGCGCCGGGCCATCGACCGCCACAGGTCGTTGCTCGGACGCATCTGGTCCATCAGTTCACGCTCCCAGGCGTTCTCGACGTCGACCCCGGCCTTGGCGCAGGCCTGCCGCGCGACGTCCGTGCCGTCGGCGAACTGGTCTGCCCATACCCCGTCGGAACCCACGAGGACGATCCGTGCGCCGCGCTTGCCGACGTACTCGATGACCGCCTTCGCGCCGCCGTGCCCGGCGGCGAACGACTTGATGCCCGCGACCAGGCCGTTGGAGGCCTGCTCGGCGGTCTTGTCAGCCGTCAGCGTCGTATCGGAACCATCTGCCATGACGCGAAGCCTAAGCAGAGTTCCACCCGGATGTGCGAGAACCATGAACTGAATGTGATGCCAATTACCCATCGGTTTAAGGAGAACCACAGGCAATTCGCCCGCACATGTCGCTTATCTATCGGCGAAACGGACAGGCGGGATCGTCACAATCTGTCCGGGTTGAACCCCCGGGAAATCCCGAGAAAAATTTCTGATGAACGGCCGGACGGGCGGGTCAGATGAGCGCGTCGAGCGCGACGGCCGCGAAGAGGATCGTGAGGTACGTGGTGGACCAGTGGAACAGCCGCATCGGCTTGACCGCCTCACCGCGTGTCGCGCGCCGGCACAGCTTGTGCGCCTCGACGAGGAAGATCCCGCCGACCACGAGTGCGGTCACCCCGTAGATCGGGCTCATCCCGAGCGGCCACACCGCCAGCGAGGAGAGCACCGTCAGCCAGGAGAAGCCGATGATCTCGGCGTTGACCCGCCGGACCGAGGCCACCACCGGCAGCATCGGCACACCGGCACGGGCGTAGTCGGCCTTGTACTTGATCGCCAGCGCGTAGAAGTGCGGCATCTGCCAGAAGAAGACCACAGCGAACAGGCCCCACGCCGCCGGCGCCAGCGAACCGGTCACCGCGGCCCAGCCGATCAGCACCGGCGCGGCCCCGCAGATGCCGCCCCAGAACGTGTTGGCGGCCGTGGTCCGCTTCAGCCACAGCGTGTAGACCAGGTCGTAGTAGGCGATCGCGGCCAGCGTCAGCAGTGTCGCCGGCCAGTTCGTCGCCGCCGCCATCAGCGCCACCGAGACGGCGGCCAGCACCAGGCCGAAGACCAGCGCGTTGCGCGGCGACACGGTGTGCGCGGGCAGCGGGCGGCGCTTGGTGCGCCGCATGAGCTGGTCGATGTCGCGGTCGATGTAGCAGTTGATGACGCTCGCCGCGCCGGCCGCCAGCGACCCGCCGACCAGCACCACGGCGACCAGCCACAGCGACGGCATCCCGCCGTGGGCGAGCATCATCGCCGGCACTGTGGTCACCAGCAGCAGCTCGACGATCCGCGGCTTGGTCAGCGTCACGTACGCCGCCACCACGGCACGCACGTCCCGCCGGCCGCTCGCCGGCGCCTCCGCCACCGCGCCCACCGGCGACTGCCCGGCAGGGGTGCTGACGGGGCGCTCGGTGATCATGCTCACGGATTGCCACCTTCCGGCATCGGCGGGGGAGGTCGTTCGGCCCGGACCGCTGCGGGTCCACACACCGCCCCACACACTACGCGGCGTCGTTTTGGCTGCCCCGTGGACCCGGCAACGGTGCGAGCCGTCACACCTGGGGTTGAACGGCCGGACGTGCGCGATCCGTACAGAACAGCATGCCGAGATCCCCGGGCGGACGTTTAGCACCGCTCGATAGGGTCATCAGTGAGGGTTCCGCCCATCTGCCGAGGAGCACAACCATCGTGGCTGCCAACCGACCCGAGCTTCCCGCTCTCAACTGGTCCGACCTCGACCGCAGGGCCGTCGACACGGTCCGCGTGCTGGCCATGGACGCCGTGGAGAAATCCGGCAACGGCCACCCCGGGACGGCGATGAGCCTCGCCCCGGTGGCGTACCTGCTCTTCAACCGGGTCATGCGCCACAACCCCGCCGACCCGAACTGGGCCGGACGCGACCGGTTCGTGCTCTCCGCCGGCCACTCCAGCCTGACGCTCTACATCCAGCTCTTCCTCTCCGGCTACCCGCTGGCGCTGGACGACCTCAAGGCGCTGCGCCAGTGGGGCTCGCTCACCCCGGGCCACCCGGAGCACGGCCACACCCCGGGCGTCGAGACCACCACCGGGCCGCTCGGTCAGGGCCTCGGCAACGCGGTCGGCATGGCCATGGCCGCCCGCCGCGAGCGCGGCCTGTTCGATCCCGAGCCGGACCGCGCCGACTCCCCGTTCCGGCACGACATCTGGTGCATCGCCTCCGACGGCGACATCGAGGAGGGCATCACCCACGAGGCCAGCGCGCTCGCCGGCCACCAGCAGCTCGGCAACCTCTGCGTGATCTACGACGACAACGAGATCTCGATCGAGGACGACACCCGCATCGCCAAGAGCGAGGACGTGGCGGCCCGCTACGAGGCGTACGGCTGGCACGTGCAGACCGTCGACTGGCGCCGCGGCGACGCCGACCAGGGCGACTACCACGAGGACGTGGAGGCGCTGTACGAGGCGCTGCTGGCCGCCAAGGCGGAGACCGGCCGGCCGTCGTTCATCGCGCTGCGCACGATCATCGGCTGGCCGGCGCCGAACAAGCAGAACACCGGCAAGATCCACGGTTCGGCGCTCGGCGCGGACGAGGTGAAGGCCACCAAGGAGATCCTCGGCTTCGACCCGCAGCGCACCTTCGCCGTTGACGAGGAGGTGCTCAAGCACGCCCGTCAGGTGATGGAGCGCGGCGCACAGGAGCAGGCCGAGTGGACCACCCGGTTCGACGCGTGGGCCCAGGCCGACCCGGAGCGCAAGGCGCTGTGGGACCGGATGTCCACCCGTACCCTGCCCACCGGCTGGACCGACGCGCTGCCCACCTTCGGCGCGGACGCCAAGGGCCTCGCCAGCCGGGCCGCCTCCGGCAAGATCCTGGAGGCCCTCGCGCCGGTGCTGCCCGAGCTGTGGGGCGGCTCGGCCGACCTGGCCGAGAGCAACAACACCACCATGAAGGGCGAGCGGTCGTTCGTCCCGGCGGCACACGCCACCAAGGACTTCCCGGGTGACGAGTACGGCCGCACGCTGCACTTCGGCATCCGCGAGCACGCCATGGGCGCGATCCTCAACGGCATCGCCCTGCACGGCGGCACCCGCCCGTACGGCGGCACGTTCCTGGTGTTCAGCGACTACATGCGCCCGGCGGTGCGGCTGGCCGCGCTGATGAAGCTGCCGGTGACGTACGTCTGGACGCACGACTCGATCGGTCTCGGCGAGGACGGCCCGACGCACCAGCCGATCGAGCACCTGACCGCGCTGCGGGCCATCCCCGGCCTGGACGTGGTCCGCCCGGCCGACGCCAACGAGACGGTCTGGGCGTGGCGGCAGGCGCTGGAGCACACCGACCGGCCGACCGCGCTGGCGCTCAGCCGCCAGGCGCTGCCGACGTTCGACCGCACCGACCTGGGCGGTGCCGAGGGCGTCGCCAAGGGCGGGTACGTGCTGGCCGAGGCGTCGAACGGCAAGCCGCAGGTGATCCTGGTCGGCACCGGCTCCGAGGTACAGCTCTGCCTCACCGCGCGGGAGCGGCTGGAGGCCGACGGCACCCCCACCCGGGTCGTCTCCATGCCCTGCCAGGAGTGGTTCTTCGCCCAGGACGAGGCGTACCGGGAGTCGGTGCTGCCGCGCGGGGTAAAGGCACGGGTGAGCGTGGAGGCGGGCATCGCGATGTCGTGGCGGGCGATCGTCGGCGACAGCGGCGAGTGCGTGAGCATCGAGCACTACGGCGCCAGCGCGCCGCACACCGTGCTCTTCGAGCAGTTCGGGTTCACCCCCGACCGGATCGTGGCCGCCGCGCACGCGGCGCTGACCCGGGTGGGAGACATCACCGGTTTCACGACCGGCAACTGAGGGGAGCGTGGACGTCATGACGGACAGGCTGAGTGAGCTCCAGAACGCCGGTGTGGCGATCTGGCTGGACGATCTTTCCCGGGTACGGCTGAGTTCCGGCGGGCTGGACAAGCTGCGCCGGGAGAGCCACGTCGCCGGGGTGACCACCAACCCGACGATCTTCGCGAAGGCGTTGAGCGACGCCGACGAGTACGACTGGCAGCTTCGCGACCTCGCCGTACGCGGCGTGGACGTGGAGGAGGCGGTCCGCATGCTCACCACGTACGACGTGCGGTGGGCCTGCGACGTGATGCGCCCGTCGTACGACGCCAGCGGCGGCGTGGACGGCCGCGTGTCGATCGAGGTGGACCCCCGCTCGGCGCACGACGCGGCGAAGACCGTCGCCGAGGCCAAGGCGCTGTGGTGGCTGGTCGACCGGCCGAACCTGTTCATCAAGATCCCGGCCACCGAGGAGGGTCTGCCCGCGATCACCGCGACGCTCGCCGAGGGGATCAGCGTCAACGTCACGCTGATCTTCGGCCTGGACCGGTACTCGCAGGTGATGGACGCCTTCCTGGCCGGCCTCGAGCAGGCGCAGGCGAACGGGCACGACCTGTCGAAGATCGGCTCGGTCGCCTCGTTCTTCGTCTCCCGGGTCGACAGCGAGGTGGACAAGCGGCTGGAGAAGATCGGCTCCGACCAGGCCAAGGCGCTGCGCGGCAAGGCCGCCGTCGCCAACGCCCGGCTGGCGTACGAGCGCTACGGCGAGGTGTTCTCCTCTGCCCGCTGGCAGAAGCTGGCCGACGCGGGCGCCCACCCGCAGCGCCCGCTGTGGGCCTCCACGTCGACGAAGAACCCGGACTACCGGGACGTCGTCTACGTCGAGGAGCTGATCGCCCCCGGCACTGTCAACACCATGCCGGAGCCGGTCATCCACGCGTACGCCGAGCACGGCGAGACGAAGGCGGACACCGTCACCGTCGCGTACGACGACGCCCGCCAGGTCTTCGCCGACCTCCAGTCGGTGGGCGTCGACCTGTCCGACGTGATCGCCACGCTGGAGCGCGAGGGCGTGGAGAAGTTCGAGGCGAGCTGGGTGGAGCTGCTGGAGGGGGTCAAGAAGTCCCTCGCCGAGGCGGCCAAGGGTTCGGGCAGCCCGCACCGGGCCGCCGGGGAGAACGCGCAGGCGGCGCAGCAGGCCGGCGGCAACGCGTGACCGACGGCGTCCGACGCGTCCCGGGGCCGGGCCCCGGGACGCGTCGCGCCGTAGCCTGGAACGGGTGAGGTGGTTGCCGTGAGCGAGCCGGGGCTGGCGCCGTGAGTGATCTGCTGGCCGGGCGGGCGGACATGGCCGCCGGTCTGGCCGTGCGCGGCGCGGACGCCGTCGGCGCGTCCGCGCGCGCCACGCTCGTCTCCCACGACGTGCCGGCCCGGCTCGCCGCCGCGGACCCGGCCCTCTGGGGGCCCGCCGCCGAGGCGGCGGCCCTCACCCGGCTGGGCTGGCTGCACGCCCACCGGCACAGCCGGGACCTGCTCCCCCAGCTCGCCGAACTGGCCGCCGAGCTGGACGACCTGGACCACGTGGTGCTGGCCGGCGCCGGCGGCGACACGCTCGCCGCCGAGGTGCTCGCCGAGTGCCTGGGCCGGCCGGTGACAGTGCTCGGCACCGCCGATCCGGGGCCGGTCCGGGCCGCGCTCGCCGACCGCCCGGCGCGTACCCTCCTGGTGCTCGCCGCCCGGCACGGTCTCGACCGGACCACCGACGCCCACCTGCGCGCCTACCGGCGGGCGTGGGCGGGCGAGGGCCCCGATGCCGCCCGGCACGTCGTGGTGGTCACCGAGCCCGGCTCGGAACTCGCGGCGCGCGCCGACGAGCTGGGCGCGGTGGTGATCCCGGCCGAACCGGACGTGGCCGGGCCGTGGGCCGCCCTCACCGCGTTCGGACTGGTCCCGGCGGCGCTGGCCGGCGCGCCGGTGGCCGAGGTGCTGGACGAGGCCGAGGCGCTCACCGGCGCGCTGGACCGGGACCGGGACAACCCGGCCCTGGCGCTCGGCGCGGCCCTGGGCGCGGCGGCCGGTGCCGGCCGGCACACCGTCGCGCTGGTCCCCGACGGCACCGGCCTCGACGGCCTGGGCCGCTGGGCCGGCGCGTTGCTCGCCGACGCCACCGGTGGGCGGCTGCTGCCGGTGGTCGTGGAGTCCCCCGACTCCCCCGGCGCCACCGGTCCGGGCGTGCTCACAGTCGGGCTCGGCGGCGCCCTCGGCGCCGGTGTCGGACCGGGCGTAGCCGCCGACGTCGCGGTTAACGGCCCGCTCGGCGCGCACCTGCTCGCCTGGGCCTACGCGGCCGCGACCGCCGCGGTGACGCTGCGGACCGACCCGTTCGCGGCGCCCGCCGCCGTGCCGGCCGACGAAGCGCCGGAGGGCGGGCCGCCGTCGTCGGTCGAGGGCGCGATCGAGGTGTACGCCCCGAGCGGCGCCCCGGCCGACCTGGCCGGCGCGCTGCGGTGGCTGCTCGACGGGCTCGGCGAACGGGAGCACCTCGTGGTGACCGCGTACCTCGACCGGCACGCCGACGCGGCGGTCGCCGGGCTGCGCCCGCTGCTGGCGCGGGCCGCCGGACGCCCGGTCACCTTCGGCTGGGGACCGCGCCGGACGCACCACACCGACCCGCACGGCCGGCACCTCCAGATCACCGGTGCGGTCACCGATGATCTGGAGGTGCCCGGTCGTCCGTATACCTTCGCGCAGCTCCAGGCGGCCCAGGCCGCAGGCGACCGGCGGGCCCTGGCCGGCCGGGAGCGACCGGTGCTGCGACTGCACCTGACCGAGCGGGCGGCGGGTGTCGCCCAGATCCTGGACACGGCCGGACGGACACTCACGTGACGATCAATGACCTGGAATCAGCGGACCGAGACGCAGGAGGAGGTGGCCCGGTGAACCCGCTGCGCGATCCGCAGGACCGGCGGCTGCCCCGGATCCCCGAGCCGTGTGCCCTGGTGATCTTCGGGGTGACGGGCGACCTGGCCCGCAAGAAGCTGCTGCCGGCGGTCTACGACCTGGCCAACCGGGGTCTCCTGCCGCCCGGTTTCGTGGTCCTGGGCTTCGCCCGGCGCGACTGGGGCGACGGCGACTTCGAGTCGGTGGCGCACGACGCGGCCAAGAAGCACGCCCGTACCCCGTGGCGGGAGGAGGTGTGGGCCCGGCTCGCCGGCAACATCAAGTTCGTCGGCGGCTCGTTCGACGACGACGCGGCGTTCGACCATCTCGCCGCCACGCTCGACGAGCTGCGCGACACGCACGGTATCCCCGGCAACGCCGCCTTCTACTTCTCCATCCCCCCGGCGGCCTTCCCGGTGGTGCTCAAGCAACTGGCCCGCACCGGCATGGCGGACAACGCCAAGTCCGGCGGCTGGCGGCGGGTCGTGGTGGAGAAGCCCTTCGGCAACGACCTGCCCTCGGCCAAGGCGCTCAACGACCTGGTCGACGACGTCTTCACCCGTCAGGACGTGTTCCGGATCGACCACTACCTGGGCAAGGAGACGGTCCAGAACATCCTGGCGCTGCGCTTCGCGAACAACCTGTTCGAGCCGCTGTGGAACTCCACGTACGTCGACTCGGTGCAGATCACCATGGCCGAGGACGTCGGCATCGGCACCCGGGCGGCCTTCTACGACTCCGTCGGCACCGCCCGTGACGTGCTGCAGAACCACCTGCTCCAGTTGCTCGCCCTGGTCGCGATGGAGGAGCCGACGAGCTTCGACGCCGACGAGATCCGGGCCGAGAAGCTCAAGGTGCTCAAGGCGATCACCGTGCCGCGGGACGTCTCCGAGGACACCGTGCGCGGCCAGTACCTGCCCGGCTGGGTGGGCGGCGAGCGCGCCAAGGGCTACCTGGAGGAGGAGGGCGTCCCGGAGGGCTCCACCACCGAGACGTACGTGGCGGTTAAGTTGGGCATCCAGAACCGCCGCTGGGCCGGGGTGCCGTTCTACATCCGGGCCGGCAAGCGGCTGCCCCGGCGGGTCACCGAGGTGGCCATCATGTTCAAGAAGGCGCCGCACCTGCCGTTCAACGCCGCCGACATGGAGTCCCTCGGCCCCAACCAGCTCGTCATCCGGGTGCAGCCGGACGAGGGCGTGGTGCTGAAGTTCGGCTCCAAGGTGCCGGGCACCACGATGGAGGTCCGCGACATCGCGATGGACTTCCAGTACGGCGAGGCGTTCACCGAGTCCAGCCCCGAAGCGTACGAGCGGCTGGTGCTGGACGTGCTGATCGGCGACCGGACGCTGTTCCCGGACGCCGCCGAGGTGGAGCAGAGCTGGCAGGTCGTCGACCCGCTGGAGCACGCCTGGGAGGGCACGACCCCGGAGCCGTACCGGGCCGGTGAGTGGGGGCCCCGGGCCGCCGACGAGATGTTGGCCCGCGAGGGCCGGGCTTGGCGGAGAGCGTGAGCGAGCACTGCGAGCGAACCAGGAGGCTCCATTGATCGGGCTGTGGGACACCACCGGCAACGAGGTGGTCAAGGCGCTGGCCGCGGAGCGGCGCAGCGCGGGCGGGGTGGCCAGTGGCATGGCGCTCACGCTGATCGTGGTGGTGGACGAGAAGCGGGTACGCGAGGCCGAGGCGGCGGCCACCATCGCCGCGGCGGCGCACCCGTGCCGGCTGCTCGTGGTGGTCCGCTCCGACGTGGAGCGCGACCGCAACCGGCTGGACGCGGAGATCGTCGTGGGCGGCCGGCTCGGGCCGTGCGAGGCGGTGGTGACGCGGATGTACGGGCGGCTCGCGCTGCACGCCGAGTCGGTGGTGATGCCGCTGCTGGTGCCGGACGTGCCGGTGGTGACGTGGTGGCACGGCGAGCCGCCGGAGGAGATCTCCACCGACTTCCTCGGCGTGGTGGCGGACCGGCGGATCACCGACTCGGCTCAGGCCGCCGACCCGATCGCCGCGCTGCGGCAGCGGGCCCGCGACTACGCACCGGGCGACACCGACCTGGCGTGGACCCGGATCACCCCGTGGCGCACGCTCGTGGCGGGCGCGTTCGACACCACCCAGGCCCGGGTCGTCGAGGCGAGCGTGGTGGCGCCCCCGTCGGACCCGACGGCGGCGCTGATGCGCGGCTGGCTGAAGGCCCGGCTCGGCATCGAGCCGGTACCGACCGCCACCGACGAGTTCCCGCGGATGCGCCAGGTGCAGTTGCGCTGCGCCAACGGCGACGAGCTGACACTCACCCGGGACGACAGCATCGCGGTGTTCCGGCGTACCGGGCAGGCGGACCGCACGCTGCCGCTGGTGCGCCGGCCGCTCGGCGACGAGCTGGCCGAGGAGCTGCGCCGCCTCGACGCCGACCAGGTGTACGCGGAGGCGCTCGGCGCCGCAGCCGGGATCACCGGCCTCGACCAGCGTCCGGCCCAGCGGGTGCACGTGTGGAAGGATCCGGCGACCGCCCAGCGGGCCGAGGCCGGCGTGACCGCGCATGCGGGCGCGACCGCCAACGAGTGACCGCCCGGACCGGGCGGCCGGAAGCACAGAAACACGAGGGCATGACGGATGACTGAGGCGAGTGTCGCCGTACACGCCGACCCCGACCTGCTGGCGCAGGCGGTGGCGGCCCGGTTGGTGGTGAAGCTGCTCGACGCGCAGGCCGAGCGCGGCCAGGCGTCGGTGGTGCTGACCGGCGGGCGGATCGCCGCGGCGGTGTACCGGGCGGTCGGGCAGTTGCCCGCCCGGGACGCCGTCGACTGGTCCCGGGTCGACGTGTGGTGGGGCGACGAGCGGTTCCTGCCCGCCGGCGACCCGGAACGCAACGAGTCGCAGGCGCGGGTGGCGCTGCTGGACACGGTGCCGCTGGACCCGGCCCGGGTGCACCCGATGCCGGCGTCGGACGGCCCGGCGGGTGACGACCCGGAGGCGGCTGCCGCCCGGTACGCGCGGGAGTTGGCCGCAGCCGCCCGGCCCGGGAACGCGATCGTGCCGCACTTCGACGTGCTGATGCTCGGCGTCGGCGAGGACGGCCACGTGGCGTCGGTGTTCCCGGAGCATCCGGTGCACCACGACAACCGGCCGGTCAGCGCGGTGCGGGGCAGCCCGAAGCCGCCGCCGGTGCGGACCACGCTGACGCTGCCGACGATCAACACGGCCGAGGAGGTCTGGCTGATCGCCGCCGGGGCGGACAAGGTCCGGGCGGTGGGCATGGCGCTGGCCGGGGCCGGGCCGGTCCAGGTGCCGGCCGCCGGGGTGGGTGGCGTCTCCCGTACCCTCTGGCTCCTCGACCGGGCCGCGGCGGCGAACGTGCCGCCGCGCCTGCGCAGCCTCCGCTGAGCGGTAAGGAAGGGCCCCTTCTTAACGTCTCCGGTAGAGAAGGGGCCCCTTCTTAACACCTCGGCTCAGGCGCGGCCGCGACGCCGCCGCAGCGCGTCGAGGGCCTCGGCGAGCAGCGCCTCCCCCTCCTCCGGGGTACGCCGCTCCTGCACGTACGCCAGGTGGGTCTTGTACGGCTCGGCGCGCTGGCGGCCCGGCGGGTCGCCCGGGTCGGGGCCGGCCGGCTCGCCACAGCGGGGGCACTCCCAGGTGGCGGGCGTCTCCGCCTCGGCGGCGATCAGGAACTCGACCCGGTGCCCGTGGCGGCACCAGTAGACGACCGGTCGGCGCGGCGCGGGCTCGACCCGCTGGTCGAACCGCTCGGGGGCGGACCCGATCCGGGTACCGCGGATGACGTTGTTGCTGGGCACGGTTGCTCGCTCCCTGTCGTCGGAGGGGACCGCCGCCGGAGGGGGTGGGCGGCGGGCGACGTGCGGAGAAACAAAACTGCGCGCGGTCCGTGACGGACCGCGCGCAGATTGTACGCTTCTCAGCGCCGACTCAGGTGCCGCTGGCCATCTGCAGCCGCAGCCAGAGACCGAGGCCGACGATGCAGGCGAACCAGACGATTCCCACCAGAACGGTGTAGCGGTCGAGATTCTTCTCGGCCACCGAGGAACCGGCCAGGCTGGAGCTGACGCCGCCGCCGAACATGCTCGACAACCCGCCGCCCTTGCCGCGGTGCAGGAGGATCAGCAGAACGAGCAGCACGCTCGTGATGACCAGCAACGTGATCATCGTGTAGGCGAACCAGATCGGCATGGCGGGGGTCAGTCCTCTCGTTGCGATCACTGCCCGGACCTGTCGGGCACTGCGGCACCGACCGGTGGACGGGCAGCGTCAAGGATAGCGAGCGATCAGCGGGCGATGTGCTCCGGGAACCGGCAGATCTGCGCGAACTCCTCCGCGTCCAGGCTGGCGCCCCCGACCAGAGCCCCGTCCACGTCCGGCTGCGCCATGATCGCGGCGACGTTCGACGCCTTGACCGACCCGCCGTAGAGGATCCGGACCTGCTCGGCGGTGCCCTCGTCGTAGGTCTCGGCGATGCGCTTGCGCACCGCGCCGCAGACCTCCTGGGCGTCCTCCGGGGTCGCCGTCTTGCCGGTGCCGATCGCCCAGACCGGCTCGTACGCCACGACGACCTTGGTGACCTGCTCGGCGGTGAGCCCCTTCAGCGCGCCGTCGAGCTGGTCGCAGCAGTGCCGCACCTGACCCGACTGCTCCCGGACCTCCAGGCCCTCGCCGATGCAGAGGATCGGGGTGAGCCCGTTGGCCAGCGCCGCCGACACCTTCGCGTTGACGAGGGCGTCGTCCTCCTGGTGGTACTGCCGCCGCTCGGAGTGGCCGACCACCACATAGCCGCAGCCCAGCTTGGCGAGCATCGGGCCGGCGATGTCACCGGTGTACGCGCCCGACGGGTGCGGCGACAGGTCCTGCGCGCCGTAGCCGATCAGCAGCTTGTCGCCGTCCACGGCGGTCTGCACGGTACGCAGGTCGGTGAAGGGCGGCAGCACCACGCACTCGACGTCGGTGAGCTGCTTCTCGTTCAGGCTCGCGGCCAGCTTCTGCACCAGCAGGTTGGCCTCGAGGTGGTTCAGGTTCATCTTCCAGTTGCCGGCCATCAGCGGCCGGCGGGTCGTGCTCGCCATTCAGTTCTCCAGGGCCGCGATGCCGGGGAGGGTCTTGCCCTCCAGGTATTCCAGGGAGGCGCCACCACCGGTGGAGATGTGCCCGAACGAGGACTCGTCGAGGCCCAGCGCGCGCACCGCCGCGGCCGAGTCGCCGCCGCCGACCACGCTGAACGCGTCGGCCTTGGTGATCGCCTCGGCCACGCCCCGGGTGCCGTTGGCGAACGCCGCCATCTCGAACACGCCCATCGGGCCGTTCCAGAAGACGGTCTTCGCCTGCGACAGCGCGGCGGCGAAACCGGCCACCGTCTCCGGGCCGATGTCCAGGCCCAGGCGGTGGCTGGGGATGCCGTCGGCGGGCACGGTGTCGTGCGCGGCGTCAGGCGCGAACGCGTCGGCGGCCACCACGTCGACCGGGAGCATGATCTTGCCCGGCGCGCGCTCCATCAGGTTGCGGCAGGTCTCGACCATGTCCTTCTCCAGCAGCGACGTGCCCACCTCGTGGCCCTGGGCCTTGAGGAAGGTGAAGCACATCCCGCCGCCGATGAGCAGCCGGTCGACGGTCGGCAGCAGTGCCTCGATCACGGCGAGCTTGTCGGAGACCTTGGAGCCACCCAGCACCACCACGTACGGCCGCTCCGGGGAGCCGGTCAGACGGCTGAGCACCTCGACCTCGCGCAGCACCAGCCGGCCCGCGACGTGCGGCAGCCGGGCCGGTACGTCGTGCACGCTGGCGTGCTTGCGGTGCACCGCGCCGAACGCGTCGTCCACGTAGGCGTCGCCGAGCGCGGCGAGCTGGTCGGCGAACGCGCCCCGCTCCGCGTCGTCCTTGCTGGTCTCACCGGCGTTGAACCGCAGGTTCTCCAGCAGCGCGACCTGGCCGTCGGCCAGCTCGGCCACGCATGCCCGCGCCGAGTCACCGACGGTGTCCTCGGCGAAGTGGACCGGGGCACCGAGCAGCTCGCCGAGCCGCCCGGCGACCGGGCGGAGGCTGAACTGCGGGTCCGGCGCGCCCTTCGGGCGGCCCAGGTGCGAGCAGACGACCACCTTCGCGCCGGCCTGCACCAGCGCGCTCAGCGTCGGCAGGACGGCCCGGATCCGGCCGTCGTCGGTGATCTCCCCGGACTGCTTGTCGAGCGGGACGTTCAGGTCGGCGCGCACCAGCACGCGCCGACCCGACACCCCCTCGGCGAGCAGGTCGTCGAGGTTACGGATCGTCACAGAGCTAGCCCTCCGTTCGTGACTGCGGGGCGCGCAAGCTCGCTCCTCGCACTCACAGGGACTGACCCACCAGCTTGACCAGGTCCACCAGGCGGTTCGAGTAGCCCCACTCGTTGTCGTACCAGCCGACGACCTTGACCTGGTTGCCGATCACCTTGGTCAGCGGCGCGTCGAAGATGCACGACGCCGGGTCGGTCACGATGTCGGCGGAGACGATCGGGTCCTCGTTGTAGGTGAGGATGCCCCGCAGCGGCCCCTCGGCGGCGGCCTTGAGCGCGGCGTTCACCTCGTCCACAGTGGTCTCCCGGCCGACCTCGACGGTCAGGTCGGTGGCCGAGCCGGTCGGGATCGGCACGCGCAGCGCGTAGCCGTCCAGCTTGCCCTTGAGCTCCGGCAGGACCAGGCCGATGGCCTTCGCGGCACCGGTCGAGGTCGGCACGATGTTCAGCGCGGCGGCGCGGGCCCGGCGCAGGTCGGAGTGCGGCGCGTCCTGCAGGTTCTGGTCCTGCGTGTACGCGTGGATGGTGGTCATCAGACCCTGCTTGATGCCGAACGTGTCCTGCAGGACCTTGGCCATCGGGGCCAGGCAGTTGGTGGTGCAGGAGGCGTTCGAGATGATGTTGTGCTTGGCCGGGTCGTACTGGTCCTGGTTGACGCCCATGACCACTGTGACGTCCTCGTTCTTCGCCGGCGCGGAGATGACGACCTTCTTGGCCCCGCCGTCGAGGTGCGCCTTCGCCTTGGTGCCGTCGGTGAAGAACCCGGTGGACTCGATGACGACGTCGACGCCGAGGTCGCCCCACGGCAGCTTGCCGGGGTCCTTCTCCTCGAACACCTTGATGGCCTTGCCACCCACGGTGATCTCGTCGGCGCTGGCCTTCACCTCGTGCGGGAGGCGACCCAGGATGCTGTCGTACTTGACAAGGTGGGCGAGCGTCGCGTTGTCGGTCAGGTCGTTGACCGCCACGACCTCGATGTCAGCGCCGGACGCCAGCACTGCCCGGAAGAAGTTGCGGCCGATCCGGCCGAAGCCGTTGATGCCAACCCGGATGGTCACAGGTCCCATCTCCTCGCGTTCTGGTCCGCCGGCGCCAGACCGGGGCCGGCGGAGGTGTGTGCGCCGACCGTTGGAGCCGGCCGTCGACATGTCATCTCGGCCACCCCGCCGCGGTCACGGAGACCTGACCGCCCGAGGCGGTGAGCACGGCGAGGAGCGCCTGTTCCGGCCCCCTTGCCGTACGCAGCGACCATATCCGAGCGCGCGGCGTGGCGCTGCGGCGGGTGGTGATCCCGCTCGCGGTGCGATGCCGCCCGAGTCCTATCAGACCACGAGCATGTCCGGCGTGACTGCCGCTTCCGTATCCGGGATGCCCAGGTCACGGGCACGCTTGTCGGCCAGCGCGAGCAGCCGGCGGATCCGGCCGGCGATGGCGTCCTTGGTCAGCGGCGGCTCGGCGAGCGCGCCCAGTTCCTCCAGCGAGGCCTGACGGTGCTCCAGGCGCAGCCGCCCGGCCGAGGTCAGGTGGTTCGGGGCGTCGTCGGCGAGGATCTCCAGCGCGCGGGTCACCCGGGCCGCCGCGGCCACCGCGGCGCGGGCCGAGCGGCGCAGGTTGGCGTCGTCGAAGTTGGCCAGCCGGTTCGCTGTCGCGCGCACCTCCCGGCGTACCCGGCGCTCCTCCCAGGCCAGCACGCTGGAGTGCGCGCCGATGCGGGTGAGCAGCGCGGCGATCGCGTCACCGTCCTTGACCACCACCCGGTCCACGCCGCGCACCTCGCGGTTCTTGGCGGTGATGCCGATCCGCCGGGCGGCGCCGACGAGCGCCAGCGCCGACTCCGGGCCCGGGCAGGTGATCTCCAGCGCGCTGGAGCGGCCCGGCTCGGTGAGCGAACCGTGCGCCATGAACGCGCCCCGCCAGGCCGACACGGCACAGCAGACGTTCGCGGCCACCACGTGCGGCGGCAGGCCGCGCACCGGGCGGCCCCGCACGTCGAGCAGGCCGGTCTGCCGGGCGAGCGCCTCGCCGTCCTTGACCACCCGCACGATGAAGTGGCTGCCCTTGCGCAGCCCGCCGGAGGCGAGCACGTGGATCTCGCTCGGGTAGCCGTAGACCTCGGCGATCTCCCGCCGCAGCCGGCGGGCCACCGCGCCGGTGTCCAGCTCCGCCTCGACCACGACGCGACCCGACACGATGTGCAGGCCGCCGGCGAAACGCAGCAGGGCGGCCATCTCCGCCCGGCGACAGCAGGGCTTGGGCACGTCGACCCGACTCAGCTCGTCCTTGACCGCAGCCGTCATCGCCATAGTGCGCCCCCTCACGGACCGGTTCCGGCGTGTCGCCGGTGATTACGTACGTGTCTAACGATCGGCGCGCAGGACAGGCACCAGCGCGGCGCCCAGTGCGGCTGGATCATGACGGGGCGTGCCGTCCAGAACGGCGACGGGAGCGAGGACCAGCCGGGCACCAAGCGATTCTGCCGCACGTTCGACCGCCGCGGGATCACCCACCGCCGTGGCGTCGGCGAGCACCCGGTCCACCTTCAGCTCGGGCAGATAGCGCCGCAGTGTGTCCAGATGGTCGGGCAGGGAGAGCCCCGAGGTCTCCTTCTCGGCCACCAGGTTGAGCGTCACCAGCCGCCGCGCCGGGCTGGACACGATCGCGTCGGCCAGGCCCGGCACCAGCAGGTGCGGCAGCACGCTCGTGTACCAGCTACCGGGCCCGAAGATCAGCCAGTCCGCGGCGCGTACCGCTGTCACCGCCTCGGCGCACGCGGCCGGCGCGGACGGGTTGAGCCGCAGCGACTCGACGGTGCCCGAGGTGACCGCGACCTGGTGCTGGCCGCGCACCGTGGACACCTCGTCCGGGTGCTCCGGGTCGGCGCCACGGACCCGGGCCTCGATGCCCACCGGCTGCCGGGACATCGGCAGCACCCGGCCCACCGCGCCGAGCATCGCCCCGGCGTGGTCGAGCGCGGCCACCGGGTCGCCGAGCAGCTCGGTGAGCCCGTGCAGCAGCAGGTTGCCGACCGCGTGGCCGGCGAGCGAGTCGCCGACCGCGATCGGGACCGGCGCGGCGAGCGTCGGCGGCTGCGGCCCGGCGGCGGGGAAGCGGTGCTGGAACAACGCCGCGCTGCGCCGGGTGGCCGGATGGTCACCGGCCAGCGCGACCAGCGCCTGCCGCAGGTCGCCCGGCGGCAGGCCGCCGCGCTCGGCGCGCAACCGGCCGCTGGAGCCGCCGTCGTCACCGACGGTGACCACCGCGGTGATGTCCAGGTCCAGTTCGGGTACGCAGTGACGCAGCGCCCGCAGCGACGCCGAGAGCCCGTGCCCGCCGCCGAAGGCGACCACCCTGGTCGGGGTCACTCCCGCCCCAGGTCCCGGTGCTGGGCGTTGGCGGCGATGCCGGAGTGGCGCAGCCGGGCGGCCAGCTCCTCGGCGATGGCCACGCTGCGGTGCTTGCCGCCGGTGCAGCCGACCGCCACGGTCAGGTAGCGTTTGCCCTCCCGCTCGAACCCGGCGGTGGTGGCGTTGACCAGGTCGGCGTAGCCGGCCACGAACGCGTCGGCGCCCTCCTGGCCCAGCACGTACGCGCTCACCGCCTCCTCCCGGCCGGTGTGCTCGCGCAGCTCCGGCACCCAGTACGGGTTCGGCAGGAAGCGGGCGTCCATCACGAAGTCGGCGTCCGGCGGCAGGCCGTACTTGAAGCCGAACGAGATCACGGTGATCCGCAGCCGGCGGGCGTCCTCGCCGCCGAACAGTTCCTCGACCCGGCGCCGGAGCTGGTTCACGTTCAGGTGGCTGGTGTCGATGATCACGTCGGCCTGCTCGCGGGCCTCCTCCAGCAGCGTCCGCTCGACCGCGATGCCGTCGGCGAGCCGCCCGTCGCCCTGCAAGGGGTGCGAGCGGCGCACGCTCTCGAACCGGCGGATCAGCACCTCGTCGTCGGCGTCGACGAAGACCACCCGGGGCTGGAAGCCGCGCTCGCGCAGCTCCCGGATCGCCCCGGCCAGGTCGGTGGAGAACGCACGCGAGCGCACGTCCAGCACCATCGCCGTACGCCGGGCCGCCCCGCCGGCCTTGAACGCCAGCTCGGCCATGTCCAGCAGCAGCGCCTGCGGGAGGTTGTCGACCACGTAGTAGCCGACGTTCTCCAACGCCCGGGCCACGGTGCTGCGCCCGCCGCCGGACAGGCCGGTCACCACCACCAGGGAGGTGTCCGACTCGGCCGGCCCTGTCTGCCCCTCGGTCCGTCCCAGGTCACCCGCTGTACGCGCCTCGCTCACCAGATACCCCCAGCCGTGGCGCCGCGGCCGGTCGGCCGCGCATGGTCAATCAGCGACTCTAACGGCTCCGACCCGGCGGGGGATTCCACGGGGTGACGACCGGAACAAGTCGCCCCACTCGCCACGGCTCGCCGGGTCGGGCGGTGTCGGGGGACGCTCGTAGACTGCGCGGATGGTCTCCCCCACCGACGAGCGGACCACCTCCCCACCGGCCGGCGACGCCCTCGAGGTGCTGAGCCGGGTCTTCGGGTACGACTCCTTCCGCGGCTTCCAGCAGCAGGTCGTCGAGCACGTGGTGGCCGGCGGCGACGCGCTGGTGCTCATGCCCACCGGTGGCGGCAAGTCGCTGTGCTACCAGATCCCGGCACTGGTCCGCGACGGTGTGGCGGTGGTCGTCTCGCCGCTGATCGCGCTCATGCAGGACCAGGTCGACGCGCTCACCGCAGTCGGTGTGCGGGCCGGGTTCCTCAACTCGACCCAGGACCCCGCGCAGCGCCGCCGGGTCGAGGCGGCCTACCTCGCCGGTGAGCTGGATCTGCTCTACCTCGCCCCGGAAGGGCTCGCCGTGCGGTCCACGCTCGGCCTGCTGGAACGCGGCCGGATCGCACTGTTCGCGATCGACGAGGCGCACTGCGTCTCGCAGTGGGGGCACGACTTCCGCCCCGACTACCTCAACCTGTCGATGCTGCACGAGCGCTGGCCGGACGTGCCGCGGATCGCGCTGACCGCCACCGCGACCCGGGCCACGCGCACCGAGATCGCCACCCGGCTGCGGCTCACCGAGGCCCGGCACTTCGTGGCCAGCTTCGACCGGCCCAACATCCAGTACCGCATCGTCCCCAAGCGGGAGCCGCGCCGTCAGCTGCTGAGCCTGCTGCGCGACGAGCACCCCGGCGACGCAGGCATCGTCTACTGCCTGTCCCGGGCCTCGGTGGAGAAGACCGCCGAGTTCCTGGTCGCCAACGGCGTCCCCGCGCTGCCCTACCACGCCGGGCTGGACGCCGCGACCCGTGCCGCCAACCAGCAGCGGTTCCTGCGCGAGGACGGTCTGGTCATGGTCGCCACCATCGCGTTCGGCATGGGCATCGACAAGCCCGACGTCCGCTTCGTCGCCCACCTCGACCTGCCGAAGTCGGTGGAGGGCTACTACCAGGAGACCGGTCGCGCCGGTCGCGACGGGCTGCCGTCCACGGCCTGGCTGGCGTACGGGCTCCAGGACGTGGTGCAGCAGCGCAAGATGATCGAGACGTCGGAGGGCGACCTGGCGCACCGGCGCAACCTCGCCGCCCACCTGGACGCGATGCTCGCGCTCTGCGAGACGGTCCGCTGCCGCCGCGCCCAGCTGCTCGAATACTTCGGCGAGACCGGGGTGGCCGACTGCGGCAACTGCGACACGTGCCTCGAACCGCCGGAGTCCTGGGACGGCACCGTCGCCGCGCAGAAGCTGCTGTCCACGGTCTACCGGCTCGACCGCGAGCGCAACCAGCGGTTCGGCGCCGGGCACAGCATCGACATCCTGCTCGGCAAGCACACCGACAAGATCGACCAGTACGGCCACGACGCGCTCAGCACGTTCGGCATCGGCACCGAACTGCGTGAGGCCGAGTGGCGTGGCGTGGTGCGGCAACTGCTGGCCGAAGGGCTGCTCGCCGTCGAGGGCGACTACGGCACGCTGGCGCTGACCGAGGCGAGCGCTGACGTGCTCGGGCGCCGCCGTACCGTGACGCTGCGCAAGGAGCCGGAGCGTCCGGCCGGCCGGTCCGCCAAGCCGCGGGGCGCGGCCACTGTGGTCGCCGACCTCGCCCCCGCCGCCGCGCCCGTCTTCGAGCGGCTCCGCGCGTGGCGCGCGGCCACCGCCAAGGAGCAGGGCGTCCCGGCGTACGTCATCTTCCACGACGCGACCCTGCGGCAGATCGCCGCCGAGACACCCGCCTCGCTGGCCGAGCTGTCCCGGGTCAACGGTGTCGGCGAGAACAAGCTCGCCAAGTACGGCGAGGCGATCCTGGCCGTCCTCGCCGAGTCCTGACGACGACGCACGCGGCAGGGCCCGACCCCGTGGTGGGGTCGGGCCCTGCCGGTGTGTGTTCTTGCTGTGCAGCTATGGGTGCGGTGGTGTGGCTTAGCTGGTGCTGTAGCCGCGGGTGGCGATCCAGTCGGCGAGGTTGTCGATGCTCATGCGGTAGGTGGCGGTGTTCGGGTCGGCGCTGTCGGCGATGGTGACGGTGTCGCCGTTGTCGCGGTAGCCGGTGACGCTGATGTAGTGGCCGCCTTCGAAGGAGTGGGTGGTGCCGTCGGTGTCGGTGGCGGTGCCGGCGATGTTGGCGACCACGGCCCGGCCGGCGTCGACGGTCTTGATCACGTCGGCGCGCAGGGTGTCGGTCTGCTTGTCGTCGGCCTTGGGGGTGCTGATCTCGATCGACTTGTAGGCGTCGTTGGTGCCGGTCTGCTTGTTCAGCACGGGGGTGATGTCGTTGATGCTGTCGGTGCCGGCCTCGGTGGTGCCCATCTCGCGGGCCATGGCGTGCACGTCGATGTTCTTGCCCTGCACGGACAGGGCGTTGCGGGCGGCGGCGGGGCCGCAGAAGTAGAAGTTGGGCTGGGCCTCGT
>NZ_KB895851.1:0-80214 GCF_000374985.1 Micromonospora sp. CNB394 | reverse complement strand
CCGTCGACCTGCTTCAGACCCTTCAGGAACGCCAGGGTGGAGTACTCGGGGTCGGTGATCTGCTCCACCGTGCCCCAACCACTGGAGGGGCGCTGCTGGAACAGGCCCTGCGAGTCGTGGTCGTTACGGTCACCGAGGTGGCCGAGGTTCTCCAGCTTCGACTCCTGCAACGCCGTCGCGATCGACACCACCGCGGCACGCTCGTCCATCCCGGCCTTCTTCGTCGCCGCGATGATCGCCTTCACGTTCGCGGTCTGCTCGTCGTCCAGCTCGATCCGCGACTGCTCACCCTGCACACCGTGCGGGATCAGCTTGTCACCCTGCACGCTCACGGCCACCGGCTTGGCGGCGTGCGTGGTGTCCGCCGCGTGAGCGGCCACCGGACCGGCGAACACACCACCGGTGAAGGCCAGACCAGCGATACCCAGCACGCTCTTCCGCAGAATCGTATTCATCAGAAATGCTCCATCCGGGGGTCGACGCCCACACCGACGGGGGTCGGCGCGGGTGCGCTCAAGAAAGTCTTCGAGGGAGTTCGGCCGCACGCGGGGCAGGGGGTGCCACATCGCGGCGCCGGAAGCATGTCCAACGACCCGCCACCCGGCATCATTCCCGGGGCCTCACGCGTCGCCGGATCCATCGTCAACGACCAGCCGACCAGGATGATTCCCTGCGGCTCACGTCGCCCGAACCGAACTCGACAACCGGCAGCCGGGCCTGTTCCCGCAGGCCGCACGACCCCTTCTCCGGGGCTCGGCCGCTGCTCGGTCGTTCACCCGGTTACAACGCCACCCACCCGCCGCCGATTCCACCCCCACAGTGCCGCCCACCACCCCCGAACCCGACACCATGCCCACAACCCCCCCCCCACACACACCCGACCCCCAACCGGGCCCAGCCGAAACCACCGCGCCCACACCCCGGTGATCAAGGAGTTCGCGGCAACCCCCGGCACCGACAAGGACACAAACCCCTTGATCACCAACCAAAGGACCCCCTCCGGGCGCCTATCGGGCGCGGGGCGGGCGGCGGCTGATGGCGGCGGGAGGCCGGGTTCTGCCGCTGGCAGATCGGCTGACCGTGAACGGGGCCTGTGCCGGACGTTGCTGGACGGCACGCTGGGACGCATGCGACTTCTGATGCTCGGCGGTACAGGTTTCGTCGGCGGTGCGGTGGTGGCCGAGGCGGTGCGCCGCGACTGGCGGGTGACCGTGTTCAACCGGGGCGTGCACGGGCGGGTGCCGGACGGCGTACACAGGTTGCGGGGTGACCGGACCGCGCCGGACGGGCTGGCCGCGCTCACCGGCGGCGAGTGGGATCTGGTGGTGGACACCTGGGACGGCGCGCCCCGGGCGGTACGGGACGCGGCGTCGGCGCTCGTCGACGCGGTGCCGCACTACGTGTACGTGTCCAGCGGATCGGTGTACGCGCCACCCGCCGCGCCCGGCAGTGGCGAGGAGGCGCCCACAGTGCCGGCCGACCCGGACGCCGACGACGGTGACTACCCGGCGAACAAGGCGGGCGGGGAACTCGCCGCGACGCGGGTCTTCGGCGACCGGGCACTGCTGGCGCGCGCCGGACTGATCCTGGGGCCGGGGGAGGACATCGGGCGGCTGCCGTGGTGGCTGAACCGGGTCGCCCGGGGTGGGGACGTGCTGGCACCGGGGCCGCGTGACCTGCCGATCCAGTACGTGGACGTCCGGGACCTGGCGACCTGGCTGCTGGACCGGGGTGCCGAGGGCGTCGGCGGGGCGTACAATGTGGTGGGTCGCACCGGGCACGCGACGATGGGTGACCTGCTCGACGCGGCGGTGGCGGTGACCGGCTCGGACGCGACGCTGCGGTGGACCGCGCCGGAGCCGATCCTGGCCGCGGGGGTGGAGCCGTGGAACGACCTGCCGGTGTGGATTCCCAGCGGGCACGAGTACCGCTGGTTGCAGGAGCGGGACGTGGCACGCGCGTATGCGGCGGGGCTGGTCTGCCGGCCGGTGACCGAGACGGTGGCCGACACCTGGCGGTGGCTGTGCGAGGTCGGGCGCGTGCCGGACCGGGCGGGACGCCCGGCGCGTGCCCCGGTCGGCCTGGCGCCGGAACGGGAGGCCGCCCTGCTGGCCGCGCTCCCCACCTGACCCGGACAGAGAGGGCCGCGGAGGGGGTACGGGTCAGGCCGGCACCACCGGCAGGTCGAGCACCTCCTCGACCGGGCGGCGCGGGGTGGCGCGGCCCGGCTGGCCGTACCCGATCCGCATCACCATCTGCGGGGTGCCGAACCGGCCCAGCGACATCCCCAGCGCCTCGCGCGCGGCGGGCACCTCGATCGGCTGGGACAGCATCGACACGCTCAGCCCGGCGTCGGTGGCGGTGAGCAGCACCCGTTGCAGCGCCTGCCCGGCGAGGATCTGGTCGGCGGACGTGTTGCCGGCGGAGCCGAGCACCGCGACCAGCGGCTCCGGCTCGAAGTCGCGGCCGGGAGCGCGGTTGCGTCCGCCGAAGCCGCGCTGGGGCAGCAGGTCCTGCGGTTCGCTCTGCGGCCCGCCGGCGCCGGCGGGCACACCGTCCGGGGCCGGCTCGGAGCGGATCCACTCGGCCCGCTCGGCCACGTACGCGGGGTCGCGTTCCAGCACGCGGTGGGCGCTGCGGGCGACCTCGGCGACCGCGTTGACGGCGCTGGTGCCGATCACCAGTTCCAGCCAGCACTGCTCGGCACGGGCCGCTTCGCCGAGCCGCCAGCGGGCCTCGGCCGGCACGGGGTCGGGCCAGAACGGCGCGCGGTTGCTGAACCGGCGGCGGATCGCCCCGTACAGGCTCTGCTCGACCGGGGTGGGGCGGCGCGGCAGGTCCGGCACCAGCCGGGCCACGACGTCCGGGTCGGCCGGGTACGGGCGCAGCCGCACAGTGGCCGGGGTGCCCGCCACGGCGAGCGCCAGCCGCAGGTTGAACAGTGCCGCCCCGGCGGCGATCCGCGCGCCCCAGCCGGTCGGGTCGGTGGCGGGAAGGCCGCGCAGCGGGTCGACGGACACCTCGATGCCGCCGTCGACGAGCCGGAACCGCCACGGCTGGGTGTTGTGCAGCGACGGCGCCCGGACCGCGTCGGCGACCGCGGCCCGCAGGTGCTCGCCGGTGTATTCGATCGTCATGGTGGTGCTCCCTCCCGTGCGGCGCCGGCTTTCCCGGCCGGGTACGCCACTACGGTGCGTCAGCGGGCGGTGCGGTGAGCAGGGCCGGAGGTCCCCACCTGGGCCCGGCCGTCGGTCCCGCGGGGCGCGGGCAGCACGGGACTTTCGACCCGTGCCACCGGGGCGGGAAAGCGGGTAGAAAGAACGGATGATCCGGGTGTTCCTGCTCGACGACCACGAGGTCGTCCGTCGTGGCCTTGCCGACCTGCTGCAGAGCAGCGGCGACATCGAGGTGGTCGGCGAGTCCGGCCTGGCCCAGGAGGCGGCGCGCCGCATCCCGGCGCTGCGCCCCGACGTGGCGATCCTCGACGCCCGGCTGCCCGACGGCAACGGCATCGACGTCTGCCGGGACGTCCGCGCCGTGGACTCCTCGATCAAGGGGCTGATCCTCACCTCGTACGAGGACGACGAGGCGCTGTTCGCGGCGATCATGGCGGGCGCCGCCGGGTACGTGCTCAAGCAGATCCGCGGCACCGACCTGGTGGACGCGGTCCGCCGGGTGGCGGCCGGGCAGTCCCTGCTCGACCCGGCGATCACCACCCGCGTGCTGGAGCGCATCCGCAGCGGGGTGGAGCAGCCGCGGGAGTTGAAGTCGCTCACCGAGCAGGAGCGGCGGATCCTGGAGTACGTGGCCGAGGGGCTCACCAACCGGGAGATCGCCGGGAAGATGTTCCTGGCCGAGAAGACGGTGAAGAACTACGTCTCCAGCGTGCTGGCGAAGCTGGGCCTGGAGCGGCGCACCCAGGCGGCGGTGCTGGCCACCCGGCTGCTCGGCAGGAACACCTGACCGGCTGTCAGTCGAGCGGGACGCTCCAGCGCACCTCGGTGCCGCGTGGCTCGGCCCGGCGCAGTGCGAACTCGCCGCCCAGCCGCTCGGCCCGTTCCCGCAGGTTGACCAGGCCGCTGCGGGCCGCCTCCGGGTCGCAGCCGACCCCGTCGTCGGTGACGGTGATCTCGACCCGGCCGGAACCGACGCGTACGCGCACCGACACCCGGTCGGCCTGCGCGTGGCGTACCGCGTTCGACAGCGCCTCGCGCAGCACGGCGGTGAGTTCGGGGCGCAGGTCGTCCGGGACGGCGCTGTCGATCGGGCCGATCAGCTCCAGGTCCGGCCGGTAGCCGAGCGACTCGGCGGCCACCTCGATCGCCTCGCGGATCTCGGTGCGCAGCGCCGCGCTCATCGGGGTGCGCAGCTCGAAGATGGTGCGGCGGATGTCGCGGATGGTGGCGTCCAGGTCGTCGACGGCCTGGTTGATCCGCTTGGCCGCCTCGGGGCGGGCGTTCATCGCGCCGCTCTGCAGTTGCAGGCCGGTGGCGAACAGCCGCTGGATCACCACGTCGTGCAGGTCACGGGCGATGCGTTCGCGGTCTTCCAGCACCACCAGCAGTTCCCGCTCCTCCTGCCCGCGGGCCCGTTCCATGGCGAGTGCGGCCTGGCCGGCGAAGCTGGCGAGCAGGGCGAGGTCGTCGTCGGCGGCCGGCCCGTGGTCGGTCCGGTAGCCGATCACCAGGACGCCGTGCAGCGTGTCGGCGGCGGTGAGCGGGGAGATCACGGCCGGCCCGGCGACCACCGGCCGGGGCCAGGGCGCCGCGGCGGCGAGGTCGTCGACCTGGTCGTGCCGGCCCTGCGTGACGGACGCGGCGAAGCTGGTCTCGGCGGCCGGCAGCACCGCGCCGACCAGTTCCCGGGCGACCGGGTCGGCGCCGTCGACGACCTCGACGGTGAACTGCGCCTCGTCCTCGTCGTAGAGCAGCACCAGCGACAGTTCGGCCTCGGCGACCTCGCGGGCGCGGCGGGCCACGAGCGTCAGCGCGTCGGTGCGGCGTACCTCACCGAGCAGCACCGAGGTGATCTCCGCGGCGGCGGCCAGCCAGCGTTCCCGCCGGTGCGCCAGCGCGTAGAGGCGGGCGTTCTCGATCGCCACCCCGGCCGCGGCGGCCAGCGCCACCACGATCTCCTCGTCGTCCTCGGTGAACTCGGCCGCGCCCTGCTTCTCGGCCAGGTAGAGGTTGCCCCAGATGTGGTCGCGGATGCGCACCGGCACGCCGAGGAAGCTGTGCATCGGCGGGTGGTGCGGCGGGAAGCCGTACGAGTTGGGATGCGTGGTGATGTCCGGCATGCGGACCGGCTTCGGGTCGTCGATGAGCAGGCCGAGCACGCCCCGCCCGTGCGGCAGCTCGCCGATCTTCGCGTGCAGCTCGGGGCTGATGCCGTGGACGATGAAGTCGTGCAGCAGGCGGTCCGGCCCGATCACGCCGAGCGCGCCGTAGCGGGCGCCGGCCAGCTCGCACGCCGACTGCACGATCCGTTGCAGCGTGCTGCGCAGGTCGAGGTCGGACCCGATGCCGACGACCGCGTCCAGCAGTGCGCGGAGCCGCTCACGGCTTGTCACCACCTCGCCGACACGGTCGAGCATCTCCTGGAGCAGTTCGTCCAGGCGGACGCGGGACAGCGGGGTCAGCCCGAGCGACGGGGTGAGGTGCTCGTGCCGGGACTGGGGTGCGGCGGCCACCCGGCGATGGTATCGCCGGGTGGCCGCCCTGATCGAGACCGGTCAGGCGAGGCGGTCGCGGACCGCCGAGGTGTCGACCGTCTGCGCGACGTCCAGCCGGGGCGTGTGCGGCGGGCCGGCGTGCGCCGGGTCGGCCACGCCGAGCCGCATGCTGATGTACGGGAACCCCAGGCCGGACAGCATCTGCCGCAGGACCTGGCGGGTGCTCTCGACCTCTACCACACCGGACAGCGGCACCAGCGACACCCCGTGCCGGGTGGCGGTGAGCCAGGCGGCGGAGAGCGCCTCGCCGGCGCGCAGCCAGCTCATCGGCTCGTCGTCGGAGCCCCAGAGGATCCCGTACACGGCGGCTTTGTCGTGGCCGGGCCCGATCGGCAGTGAGCCGGCGCGGCCGAAGTCGCGGGCCGGAACGGTCGTCTGGGGTGCCCGCTCGGGCAACACCTCCGGCGGCAGCCCGGTGCCGGTGCCGGCCCGGCTGGTCCAGTACGCCAGTTCCTCGAGCAGTTCCGGGCTGTCCGCCTCGACGGCGGCGGCCTGCTGGGCGGCGCCCGCGAGCTGGATCTTCTGGGTGTCGTCGAGCAGTTGCAGGTGAACGCCCTCCAGCGTGGCCGCCCGGTCGATGTCGTCGAGCGCGGCGGTGGGGATCGGCTCGTCGCTGACCGGCCGCCGGTCGGTGTGCCGTACCTGCATGCACTGCACGACGCGCATGGCGTCGGGCTCGGTGCCGGTGTGCTTCAGGCCGGTGATCCGAGCCATCAGGTCGGGTTCGGTCGGGTCGGGCAGCCGCTCCACCACCGGGGTCCAGCCCTCGGCGGCCAGCGCCACCCGGGCGTGGTGCAGCGCGGCGCCGCAGCTCACCACCAGCAGGTGCCCTTCCGGGTCCAGGGCGCTGAGGTGCCGTTCGCGGACCACCCGCAGTTCCAGCGCGTCGGGCAGGACCGTCCAGTGCCACGGCTGCGTGTTGTGCACCGAGGGGGCGTGGCCGGCCATTCCGGCGGCCTCCGCGAGCGCGGTGGTCAACGGGCGATCGCCGGGCGGCGTCTCGTGGCTCATCGTCACGACCTTTCCTGTTTCCCCCATCGTGCCCCACGCCCGGGACGCCCCGGGTGGGGATGCCGCTCCATCCTCGGGCATGCCCGGCCGCCCCCGCAGGGGCCCTTCGCCCCCGGATTACCCGCGTCGCCCCGCCCGCACCACGTCCGGACTGAGACGATCCGCACGTGGGAAGCGAGCCACGCGAGTGCGTACCCGAGCAGCCGGCCCGTGCCCGGCGGTGGGCGCGGGCCGAGTGGGCGCCGCTGGTGCTGCTCACGGTGGCCGTGCTGGCCGGGGCGGCGCTGTGGTTCGCCGGCGCACGCGACGCCGCCCGGCTGGTCTGGGCGGCGGTCACCGTGGTGGCCCTGGTGCCGGCGGCCTGGACGACGCTGCGCCAGCTGTGGCTGCGGCAGTTCGGGGTGGACGTCATCGCGGTGCTGGCGCTGGTCGGTGCGCTGCTGGTGCGGGAGTACCTGGCCGGCGCCGTGATCGCGGTGATGGTCGCGACCGGGCGGGCGCTGGAGGAGTACGCCCGGCGCCGCGCCACCCGCGACCTGAGGGCGCTGTTGGAACGCGCGCCCCGGCAGGCACGACGGCGCACCCCGGACGGCGGGATCGAGGTGGTGCCGCTGGACCGCGTCGCGGTGGGGGATCGGCTGCTGGTCGGGCCGGGTGACGTGGTGCCGGTGGACGGCGTGGTCGAGGAGGCGGCCACGCTCGACGAGTCGGTGGTGACCGGCGAGTCGCAGCTGGTCAACCGTGCGGCCGGGGACGAGGTGGCCAGCGGTGTCGTCAACGCGGGCGCCGGCTTCGGGCTGCGGGCCCGCCGCAACGCGGCGGAGAGCACCTACGCGGGCATCGTCCGCCTGGCCGGCGAGGCCACCGCCCGCAAGGCACCGATGGTACGGCTGGCCGACCGGTACGCCGCCGCGTTCGTGCCGTTCACGCTGGTACTGGCCGGGCTGGCGTGGCTGCTGTCCGGCGAGTTCAGCCGGGCGGTGGCGGTGCTGGTGGTGGCCACCCCGTGCCCGCTGCTGCTGGCGACCCCGATCGCGGTGGTGTCCGGGCTGTCCCGGGTGGCCCGCCGCGGTGTGCTGGTCCGGGACGGCGGGTCGCTGGAACAGCTCGGCCGCGCCCGTACCCTCCTGCTCGACAAGACCGGCACGCTCACCGCCGGGCGGCCCCGGGCGGCCGAGGTGGTGGTGGCGCCGGGCGGCGACCGGGGCGAGGTGCTGCGGCTGGCCGCGTCGGTCGAGCAGCTCTCCCCGCACGTGCTGGCCGCCGCGCTGGTCCGGCAGGCCCGCGAGCGCGGGCTGCCGCTGGCCGAGCCGGCGCAGGTCACCGAGGAGCCGGGGCGTGGGGTGAGCGGGCGCGTCGACGGGCGGACGGTGCGCGTCGGGCAGCTCGCCGGGGAACCGCCGGAGTGGGCGGGCCGGCTCGGTGAGCGCGCCGAACGGTCCGGGCGTTCCGCGGTGTGGGTCAGCGACGACCACGGGCCGCTCGGCGCGATCCTGCTGGAGGACCCGGTCCGCCCGGACGCCCGGCGGACCGTGCGGCGGCTGCGCGAGGCGGGCCTGTCCCGGCTGGTGATGGTGACCGGCGACCGTCCGGGCACGGCCCGGCAGGTGGCGCAGGTCGTGGGCGTGGACGACGTGATCGCGCGGTGTTCGCCGCAGGAGAAGGCCGATCGGGTACGCCAGGAGTCGGCGCACGCCGTGACGGTGATGGTCGGCGACGGCGTGAACGACGCGCCCGCGCTGGCCGAGGCGCACGTGGGCGTGGCGATGGGCGCGACCGGGGCGACCGCCTCGGCGGACGTGGCCGACGCGGTGCTCACCGTGGACCGGCTGGACCGGCTCGCCGACGCCGTCGAGATCGCCCGGTACGCCCGCCGCATCGCGGTGCAGAGCGCCACTGTCGGGATGGGCCTGGCGGTGCTGGCGATGCTCGTGGCCGCCGCGGGGCGGCTGCCCCCGGTGGCCGGCGCGTTCCTCCAGGAAGGCATCGACGTCGTGGTGATCCTCAACGCGTTGCGCGCGCTCGGCGGCGGCCTGCGGCGGCGTGACCTGCCCGCGCGCACCCGCGAACTGCTCGACCGGTACGCGGGCGAGCACGGCGGCGTACGCGACGTGCTGAACCGGCTGCGCGACACCGCCGACCTGGTGGCCACCCGTCCGGACGACCCGGCGTGCCTGCCGGCGCTGCGGGAGGTGCACCGGCGCCTGGTCGACGAGGTGCTGCCGCACGAGGCGGCCGAGGAACGGCAGCTCTATCCGGCGCTGGCCGGTCCGCTCGGCAGCGCCGAGGCGACCTCCACGATGAGCCGGGCGCACGTGGAGATCGTGCGGCTGGTGGAGCGGATCGGCGGGCACCTCACGGCGCAGCCGGACGGCCGGCTGCGCCGTGACGAGGTGCCCGATCTGCTCGCCGCGCTCTACGGCCTGGACGCGGTGCTGCGCCTGCACCTGGCCCAGGAGGAGGAGGAGTACTTCTCGCTCGACCCGGAGGAGGGCTCCACCGCGCCCGGCCGCTGAGTCAGCGTTCGCGTACCACGGCGACCGGGCAGTGCGAGTGCTGGATGAGCTGCTGGCTGACCGAGCCGAGCAGCATGCCGCGCAGGCCGCCGCGGCCCCGGCTGCCGACCACCACCAGCTGCGCCGACCGGCTCGCCTCCACCAGCAGCGGCGACGCGCTGCCGGGGACCGCCTCGATCTCGGCCGGCACGTCGGGGAAGCTCTCCCGCCACGGCGCCAGCTCCGCCTCGGCGGCGGCCCGCTCGCTCGCGGCGACCTGCTCCGGGTCGAAGTCCGGCGGCACCCACCGGTCACCCGGCGGCTCCCAGGCCCGCAGCACCCGCAGCGGCACGTCCCGCTGGGCGGCCCGCTCGACGGCGAAGCCGAGCGCCCGCAGCGCCGACTCGGAGCCGTCCGAGCCGACCACCACCGGCCCGGACGTGGCGGTCTGGCCGTCGCGGACCACCACCACCGGGCAGTGGGCGTGCGCGGTGACCGAGACCGCCGTGGAACCGGCGAGCAGCCCGCCGAACCCGCCGTGGCCCCGGCTGCCCAGCACCAGCATCCCGGCCTCGGCGGACCGCTCCTGGAGCACCAGGGCGGGCGGCCCGTCGAACACCTCACCGTGCACGGTCAGGCCCGGCCGGTCGGCGGCGGCGTCCGCCGCCGCCTTGCGGACCAGCTCCTCGACCTGCTGGCGGGCCGCCTCGTCCGGCCACACCCCCGGCGCCACGCCGGGCCCGATCCAGCCGGTCACCGTCAACCACTCGAAGACGTACGCCAGGCGTACCGGCCGCCCCGACCGGCCCGCCTCGTCCAGCGCCCAGTTCAGGGCGACCGCCGCGTCGGCGGACCCGTCGTAGCCGACCAGGATCTCCTCGCCGCTCATTCGGCACTCCGCACGGCCGCGTCGTTCTCGCGGATCCAGCGCCACTCGGCGACCCGGGGGTCGTCCTCGCCGTGGCGGCGGGTGTGGTCGCGGCAGG
Source organism: Micromonospora sp. CNB394 (assembly GCF_000374985.1). Classification (NCBI taxonomy): domain Bacteria; kingdom Bacillati; phylum Actinomycetota; class Actinomycetes; order Micromonosporales; family Micromonosporaceae; genus Micromonospora; species Micromonospora sp. CNB394. The sequence goes on along the minus strand of NZ_KB895851.1, from coordinate 69,991 downwards.
CCTGGCGGGCGTCCACCATGTCCTGGCGCAGGTGCGCGGCGCGCGACCGCAGCCCCGGCACCCGGTCGATCACGTCGATGACCAGGTGGAAGCGGTCCAGGTCGTTGAGCATCACCATGTCGAACGGCGTCGTGGTGGTGCCCTCCTCCTTGTAGCCGCGCACGTGCAGGTTGTCGTGGTTGGTCCGCCGGTAGGTGAGCCGGTGGATCAGCCACGGGTAGCCGTGGTACGCGAAGATCACCGGCTTGTCGCGGGTGAAGATGGTGTCGAACTCGTTGTCCGGCAGGCCGTGCGGGTGCTCCGACGGCGGTTGCAGGCGCATCAGGTCGACCACGTTGACCACCCGCACCTTCAGGTCGGGCAGGTGCCGGCGCAGCAGGTCGACGGCGGCGAGCGTCTCCAGCGTCGGCACGTCGCCGGCGCAGGCGAGCACCACGTCCGGTTCGGTGCCGTCGTCGCTGCTGGCCCAGTCCCAGATGCCCAGGCCGCGGCGGCAGTGCTGGACCGCCTCGTCCATGGTCAGCCAGTTCGGCGCGGGCTGCTTGCCGGCCACCACCACGTTTATGTATTGCCGGCTGCGCAGGCAGTGGTCCATGGTGGACAGCAGCGTGTTGCCGTCCGGCGGCAGGTAGACCCGGACCACCTCGGCCTTCTTGTTGACCACGTGGTCGATGAAGCCGGGATCCTGGTGCGAGAAGCCGTTGTGGTCCTGGCGCCACACGTGGCTGGACAGCAGGTAGTTCAGCGACGCCACCGGCTCCCGCCAGGGGATGTGCCGGGTCACCTTGAGCCACTTGGCGTGCTGGTTGACCATCGAGTCGACGATGTGGATGAACGCCTCGTAGCTGGTGAAGATGCCGTGCCGGCCGGTCAGCAGGTAGCCCTCCAGCCAGCCCTGGCACAGGTGCTCGGAGAGGACCTCCATCACCCGGCCGTCGGGGGAGAGGTGGTCGTCGCCGGGCACCTCGGTGCCCACGAACGCCCGGTCGGTCACCTCGAACGCCGCACCGAGCCGGTTCGAGGCGACCTCGTCCGGGCCGAACAGGCGGAACGTCTCCGGGTTGCGCGCGATGACGTCGCGAACCCAGGGGCCGAGCACACCGGTCGCGCCGGCCATCGGCTCACCCGGCGTCGGGACGTCGACCGCGTAGTCGCGGAAGTCCGGCAGCTCCAGGTTGCGCAGCAGTCTGCCGCCGTTGGCGACCGGGTTGGCGCTCATCCGGCGGTCACCGGTCGGCGGGGCCTCGGCCACCTCGGCGACCGGGCCGCCGGTGGCGTCGAACAGTTCCTCCGGCCGGTAGCTGCGCAGCCAGCGCTCCAGCTCGGCCAGGTGCGCCGGGTTGTCCCGGACCTGCGAGATCGGCACCTGGTGGGCGCGGAACGTACCCTCGACCTGCTTGCCGTCGACCTGCGACGGCCCGGTCCAGCCCTTCGGCGTGCGCAGGACGATCATCGGCCAGCGGGGGCGCTCGACGTGCTCGCCGGAGCGGGCCCGGCGCTGGATCGCGGTGATCTCGTCGACCGCCCGGTCGAGCGTGGCGGCCAGCAGCTGGTGCACGGTCGCCGGGTCGTCGCCCTCGACCACGTACGGCTGGTAGCCGAAGCCGCGCATCATGTCCCGCAGGTCGTCGCCGGGGATCCGGTCCAGCACCGTCGGGTTGGCGATCTTGTAGCCGTTGAGGTGCAGGATCGGCAGCACCGCGCCGTCGCGGGCCGGGTTGAGGAACACGTTCGACAGCCAGCTCCCGGCCAGCGGGCCGGTCTCCGCCTCGCCGTCGCCGATCACGCAGGCCACCAGCAGGTCCGGGTGGTCGAACGCGGCGCCGTACGCGTGGCTCAGCGCGTACCCCAGCTCGCCGCCCTCGTGGATCGAACCCGGCACCTCCGGCGCCACGTGGCTCGGGATGCCGCCCGGGAAGGAGAACTGCCGGAACAGCCGCTGCATGCCGGTCTCGTCCCGGGGGATGTGGTGGTACAGCTCGCTGTAGGTGCCCTCCAGCCAGGTGTTCGCCACCAGCGCCGGGCCGCCGTGGCCGGGGCCGGTGACGAAGATGGCGGACAGGTCCCGGTTCACGATGACCCGGTTGAGGTGCGTGTAGAGCAGGTTGAGCCCGGGGCTGGTGCCCCAGTGGCCCAGCAGGCGCGGCTTGACGTGCTCGGGCTTGAGCGGCTCGCGCAGCAGCGGGTTGTCGAGCAGATAGATCTGGCCGACGGTCAGATAGTTCGCCGCGCGCCAGTAGGCGTCCAGCCGGCGCAACTCGTCTTCGGTCAGGGGGCTGTGCAGGTTCACCGCGGTGTCCATGCTGCCTTAGCCTCTCGTGGCTCGGGGTCGGCTGCCACTCGGGGACCACATCTTCTTCCCCGACACGTCCAGCCTCGCCCCCGTCCGGGGGCTCCGGTCAGGGCCGTTGGTCCCGCCTCGTGCGGGCGTCATGACCCGTCCCCGGCGTCCGTGGCGACTCCCCGGACGACGATCAGCGGGGCCGGCGAGTGGTAGAGCAGGGACTGGCTGACCGCGCCCAGTGTGGACCCCAACGGCCCGTCTCCCCAGGCGGCCACCACCGCGAGCTGCGCCGCGCGGGAGCGGTCGAGCAGGACGGAGCGCGGCTCACCGTGGACGGTCTCGCAGTCGGCGGCGACCCGGGGGTACCGCAGGGCCTGCCGGGTGACCGCCTCGTCCAGCCGCCCGTCGTCGGGGTCGCCGGACTCCGGCTCGATCACCCGGACGGCGAGCAGGCGGGCGCCGCGGTGCTGCGCGCAGTCGAAGGCGTACGCGAGGGCGGCGCGGGAGCTGGACGAGCCGTCGAAGCCGACGAGCAGCGGCCCGGGCGGGGCCGGCTCGGTGCGCCCGACCAGCACCGGGCAGCCGGCCCGGGCGGCCACGTCCACGGCGGGCGTGTCGGCCGGTACGCGGTCCGGGTGAGCCGAGCCGCCTCCGTCACCGAGTGCGATCAGGAACGCGGTGTCGGCGACCCGCAGCAGCGCCTCGACCGGGGAGCCCTCGACGATCACGCCGGTGACCGGAACCTGTGGCGCGTACTCGGTGGCCACCCGTCCGGCGTGTTCCAGCACGTTCTCCGCGTCCACCCGGGTGCCGCCGGCCGGGGCGGGGCCGGTGGCGGGCCAGTTGAACGCGTGCAGCAGGTGCAGCGGCCGGTCGTGGGCGGCGGCCTCGGCGGCGGCCGTGCGGACCAGCGTCAGATCGGCCTCGGACCGGCCGACGCCGACGACCACCGCGCCTTGGCTGGGTGCGGCCACCCCGGCTCACCTCCCGACCCCTGCTTTTCATCCACCGTAGTCGCGGGACCGGGTGGGCCGGAGCGGGTCGGCGAAACTGGCGGTCAGCGCGGGGCGGGCAGCGCCGGGTGGACGCGCAGCACGACGGCTGTGGCGTTGTCCTCGCCGCCCTCGTCCAGACTGGCGGCGAGCAGGGCCTCGGCGGTGCGCGCCGGGTCGCGCCGCGCGGAGAGCAGGTCGCGCAGCCGGTGGTAGCCGAGCTGGTCGCTGATGCCGTCGGTGCACAGCAGCCAGGTGTCGCCCCGGCGCAGCGGCACGGCGAGCAGGTCCGGCTCGGGCCGGTCCGGGTGGCCGACGTAGCGCAGCAGCTGGTAACGCGCCCGCGCCGCCTCCGGCGAGTCCGCCGGCCACCAGCCGTGCAGCAGGCCGAGCCACGCCATGGTGTGGTCGACGGTGACCAGTTCCAACAGCCCGTCGCGCAGCCGGTACGCCCGCGAGTCGCCGAGCTGGACCAGCCAGCCCTGGTCGCCGTCGGGTTCGACAACGAGCGCGGTCAGCGTGCACCCGGTCAGTCCCGGCTGCGCGGCGCCGGCCTGGCGTACCCGCCGTTGGGTCTCGGCGACGGCGGCCCGCAGCGCGGCGGCGCCGACGGCGGGCCAGTCGGCGCGGACCTGCGCCACGAACGTCTCCGTGGCGGTCGTGCCGGCCACCCGGCTGCCCTCGCCGTCGCCCATCCCGTCGCAGAGCACCGCGAGCGGCAGCTCGGGGTCGACGTGCAGCACGTCGTAGTTCTCCGGGTAGCGGTGCCCGACCACGCTGCCCCCGGCGATCTCCAGGGTGAGGCGGCCGGCGGTGAGCCGGCGCGCGGACTCGACCGGCCGGTCCAGCGGACGGCGGCGGAACACCAGCGGACCGTAACACCGGGACGGGCCGGACAGCGGCAGGCCGGGTCACCTGTCAACCAAGGTTGACAGGTGACGTGCTGTCAACCTCAATTGACAGCATGAGTCAGGCGACGGAACTCGCGGCGGCAGCCGGCAGCACCGACCCCAAGGTCGGCCTGCGTGCCGTGCTCGCCCTGCGGCGGCTGCTGGAGCGGCTCGAGGTGATCCAGGTCGGCAACGCCCGGCGACAGGGCTGGTCGTGGCAGGAGATCGCCGACGCCCTCGAGGTCAGCCGGCAGGCGGTCCACAAGAAGCACGCCGGGCGACCGGCGGTGCGCGAGAGCTGGGAGGCGTGATGTTCGAACGATTCACCGACCGGGCCCGTGCCGTGACCGAGGCCGGGGTGGACATCGACGACCTGCGACGCCGCGTCGACGCGGCGCTGCGTGAGGCCGCCTGAGGCCACCAGGTTTTCAAACCTGTTTGCGGTCCTCGCAACGTCCCGCTTCGCCGGGTCGCCGTCACGCCCCGTGTCCGGCACACTGTCGCCGTGGACGGTGCAGACGACAAGCGCCCGGTGAACGCGGAGAACCGCACCCCGCGCTCGGCAGTGGTGGTCAACCCGGTGAAGGTGGCCGACCTGGACGAGTTCCGCCGCACCGTGGACGGCGCGCTCGCCGCCGCCGGGTGGCCGGCCCCGGCCTGGTACGAGACGACAGTCGAGGACCCGGGCCGCGGCCAGGCGGAACAGGCCGTGAAGGCGGGCGCGGAGGTCGTCTTCGCCTGCGGCGGCGACGGCACGGTGATGGCCTGCGTCACCGCGCTGGCCGGCACCGACGTGGCGCTCGCAGTGCTGCCCCAGGGCACCGGCAACCTGCTGGCCGCCAACCTCGGCCTCTCCAACGACCTGGCCGCCGGGCTGCAGGTCGCCGTCGAGCGCGGGATGCGCCGCCTCGACGTCGGCGTGGTCGGCGACAAGTGCTTCGCGGTGATGGCCGGGATGGGCTTCGACGCCCAGATGCTCGACTCCACCTCCGAGACCACGAAGAAGCGGATCGGCTGGCCCGCGTACGTGGTGGGCGCCGCCCGTCACCTGCGCGACCGGCCGATGCGGGTCTCGGTGCGCGTCGACGGCAAGCCGCCGATGCGCCGCCGGGCCCGCTCGGTCCTGGTCGCCAACGTCGGGCGCCTCCAGGGCGGGGTACGCCTGCTCACCGAGGCCGAACCGGACGACGGCTGGCTCGACGTGGCGGTGCTGACGCCGCGTACGCTGCGCCACTGGGTCGCCATGGGCTGGGCGGTGCTGCGCCGCCGCGACAGCGTGCCCCGGCTGGAGGTGTTCCGGGCCCGCTCGGTCGAGATCACCAGCACCCGGGCGCAGCCCCGGCAGCTCGACGGCGACCTGATCGAGCCGGGCCGTTCGCTGAAGGCCACCGTCCGCCCCGAGTCGCTCTGGCTCTGCGTACCGCGCCCGGAGGAGGACCCCGACCTGGCGGTGGACGCCGACGCGGCCGGTGAGCGCGGCGAGCACCTGATCGAGGAGGCCCGCCGTGAGTAGCACGAAGCTTGTCCCCGAGACCCGGTTGATGGCCGAGGACCAGCTGTCCGCCGACGACGCCTGGCACACGCTGCGCCGGCACGGCGGCTGGTGCCTGCTGCGGGACGCGTTCATCCGGTTCCGCTACGGCGACGGGTTCAGCCACTCCCGGGCGCTGGCGTTGCAGCTCTGCCTGGCCGTGGTGCCGTTCCTGATCGCGCTCACCGGTCTGATCACCGACCTGGGCGTGGACGAGGGCGGCAAGGTCGTCGCCGACACGGTGCTGGCCATCACGCCCGGCCAGAGCGAAGCCATGGTGCAGGACCTGTTGACCGACAGCGAACGCACCGAGGACGCCGGTGAGCTGGCGCTGACCCTCGGTCTGCTCACCGGGCTGGTCGCGCTGACCACCACGATGGCGCAGATCGAGCGGGGCGCCAACCGGATCTACGGCGTCGAGCGGGACCGCCCGGCGCTGCCCAAGTACGTGCGTGCCGCGATCCTCGCGGTGCTCGCCGGCGTACCGGCGCTTGCGGGGTTCCTGATCCTGGTCGGCGGCCGGGCGATGGGCGAGTCGGTGCGGCGGCACTACGAGTGGGGCGACCTCGCCATGGCCACCTGGGAGGTGATCCGCTGGCCGCTGAGCCTCGGCCTGACCGTGCTCGCCGTCGCGGTGCTGTTCCGGCACGCCCCGCGACGCCGTCAACCCGGCCTGTCCTGGCTCTTCTTCGGCGCGTCCATCGCCATCGCGCTCTGGTGGCTGGCCAGCCTGCTGCTCGCCGCCTACGTGAAGTACAGCGGCGGATTCGGCCAGACCTACGGCGCGCTGACCGGCATGATGGCCCTGTTGCTCTGGGCCAACCTCACCGGGATCGCGCTGTTCGGCGGACTGGCCTTCGCCGCGCAGCTCGAAGCGATGCGCATCGGGGTGGAGGAGCCCGCGAAACCGGACCTGTGGGAGCCGGAGGCGCAACGCGAGGAGATGTTCGACACCGGTGAGATGACCTCGCTCTGACGCCGGGGCCCGTCCGGCGTGGACGCCGCGCCGGTGCCGCGTGTACGGGACAGGCCGATCGGGTACAGCGCGCCTCGCAGAGGAAGAGGAGGTGCGGTGTGACCACGGTCAAGGAAACCGGGCGCCGGCCGCTGGGTCATTTCGCCGAGCGGAGCCTGGCGGGTCTGCTCGTCGTGGCCGGCGCGGGCGTCGGGTTCGGGCTGCTGCTCATGCTGGTCCGGTTCCGGTGGAGCCCGCTGGGCGACGCCGACCACGCGGTGGCCGAGTGGTTCAACGGCCTGGTGGCCCCGCACGGACCGCTGGTCACCGTGCTCCAGGCGGTCACCGACCTGGGTGGCCGGCCGGTGCTGATCTGGCTGGTCACCATCGCGGTGGTGGGCCTGCTGATCCGCCGCCAGCCCCGGCTGGCGGTCTACCTGATCGTCACCGGCGCCGGTGGGCTGATCCTCGACCCGTCGCTCAAGGCGCTGGTCGGGCGGCTGCGCCCGGTGGTGGACGTGCCGATCGCCAGCGCGCCGGGAAACAGCTTCCCCAGTGGTCACGCGCTCGGCTCGTTCGTCGCGTACGGGGCGCTGCTGCTGGTGTTCCTGCCGGCCATGTCGCCGCGCTGGCGCAAGCCCGCCATCGCCGTCGCCGCCGTGCTGATCTTCCTGGTCGGGCTGACCCGGATCGCGCTGGGCGTGCACTTCGTGTCCGACGTGATCGGCGGCTGGCTGCTCGGCGCGGCCTGGCTGGGCGTCACCGCGTACGCCTTCCGGCTGTGGCGGCGCGAGCGCGGCCGGCCGGTGCCGCCGCTGCGCGAGGGCCTGGAACCGGAGGCGGGCGAGGAGCTGGCGCTCGCGCCGGAGGAGGAGAAGGTGCTGGAGCACCCGCGCTCGGCGGTGGCCGAACTGCTGGTCGGCTGGGTGCTCGTCTTCGGTGTGCTCTACGCCTTCGGCATGTTCGTCAGCTACTACGCCAAGGGCACGTTCTTCGACACGCTCGACACCGAGGTGCCGCGCTGGTTCGCCGAGCGGCACACCGACGCGCTCACGGAGCTGAGCTGGTGGTGGAGCAAGTTCGGCGACACCCACGCGATCCTGCTGGTGTCGCTGGTGTTCTGTCCGATCGTGCTGGCCGTGTGGCGGCGGTGGCGACCGGTGCTGTACGTGGTGCTGGCGATGTTCGGTGAGCTGAGCCTGTTCCTGGCCAGCGCCCGGGTGGTGGACCGGCCCCGGCCGCCGGTGGAGAACCTGGACGGGCCGATGCCCACCTCGTCGTTCCCCTCCGGGCACATCGCGGCGACCATCTGCCTCTGGGCCGCCATGGCGGTCATCGTGTTCCCACGTACCGACAGGTGGTGGCGGTGGCTGTTCGTGGGCACGGCGGTGCTGATGCCGGTCGGCGTGGCCACCTCCCGGATGTACCGGGGCATGCACCACCCGACCGACTTCATGGGCGCGATCCTGCTCGGCACGCTGTGGCTGTCGCTGCTGTACTGGGTGATCCGGCCCAACGCCGACGTGCACGCTGGCAACCGGCCGGCGATCGAGTCCGAGCAGGTGGACGAGCTGGACGACGAGCTGGCCAAGGCCGCGCGGCCGGGCTGAGCCGATGCTGCGGGTGATGACCTGGAACATCCGGACCGGCGGGCGGGACGGCGACGGCACCGACCGCCGGGACCGGATCGTCTCGGTCGTCACCGCGCAGCGCCCCGACGTGCTGGCCCTGCAGGAACTGCGCGGCATGGACGCCACGCTCGGCGGCCTGGCCGGGCGGCTCGGCATGACGGCGCACCTCGCCCGGTCCTGTTTCGGTCAGCCCGTGGCGGTGCTGGTCCGCCCGCCGCTGCGGGCGCTGCGCGCCGGCCCGGTCCGCCGCCCGTTCCACCACGCCGCCGCCCGGGTCCAGGTCGCCACCGGCGCGGGACCGCTCACCGTGTTCAGCGCCCACCTGAGCCCGTACTCGGGTGGGCGGCGGCGGATGGAGGCGGACTGGCTCGCCGCCGCGCTCCGGCGTACCGGGGGAGAGCTGGCCCTGCTCGCCGGTGACCTGAACACGCTGGAGCCCACCGTCGACCACACCGCCCGGCTGGCCGGGCTTGCGACGGCGTACCGGCGGCGGCACCTGCGCCGCGACGGCCGTACCGTGGACACCCGCGCGGTGGCCCGGCTGCTCGACGCCGGGCTGGCCGACCTGTGGCCGCGCTCCGGCGGCGACGAGCCCGGCGGCCTGACCGTGCCGACCCGGCACGGCGGCGCCGAGTTCGCCGGGATGCGGCTGGACTACCTGCTCGCGACCCCGGCGCTCGCCGACCGGGTACGCGCGGTGCGGGTGGTCCGCGACGGTGACGCGGAGACGGCGTCGGACCACTACCCGGTGCTGGCCGAGATGGACCTCACGGCCGGCTGAACGACCCCAGAGCGTCAACGGCCCGAGCACGCCGAGCGTCACGCCGCCCAGGAAGGCCAGCGAGCTGCGCCGCGGTGTCGCCGCCGGGGTCGCCGGCCCCCGTTCTACAGGACCAGGTTGAGCAGCACGGTGAGCACCACCGAGGCGACGATCGAGAAGAGGATCATCAGCAGGCAGCCGAGCCCGCCTCCGGCGGGCCGGATCTCGGTGTTCCCGATACGCATGGCGTCAACTCCTCAGCGGGGGAGGTAGCGGTGCGACTGTCACAGCTCGCGCAGCCGGGGCAGCAGCTCTTCCTGGGCCCAGTCGAGGAACATCGGCTGGGTGCCGCCGCCCACCTGGACCAGGGCGACGTGGGTGAAGCCCGCGTCGACGAACTTCTTGAACGCCTCGACGTGCCGGTCGGTGTCCGGGCCGCAGGAGATGCCCTCGGCCACGTCCTCCTCCCGGACGAACCGGGTGGCCGCCTCGAACGAGTCCGGGCCGGGCAGGTCGGCGTTGACCTTCCAGCCCAGGCCGAACCAGCGGAACTGGTCGTGCACGATCTTGCGGCACTCGTCCTCGTCCGGGCCGTAGCAGATGGCGACCTGCCCGTAGCGGGGGCGGCCCGCGCCGCCCGCCTCCTCGTACATGTCGATCAGGTGGGACAGCGGGTCGGTGGCGATCATCGCGTCGGCGTACTCGGCGGCCAGCGTGGCGGACTGCCGCCCGGACGCGGCCACCGCCATCGGCACCGGCCGCTCCGGGCGGTCCCAGACGTACGCGTCCGGCACGTCGAAGTGGTTGCCGGAGAACGTCAGCGTCTCGCCGTTGAGCAGCGGCCGGATGATCTGCAGCGCCTCCTCGAACATCTCGTGCCGCTGCTGCACGTGCGGCCATCCGCCCACCACGTGCTCATTGAGGTTCTCCCCGGCGCCGAGGCCCAGCGTGAACCGCCCGTCCGAGAGCACCCCGATGGTGCTGGCCTTCTGCGCCACCACCGCCGGGTGGTACCGCCGGATCGGGCAGGTCACGAACGACATCAGCTCGGCCCGGCTGGTGGCGTGGGCGACCGCGCCGAGCACCGACCAGGCGTACGGGGAGTGGCCCTGGGACTCCAGCCACGGGTAGTAGTGGTCGGACATGACCAGATGGTCGAAGCCGGCGGCCTCGGCGCGTACGGCGTGGTCGACCAGTTCCTTCGGGCCGGCCTGCTCGCACATGAGGGTGTAACCGACGTTGACCATGGCACGTCTCCTTCCCGGGCGGATCGTCCCCGGATACCCCGCCCGGCGCGCCTCAACCCTGCTGTCCGCTTTCGCTGGTGCTCTTAACCGGTTGAGCTCCTAAGCTCCGGCGAGTGTCACCTTCTCCCCGCTGATGCCGCTTAACCGTTTGCCTCAAGGTGTCCATCGCCCTACGCTGATGCCTGCGTCCGTTCGGGAACCGGGCGGCGGCTACCGGGCTCAGTCGCCACCACCTCGTCACCGTCACCGCACCCCCGCTCGGGCACGGGGGAGACCTTCCCCTGAGGACAGCCATGAAGAAACTGCTCTCCGTCGCGGGCGCCGCCCTGCTGACGGCCCTCGCCGCCGTCTTCGCCCTCGGGCAGCCGGCTCACGCCGCCACCGGGTTCTCCGTCTCCAACGGGCGGCTCTACGACGCAGGCGGCGTCGAGTTCGTCATGCGCGGGGTCAACCACGCGCACACCTGGTACCCGCAGCAGACCAGCTCGTTCGCCGACATCAAGGCGCTCGGCGCGAACACCGTCCGGGTGGTGCTGTCCAGCGGCGACCGCTGGACGAAGAACAGCGCCGCCGACGTGGCCAACGTGATCTCGCTGTGCAGGGCCAACCGGCTGATCTGCGTGCTGGAGGTGCACGACACCACCGGGTACGGCGAGGAGAGCGCCGCCGCCTCGCTGGCGAAGGCCACCGACTACTGGCTGAGCATCGCCGACGTGCTCAAGGGCCAGGAGAAGTACGTCATCGTCAACATCGGCAACGAACCGTTCGGCAACCAGGGCTACAGCGCCTGGACCACCGACACGTCGAACGCGATCAAGCGGTTGCGCGCCGCCGGCCTGACCCACACGATCATGGTGGACGCGCCGAACTGGGGCCAGGACTGGTCGTTCACCATGCGCGACAACGCCGGCACCGTCTTCGCCGCCGACGCGCAGCGCAACACCGTCTTCTCCATCCACATGTACGGCGTGTTCGACACCGCCGCCGAGATCAGCGACTACCTGGGCCGGTTCCGTGCCGCCGGACTTCCGATCGTGGTCGGCGAGTTCGGCTTCAACCACTCCGACGGCAACCCCGACGAGGACGCCATCATGGCGTACGCCCAAGCCAACGGCATCGGCTACCTCGGCTGGTCGTGGAGCGGCAACGGCGGCGGCGTGGAGTACCTGGACATGACCACCGGCTTCAACCCGGCCCAGCTCACCAGCTGGGGGCAGCGGATCTTCAACGGCGCCAACGGCATCGCCGCCACCTCCCGCGAGGCGTCGGTGTACGCCGGCAGCACCCCGACCGCCAGCCCGACGGTCAGCCCCACCGTCAGCCCGACGACCAGCCCGACCGTCAGCCCGACTTCGCCGCCGCCCACCACGCCCTCGCCGTCCGGTGGCTGCACCGCCACCTACACTGTCGGCAACTCGTGGCAGGGCGGCTTCCAGGGCGAGGTCAAGGTGACCGCCGGAGCCGCCGCGATCACCGGCTGGACGGTCCGCTGGACGTACGCCAACGGCCAGTCCGTCACCCAGGCGTGGAACGCGAGCGTCAGCAACAGCGGGTCGGCGTACACCGCCCGCAACGTCGACTACAACGGCCGCCTGGGCGCGGGCGCGAGCACCAGCTTCGGCTTCATCGGCACCTGGCAGGGCACCAACTCCATCCCCGCGGTGACCTGCACCCCCGCCTGACCTCTATCCGGTGATCAAGGAGTTCGTGTCACCGTCGGCATCCGATCGGGACACGAACTCCTTGATCACGGGGCGCGGGCGGGGCGGTGGCGGATCGGTGATTGACCGGCCCTCTACCGAGGGTTGGTTGAGTCCACCGGATCCGCAACCGTCCTCGGCGTCGAGGGCGGCGCAAGATCCCCACCTGTCGTCCAGGAGGGTCTTGCCTTGCGCCGAGTCATCCCCGTCGCGCACGCCGACCGCGCGCCGCTGCATCTGATCACCGCCGTCGCTCCCCGCAAGGACGCCGGCAGCAGTCCCACCGGCATCGTCGGGCGGTGCCTGGCCCGGCGCCTTCTGGACGCCGGTGACCGGGTACGGGTGTTGGCCGAACCCGGTCAGACCGACGGCTGGCCCGACGACGTGGACCTTGTCGAAGGCTCGATCACCCGTCCCCTGGACCATGCCGCGGTCTTCGCCGGCGTCGGGACGGTCTTCCTCGCCGGAGCCGTGGCCGACACGACGTCGGACGTGGTGTGGCTGGCCCGCGACGCCGGGACCACCAAGGTGGTGGTGCTGTCCTCGCACGGCACCGAGTACGAGCCGGACTACCCGCCCGAGAACTGGTTCTGGCTGGCCATCGAGCAGACGGTCGAGCGATCGGGCCTGCGCTGGACGCACATCCGCCCGTCCGCGGTGATGGGCGCGGCGATCGAGGGCACCTACCCCGCCACCGGGTCGGACTGGCCGGAGACGATCCGCGGCGAGCGCACCGTACGGGAGGCGCTCCTCGAAAGCGGCCAGTACCCGTTCATCCACGAGGACGACCTCGCCGCCGTCGCCGCCGTCGCGATGCGGACCGACGACCACGTGGGCGCCGTGCTGGAGGCGGTCGGGCCGCCGATCAGCACCCGGTCCCGCCTGGCGGGCATCGGCCGGGCCATCGGGTGTGAGATCACCGGCGTCGAGGTGTCCCCCGAGGACAGCCGGGCGATCTGGCGACGGCACGGCTGGACCGACAGCGGCATCGACGTGACCCTGTACGCCCTGCGCGAGTACCACCTGCGGTTCGACGAGCTGACCGCGTGGACATACGCCCAGCGCCCCAGCGTCGCGGACCTCATCGGCCGCCCGCCGCGCAGCTTCGACGACTGGGCGGCCGAGCACGCCCACCTGTTCCGCTAGGCCGCGACGACCTCCAGCAGGAGGGCCTGTTCGGGGTGCAGAGCCGGCAGTTGCAGGCCCACCGAACCCAGCACCGAACCGCTCACCGTGACGCCATCACCCGGCCAGGCCAGCCAGCCCGGCGGGGACAGCTCCAGAAGCGCCGGCTCGGGCGCCCCGTCGGGCGGGCGGACCCGGTAGCGCCGGGCCGGGTCCAGCCCGGGCAGCCGCACCGCGCCCGGCACCTGCGCCGCCGACGTGGCGACCCGGCTGACCGCGTACACCGCGTGGGAGCTGTCGTGGGCGACCACGCCGTGGGCCTGCACGGCCGTGTCCGGGTGGTCGACCCGCACCACCCGGCCGCCGTGCAGCAGCGGACGCAGCCGCTTGTGAAGCGCCACCCAGGCGGTGAGTTCGGCCCGCTCGCCGGGCTCGATCGCGCTGATGTCCCACTCGATGCCGTGGTGGCCGAACAGCGCGGTGACCGCCCGGAAACCCAGGTCGTGCACGCGGTGCGTGGTGTGCGAGCGCTCCGGCCCGATGTGCGTGCCGATCAGCTCCGGCGGCAGCAGCAGGCCGGTCCAGCGCTGGATGGACAGCCGTTCCAGCGCGTCGTTGCAGTCGCTGGCCCAGACCCGGTCGGTGCGGCGCAGGATCTCCAGGTCGACCCGGGCGCCGCCGGACGAGCAGCTCTCGATCTCGACGTCCGGGTGCCGGGCGCGCAGCTCGTCCAGCAGCCGGTACACCGCCAGGGTCTGCGCGTGCACCCCGGGCCGTCCGCCGTGCCCGGCTTCGGTGAGGTCGCGGTTGTGGTCCCACTTCAGGTACGCGATCCCGTCGTGCTCGCCCAGCACCGCGTCGAGCCGTTTGAGCAGGTACGCGTACGCGTCCGGGTGGGCCAGGTCGAGCACCTGCTGGTGCCGCCACGGCGGCGGCAGCCGGCCCGGCGCCTGGAGCACCCAGTCCGGGTGGGCGCGGAACAGGTCGGAGTCGGGGTTGACCATCTCCGGCTCCACCCAGAGCCCGAACTGCATGCCGTGCCCGCGTACGTGGTCGATCAGCGGCTGCAACCCGTCCGGCCAGACGTCGCCGTCGACCCACCAGTCACCGAGCCCGGCCTGGTCGTGCCGCCGCCCGCGGAACCAGCCGTCGTCGAGCACGAAGCGTTCCACACCGACCTCGGCGGCCGCGTCGGCGAGCGCCCGCAGCCGGTTCAGGTCGTGGTCGAAGTAGACCGCCTCCCACACGTTCAACGTCACCGGCCGCGGTGTGCGCGGGTGCGACGGGCGGGCCCGCAGGTGCGTGTGCAGCGCCTCGCTGAGCCCGTCCAGCCCGTCGGCGGAGTGCGCCGCGTAGAGCAGGGGAGTGACGTACTCCTCGCCCGGCTCCAGCACGACCTCGCCCGGCGCCAGCAGTTCACCGCCGCCGAGCGTGGACTCACCGGTGGGGCGACGTTCGGCGGCGGTGACGTGGTCGCCGCTCCACGCGGTGTGCACCGCCCACACCTCGCCGTGCCGGAAGCCGAACCCGGCGGTGCCGGTGACCAGCAGCAGCGTGGCGTCGTGGCCGGTGCGGCCGTGCCGCCCCTCGCGTACCCACGCGCCCATCGGCCACGGGTGCCGCTGCGGCGCGCGTTCCCGGCACCACCGCCCGGTCAGGTCGAGCAGTTCGGTGGCGACCGCCGGCACCGGCAGCACCGGCGTCAGTTCCCGCAGCTCGTACCGGCCGTCGCCGTCGTTGCGCAGCCGGTGCCGCAGCGTCAGCACGCCCGCCGCGTCCAGCGTGATCTCGACGCTCAGGCTCAACCCCGCGTCCGGGTCCGCCGCCCGCACCACCACCCGCCCTGCGGTAAGGAAGGGCCCCCTGTTAACGCCTGGTGCAGGTAAAGGGTCCCCTCCTAACAGCTCAGGCGGCGCGGCGAGGTCGTCGTGCACGTCGAGGCCGGTGAGGCGGAACGCCGTGGACCAGTCCCGGCCGTCGCGGTGACCGGCGAGACCGGGCCGCCCGCTCCACCCGGCGCTCGCCTCGGGCAGCAGCGACAGCACCGTGGGCGCGTCGAAGCTGCTCGGCACGACCGGCGGCATGGTGGCGTCGGCCAGCGCGGGCAGATCCCCGTCGGGCAGCGGGCCGAGGTCGGCGCCCCAGTGCACGACCCGGGGCAGGCCCGGGCCGCGCGCGTCGAGCACCAGGCTGGTCCGCGCGCGGCGCAGGTGGACGATCGTCATCCCTTCGAGGCTCCCAGCGTCAGACCCCGGACGAACTGCTTCTGCAGCAGGAAGAAGATCACCAGGGTGGGGATCGCGACCAGCACCGAACCGGCGGAGACCAGGTTGTTGTCGGTGAAGAACTCGCCGCGCAGGTTGTTCAGCGAACTCGTGACGGGGAACTTGTCGCCGGTCCGCATGAGCACTGTGGCCCAGAAGAACTCGTTGTAGATCCAGGTGACCTCCAGCGTCGCGAGCGCGGCGAGCGCCGGACGGCACAGCGGCATCGTCACCTGCCAGTACTGCCGCCACACGTTCGCCCCGTCGACCATCGCGGCCTCGTACAGCTCGTGCGGCAGCGCCTTCATGTAGTTGCTGAGCACGAACACGCAGAAGCCGCACTGGAACGCCACGTTGACCAGGATCAGCCCCCAGTAGCTGTCGTACAGCAGCTCCGAGTCGCTCATCCAGGCCGGCAGCGGGATCTCGGTGAACATCCGGAACAGCGGGATGAGCAGCGCCTGCTGCGGCAGCAGGTTCGCCGCGGTGAACAGGCCGAGCAGCGCGATGTTGAGCTTCCAGCTGAACCGGGCGATCACGAACGCCACGCACGAGGCGAGGAACAACGTCAGCAGCACCGCCGGGATCGTGATGTACGCCGAGTTGAGGAAGTGCTTGCCGAACTCGGCGGTACGCCAGGCGGTGACGTAGTTGTCGATCGTCCAGCCGCCGAGCGACACGTAGCCGTTCACGGCCGTGTACTCGTAGGAGCGGAACGAGGTGAGCACCGCCCAGAGGATGGGGAACAGCCAGCCCACGGCGACCGTACCCAGGAACAGGTGCAGGACGACCCGGCCGGGCCGCACGGGGCGGCGGCGGCCGGTGGAGACGGCGGTCATCGCTTGTCCTCCCGCATCACGGTCCAGAGGTAGATGGTGATGAAGACCAGCGAGACGGCCAGCATGATGGTGGCCAGCGCCGAGCCGAAGCCGATCCGGCTGGCCTCGCCCACGACGTTCTGGGTGACCAGTGCGGAGATCAGTTCCAGCCCGTTGCGGCCCTTGTTGATGACCCAGACCAGGTCGAACGCGCGCAGCGACTCGATCACCGTCACCACCAGCACGATGATGTTGATCGGGCGCATCACCGGGAAGACGACCCGGAAGAACGTGCTGGTCTCCGAGGAGCCGTCCACTGCGGCGGCCTCCCGCAGCGACAGGTCGACGCCCTTGAGGCCGGCCAGGTAGAGCAGCATGATGTAGCCGACGTGCCGCCAGCCGGCCGCCACGAGCACGGCCCAGATGTTGACGTCCGGGTCGCCGTACCAGTCGGTGTCGCCGCCGAACACGCCGTTGAGCAGTCCTTGGTCGCGGCTGTAGATGAGCTGCCAGACGAAGCCGATGAGCGCCAGCGACAGCACCACCGGCAGGTAGAGCGCGGTCTGGTAGAAGCGGCTGCCGCGAATCTCCTTGTCGAGCAGCACGGCGAGGAACATGCCGAACGGGGTGGCCACCACGAACAGCGCGGCCAGCCAGAGCAGGTTGTTCTGCACGGCGGGGACGAACGGGGGGTAGATGTTCACCACGTCGTCGTAGTTCTTGGCCCCTACCCATTCGATTTCGGAGACCGGGCCGATGCCGTCCCAGTTCGTGCCGGAGAGCAGCACCGTCGCCACCGCGGGCAGCCAGACCAGCCCGGTGACGAGCAGCAGGGGTACCAGCACCATCAGCGTGATCACCACGCGGTCGGTGCGGGACAGGAGCCGTAGCCGGCGACCGCGACCACCGGTGGTGGTCGCGGCCGGCGGCGGCACGGCGCGATCCGCTTGGATCAGGGGCAGGTCGGACATGGTGTCCTTCCCCCTTCCGCCGTCAGCTGGTGAAGATCGACTTCTTCTGGTTCTCGATGCTGGTGAGCAGCCCGCTGATGTCCTTCGGGTCCTTGATGAACTGCTGCAGCGCCGGGATGATCACGGTGGAGGCGAAGTCCGGCCGGGTGTCCCGGTCGAGGAACTGGGCGATCTCGGTGGCGGAGCCGACCAGCTCGGCCGCCTTCTTCTGCAGGGCGGTGTAGGCGCCGGTGTCCGCGCCGCTGTTCGCGACCAGCGTGCTCGGGTCGTTCTTGACGGTGATGTCCGCCGCCTCCTTCGAACCCAGGTACGTCAGCAGTTTCTGCGCCGCGTCCTGGGACTTCGGCTTGCGGGCCATCATGTAGCCGTCGATCGGGGCGTCCAGCGCCTTCGCGCCGATCGAGGAGTCGATCTCGGGGAACGTGAAGAAGTCCAGGTCCTCCAGGTCGGCGCCGCTGAACTGCTGGCCGACGAACAGGCCGAGCAGGTACATGCCGCTCTTCTTCTGCTGCAGCGACTGGGCCGCCTCCTGCCAGGTGCGGCCGAGCGAGTCCGGCTGGTGCAGGGGGAGCAGCCCGGCCCAGGTGTCGAAGACCTTCTTCACCTTGTCGGAGGTCCACGCCTCCTTGCCGGCCATCAGGTCGATGTGGAACTGGTAGCCGTTGATCCGCAGGTTGAGGATGTCGAACGTGCCCATCGCCGGCCAGCCGTCCTTGTCGGCGAACGCGATCGGGTCCAGGCCGTCCTTCTTCATCCGCGCGCCGAGCGTGTTCAGGTCGTCGAGCGTCCGGGGCACCTCGTAGCCGCGCTGCTGCCACACCGACTTGCGGTAGAAGACCGCCCACGGGTAGTACGACGCCGGCACGAAGTACTGCTTGCCGTCGTCGCCGGTGGACGCCTTCTTGAACGCGTCGGAGTAGCCGTCGAGCTTGCCCCACACGTCGCTGAGGTCACCGGCCAGGCCCTTGGCGGCGAAGAACCGCATCCGGTAGCCGGCGAACCAGGTGAACACGTCGTCCGGCTTGCCCTGGAGGTAGTTGTTGATGTTCTCCTGGAACGTGTTGTGGTCGACCGTGTTGATGTCGACGGTCACGCCGGAGGACGTCTTGAAGCCGTCCATCACCTTCGCGACGACGTCCTTGGGTTTCGGGTCCGACTGGTTCGAGCCGAGGGAGACGCTCGTGGCGTCGCCGCCGGACCCGGAGTCGGAGTCGCCGCAACCGGCCAGCAGACCGGTGCCGAGCAGCGCTCCCGCGCCGGCCGCGCCGGCGAGCAGCGAACGCCGGTTCAGGCCGGCGACGGACGGGGGTACGAGCCGGGCGAGGTATTCGGCTTGCGAGCGGGGACGGGACATGGTGCCTCCTGCGGGGAAGAGGTGCGCTGCGCTCATGGACCGTGATCGTTGGCGGTGGCCGGTGTTCATGTCGGTAGCGGTAGATCCACCGAGAATCCACACGTCCGAACACAAACAGCCGGTGGCGCTTGAAGCTACCCCTTGGCGTGGCGCTGTCAAGGGGGCAAAAAGGCGACGCTGCCGGCGGTCAGGCGGCGCAAAGTCCCGGTAAACGTTGGAACTTCAGTCGATGTTGGAAAGTGTTGACTTGGGTGCTGTTCGAGGGCAACCTCTGCTGTCATGCGGAACTGGCACGGCGAAGGCATCTGGTACGGCGCGGACTACAACCCGGAGCAGTGGCCCGAGCAGACGTGGGCCGAGGACATCGACCTCATGCGACGCGCCGGGGTCAACCTCGTCTCGGTCGGGATCTTCTCCTGGGCCCTGCTGGAGCCCGCCCCCGGCCGGTACGTCTTCGACTGGCTGGACCGGGCGATCGACCTGCTGCACGACGGCGGCATCGGCGTCGACCTGGCCACCGCCACCGCCAGTCCACCACCGTGGCTCGCGCACCGGCACCCGGAGACGCTGCCACGCCGCGCCGACGGCACGGTGCTCTGGCCCGGCGGCCGGCAGGCGTACTGCCCCAGCTCGCCGGTGTTCCGGGGCCACTCGCTCGCCCTGGTCGAGGCCGTCGCCCGCCGGTACGCGCGGCACCCCGCCGTCGTGCTCTGGCACGTCTCCAACGAACTCGGCTGCCACAACGTGCACTGCTACTGCGACGTCAGCGCCGAGTCGTTCCGCGGCTGGCTGCGCGAGCGCTACGGCGACCTGGACTCGCTCAACGCGGCCTGGGGCACCGCCTTCTGGAGCCAGCGCTACCACGACTGGGCCGAGATCAACCCGCCGCGTACCGCGCCGACGTTCGCCAACCCCACCCAGCAACTGGACTTCCTGCGCTTCTCCTCCGACGAGCAGCGCGCCCAGCTGCGGGCCGAGCGGGAACTGCTGAACCGGCTCGTCCCGCAGCCGGTCACCACGAACTTCATGATCGGCACCGGCATCAAGTACCTGGACTACCACTCCTGGGCCGCCGACGTGGACGTGGTCGCCAACGACCACTACCTCACCGCCGCCGACCCGCAGCCGCAGGTCAACCTGGCGCTGGCCGCCGACCACACCCGGGGCGTCGCCGGTGGTGCGCCGTGGCTGCTGATGGAGCACTCCACCAGCGCCGTCAACTGGCAGCCCCGCAACGTGGCGAAGACACCCGGCCAGATGCGCCGCAACAGCCTCGCCCACGTCGCGCGCGGCGCCGACGGTGTGCTGTTCTTCCAGTGGCGGGCCTCCCGGGCCGGCGCGGAGAAGTTCCACTCCGCGCTGGTGCCGCACGCCGGGCCGGACACCAAGGTGTTCCGCGAGGTCTGCCGGCTCGGCGCCGACCTGCGCGCGCTCGCGGAGGTACGCGGCAGCCGAGTCGACGCCGACGTGGCGATCCTGTTCGACTACGAGGCGTGGTGGGGCGCCGAACTCGACTCCCACCCGAGCGTCGACGTCACGTACACCGATCGGCTGTCGGCGCTGCACGCCGCGCTGTGGCGGGCCGGGATCACCGCCGACGTGGTGCACCCGTCGGCCGACCTGTCCCGCTACCGGCTGGTCCTGGCGCCGACGCTCTACCTCGTCCGCGACGCCGACGCCGCAGCGCTGCGCCGGTTCGTGGAGGGCGGCGGCACGGCTGTGGTCACCTACTTCAGTGGCATCGTCGACGAGCACGACCACATCCGGCTCGGCGGCTACCCCGGCGCGTTCCGCGACCTGCTCGGCGTACGCGTCGAGGAGTTCTTCCCGCTGCGCGACGGCGAGACGGTACACCTCGACGACGGCGCCCACGCCGACGTGTGGACCGAGTGGCTGCACGCGGAGGGCGCTGAGGTGCTGGCCGCGTACACCGACGGGCCCCTGCCCGGCGTGCCGGCACTGACCCGGCACGCGGTCGGCGCGGGCGCCGCCTGGTACGTCGGCACCCGGCTCGACGACGACGCCACCGACCGGCTGGTGGCAAGGTTGCTCACCGAGACCGGCGTACGCCCGCCGGTCGGCGCGCCGGCCGGGGTGGAGGTGGTCCGCCGCCGCTCGGCGGACCGGAGCTGGCTGTTCGTGGTCAACCACACCGGCCGGCCGGTTCGGCTGGCGGTCAGCGGCGTCGAGCTGCTCGGCGGCACCCGCTGCGACGGCGAGCTGGAGGTGCCGGCGGGTGAGGTGGCGGTGGTCCGCGAACAGCCCGCGCCGGTGCCCGCCACCGCCTGACCGGTACGTGGCCGTTCGCGCCGAGGAGGTTCCCATGCTCGCCCAGCAACGGCAGAGCGCCATCCTGGAGTTGATCCGCCAGCGCGGCGGCGTCCGGGTCAGTCACCTGGTCAGCCGCTTCGGCGTGTCCGACATGACCATCCGCCGGGACCTGGAGGTGCTGGCCGACCGCGGCCTGATCGACAAGGTGCACGGCGGCGCGACGCTCGCCGGACCCGGCTCCACCGAGGAACCCGGCTTCGCCGCCAAGTCGGTGCGCCAGCAGGCCGAGAAGCGCGCCATCGTGGAGCGGGCCGCCGGGCTGGTCGAGCCGGGAATGGCGGTCGCGTTGTCCGCCGGCACCACCACCGCCGCGCTGGCCGCCCGGCTGGCCGAGATACGCGGGCTGACGGTGGTCACCAACTCGATCCCGGTCGCCGACGCGCTCTACCAGAATCCCCGCGCCGACCAGACAGTGGTGCTGACCGGTGGCATCCGTACCCCGTCGGACGCGCTGACCGGCCCGGTCGCCGAGGCGGCCATCGCCGCGCTCAACGTCGACCTGCTGTTCCTCGGCGTGCACGGGATGAGCCCGCGTACCGGCTTCACCACGCCCAACCTGCTGGAGGCGGCGGTGAACCGGCGGCTGATCGGGTCCGCGCGCCGGCTGGTGGTGCTGGCCGACCACACCAAGTGGGAGACCATCGGCATCGCGACAATCGCGCCGCTGGAGGAGGCCGACCTGCTGATCACCGACGCCGGCCTGCCGCCAGAGGCCCGCCGGCAGCTCGGTGAGCAGGTCGGCGAGCTGGTGGTGGTCCGGACGGACTGAGGCCACGGCGCGCCTCACAGGCACTTCTCAGCCCCACCGTCTAGGGTGCCCTGACGAGGCGCTCGACGGTCCATGTCGGAGCGCAGTCGCAGGGAGTGACCGATGGTCTTCAAGAAGATGTTGAGCGCGTTCGGCGTGGGCGGTCCGAGCGTCGACACGGTGCTCACCAACCCGAACACCCGGCCGGGCCTGGCCCTGGACGGGCACGTGAACCTGGTCGGCGGCGACGCCCCGGCCCGCATCGAGCAGATCGCCGTCGGTCTGGTGACCCGGGTCGAGATCGAGAGCGGCGACCACGAGTTCGCGGGCGTGATGGAGTTCCACCGGATGCCGGTCAGCGGCGCCTTCGAGCTGGCACCGAAGCAGCAGCTCTCCATCCCGTTCCAGATGCCGGTGCCGTGGGAGACCCCGATCACCGACGTGTACGGCCAGCGCCTGCACGGCATGACCATGGGCCTGCGGACCGAGTTGGCGGTGGCCCGCGCGGTCGACAAGTCGGACCTGGACCAGGTGTCGGTGCACCCGCTGCCGATCCACGAGCGGATCCTGGAGGCGTTCCAGGCGCTCGGCTTCCGGTTCAAGCACGCCGACCTGGAGCGGGGCCACATCTACGGCGTGCCGCAGACGCTGCCGTTCTACCAGGAGATCGAGTTCTTCGCCGCGCCGCAGTACGCGCAGACGGTCACCGAGGTCGAGCTGACGTTCGTGACCAGCCAGCAGGGCGTCGAGGTGATCCTGGAGTGCGACAAGCGCGGCGGCTTCCTCAGCGCCGGGCACGACGCCATCGGGCGGTACTCGATCCCGCACAGCGACGCCGGCCGCACCGACTGGGTGCAGGTCGTCGACGGCTGGCTGCGGGAGACCACCGGCCGCTACGGCAGCCTGCGGGCCCAGGGCTTCGGCATGCCGCACGGCGGCGGCCACGGCTACCCGGGTCATCACGGCTACGCCGGCCACGGGCGGCGCGGTCCGGGCATGGGCGGCGTGGTCGCGGGCGCCGCGCTCGGTGTCGTCGGCGGCATGGTCGCCGGTGAGATGATCGAGGACGCGTTCGAGGGCGGCGACGACTTCGGGGACTTCGGCGAGGAGTGAGCACATGCGACGACGCCCCCGGGACGGATCCCGGGGGCGTCGCCGTTCGCGCGGCGTGCGGTCAGCGTCCGCGGCGCTCCTTGCCGGAGCGGCGCGCGCTGCCCGCCTTCGACAGGCCACGGCTGACCAGGTACGCGCCGGTCAGCGCGGTCAGGTACCACCAGGCCTGATTCGGGTTGTTGATGTTCAGGCCGTCGGTGGCGGCGCCTCGCCAGAACGCGGCGATCACGACGACCGCGACCGCTGCGGCGTACACCCAGAACTCGGTGGTCAGGAACGCCTGCTTCGTCTCCGTACCCGGGGACGGCATCTGCTCCCGGTGACCGTCGTGCATCGACGGCATCTGCCGGGTCGACGTGTCCTGCATGCTCGACCGGTTCTGGACGTCGGACATCGGCCGGTTCATCGGCCTGGTGGATGCAGCCTGCGTGCTCATCTGGTCCTCCTCAGGATTTGATGAGTCGTTAACCTGCACACCCTCGCCCCGCTACCGCAGGTCGGCCACGGCGCGGTTCGCGCTCGTTGGCGGGGGCACCCTGGGTCTACCCGGGCCCGGAGACAAGGTAACCGCCGGTCGGCGTGATGTTCCCGAACCGGACATCCGGGTACGCGCCGGGCCGTTCGGGTGCCGGTTCCGGTTTCAGCGACCCACCCTCGGGCACGCAACACCGATACCCGAGAGAGCTGCGAGGTGGTTGACGTGCGTGAGGACGACATGAGGCAGGACGCCGCCCGGCGGGCCGAGCAGCGGGTCGCCGGAGGCGTGTACGGCGAGGGTGCGCTGGACGAGGTCACGGTGCCGCAGACCGACGTCGAGCGGGTGCGGCAGGAACTCGACCCGGACGACCCGGCGGACGTGCCGGTCGACCCGACGGTGCTGCGCGACGGCGGACCGACCCGGGGGCAGGGTGCGGTGACCACGACCGGCGGTACGGCCGGCCCGGCGAGTGTGCGCCGGGTGGCCCGCCAGCCGGAGAGGCACCCGGGCAAGGTCGCGCCGACGACGACCGGTGACGCGAGCACGGGCGGCCTGAGCACCCCGGCCGGTGGTTCCACGAGCGACAACTCGGCCACCGGTGCCCAGGTGGGCAACTTCACCAACGACCGCCCCAACCCGGGCTGACCGGCACGAACGCGCAGCGGGGGTGGCCGCCGGCCGCCCCCGCCACCCTGTCTGCGGTCGCTGCCGCCGCCACCTCGGGGAAGTGGTGTGGTCAGGGCGGGCGTGACATAGCAACTTCCCCGATCTGGCGCAGGAGCGCCGATCTTGCACCGGGGCGTGAGGAGCACGGGCGGGTGACCCGCTCCCACATCATCGCTGTCAGGGGGTGCGGAGGATGCCCAGGCGCTGGGTGGCTCTCGTGAGGGCCACGTAGAGGTCGCTGTGGCCCCTCGGGGACTCGGCGACGATCCGGGCCGGGTCGACCACCAGCACCGAGTCGAACTCCAGGCCCTTGGCCTGCTCGGTGGTCAGCACCACCACCCGGTTCGCCAGCTCCGGTTGCTCGCCCACCGCCGCCTCCGGCAGCGCCGCCACGACCGCGCCGCCCAGCTCGTCGACCCGGCGGGTCGGCACCAGCACGCCGAGCCGCCCGTCGCCCAGCGACGCGGCCTCGCGGGCCGTCGCCTGGACCAGCTCCGTCCCGAGCCGGTCCGCCGGTACGATCCGGTCCCACGGCGGTACGCCGGTGGCGCGTACCGAGCGGGGCGGCCGTAGCGCCGGGTCGATCTCGGCGAGCACGTCGGCGGCGACCGCCATGATCTCGGCCGGGGTGCGGTAGCTGACCGTCAGCTCCTCCAGCCGCCACCGGTCCGCCACGTACGGCGCCAGGGCCTCGTCCCACGACGGCGTGCCCGCGAGCGCGCCGGTCTGCGCCACGTCGCCGACGATCGTCATGGACCGGCTCGGGCAGCGGCGCATCAGCAGCCGCCACGCCATGGGGGACAGCTCCTGCGCCTCGTCGACGATCACGTGCCCGAACGCCCAGGTGCGGTCGGCGGCGGCGCGCTGGGCGGTGGTGAGCCGGTCGGACTCCTCCTGCCGCTCGGAGAGCCGGTCGGCGTCGATCAGGTCGGTGACGCCGAGGATCTCACCGCCGTCGGCCTCGTCCTCCACGTCGATGGAGCGGGAGCCGCGCCAGATCTCCAGCACACCCTCGGCGTACTCGCGTTCCAGCGCCCGGATCCGCTCCCGGCGGGCGACGGCGGCGCGCTCGTCCTCGCCGAGCAGCTCGGCGGCCTCGTCCAGCAGCGGCACGTCGGCGGGCGTCCAGCCGCCGGGCTCGCGGTGCAGCGCGGCCCGTTCGGTGCCGGTGAGCATCGGCGCGGCGGTGGCGATCCGTTGCGGCGAGGCGTACAGGTCGGCGAGCAGGCGTTGCGGGGTCAGCACCGGCCACAGCTCGTCGAGCGCGGCCCGGATCTCCGGCTCCTCGCGCAGCTCGCGGCGGATCTCCGCGCGGTCGGCCTCGGAGAGCAGGTTCTCCCCGCCCAGCGGGTCGGCGCCGATCCGCTCGGCCACCTGGTCGGCGAGCGCGTGCACGATCTCCACGTCGAACAGGGCGCGGGCCAGGTTGTGCGGGCGGCCGGTGCGGCGTACCCGGTCGCGGGCCTGCCGCACGGTCTCCGGGTCGAGCGTCAGCACCTCCCGCTGTGGCAGCTCGATGGTGACCGGCTCGTCCGGCACCCACTGCCGGTCGCGGACCGCCGCGGCGAGCACGTCGGCCAGCACCGCGCGGCCCTTGAGCGCGGCGGTGGTGGCCGGCTCGGTGCGCCGGGCGTGCACGCCGGGGAACAGGTCGGCCTGGGTGCGCAGCAGCACGCCGGTCTCGGCCAGCGTGGGCAGCACCTGGGAGATGTACCGCAGGAACGTGGCGTTCGGGCCGACCAGCAGCACGCCGCGGGTGGAGAGCTGCTGGCGGTGGGTGTAGAGCAGGTACGCGGCCCGGTGCAACGCCACGGCGGTCTTGCCGGTGCCGGGCCCGCCCTGCACCACCATCACGCCGGGCAGGTCGGCGCGGATGATCCGGTCCTGCTCGGCCTGGATGGTCTCGACGATGTCCCGCATCCGGCCGGTGCGCCCGGCGTTGAGCGCGGCGAGCAGCGACGCCTCGCCGGTCAGCTCCTCGTGGGCGGTGGGGGAGGCGGCGGCGATGTCCAGCACCTCGTCGTTGAGCCCGGTCACCTTCCGGTCCCGGGTCCGCAGGTGGCGCCGGCGGCGTACGCCCTGCGGGCTGGCGGCGGTGGCCAGGTAGAACGGGCGGGCCGCGGGCGCGCGCCAGTCCATCAGCAGCGGGTCGTAGTCGCCGGAGGTGTCGAAGATCCCGATCCGGCCGATGTAGCGGACCGAGTCGTCGTCGCCGTCGAGGCGGCCGAAGCACAGGCCGCTCTCCACCGCGGCGAACTGCTCGACCTGGTCGGCGTACATCGCCACCGTCGAGTCGCGCTGCGACCGGGCCTGCTGCGTGCCACCGGTGTGGCGCAACTCCTCGTCGAGCCGCCGGGCGGCCTGTTCCCGCATACCGTCCAGCCGGTCGTACAGCATCGAAACGTATTCCTGCTCCCGGCCGATCTCGTCGTCCTGGCCCAGGTCAGCCGACACGTCGGAGTGCGTTGACAATCCGGCTCCTCATTGACTAGAATTGCCGCAGGAATGGCATTCAGAAGCCATTCCTTTTTTGTGCCTGAACTGAGAAAGATAGCGCGTCGGCCGCCACCGGACCAAGCCCGGACACGACTCGGGGCCCGGCCGGCGTCAGCCGGCCGAGCCCCGAGCACGGCAGTTCTCAGCCCTTTGCGGCCTCGTAGAGCCGCTCCGGCGTGACCAGGCCGGCGACCACCCGGCCGTCGTCGGTCAGCAGCACGCTGAACAGCTTGCCGCTGAGCAGCCGCCCGCTGCCCCAGTCGCCGCTGACCTTCGGCAGTTCATCGAGCACCTGCGCCAGCATCTGGGCATCAGGCGCGTCCGCGTCTGGCTTCGCGCCGCCGGTCGCCGCGTCGCCGATCTTGGCGACCACCACGGTGGTCCAGCCGGTGCCGACGGTACGCACGTCCGGCTTCTCGGCGTCCTCCTTATCGAACCGCTTACCGGCCGGTGCGGGCCGCTCGCCCTCGGTCGCCTCGGTGACCTTCACCCCGGGCGGCGGGTTGAACCGGAACTGGTCCGCCTCCGGAGTGCGGAAGTCGACCTGGGTGAACGCCACCTGGAACGCCGGTTCGTCCTGGCCGTCGGCGAGCACCTGCAGGCGCAGCGGCACCTTCTCCTTCGCGTCCAGCGCGATCCGGACCTGGTGCACCAGTGACGCCGTGTCGCGCGGGGTGAGCACCAGCTCGTACGCGTCCCGCCCGGCCACCGTCGCGGTGCGGCCGACGGTGACCGCCGTGGTCGGGTCGATCGCCTCCAGCGCCCGGTCCGCGGCGTCGGCCGGGGTAGCCGGCACGGTGGCCCGCTCCGGGGCGTCGGCCGGCAGCACCCGGTGCGTGGCGGTGTTCTCCCGACTGTTCCAGGTCCAGACGTCGCGCCCGTTGCGCAGGATGTCCTGTTCGCCGAGCGTGTCGACCAGGGCGAGCCGCTGCCGGTCCTCGCCGCCGTACCAGACGCGCAGCGTGTGCGTACCGGAGACCAGGCCGGCCAGGTCGTTGCCGGCGGCCCGGCCGGCGAGCGCGGCGATCGGCGGCAGGCCGAGGTCGGCGCGCTGCACCACGGTGCCGGAGAGCCCGTCCAGGCGGGACGTGCGCAGGTCCTCCAGGAGCTGGGCGGCGCTGCGCGGCGGCAGGGCCGGGTCGGCGCCGGCGGCGAACGTGCCGACGGCGGCGCCACCGCCGATCACGGCGACCCCCGCGGTCACCGGGACCAGCCAGCGCAGCACGGCGCGGTTCTTCATCACGGACATAGTGTGCACCTCCTGCGCACCATGCTGCGCGATCGTGGCTGTGACCACGCTGAGGAGATCCCCTACGGGTGACCCCGTGGTGGCACCCTGGACCGGTGCGGTTGCTGGTGGTGGAGGACGAGACGAGGCTCGCGGCGGCGCTGCGCCGGGGCCTGTCGGCGGAGGGGTTCGTGGTCGACGTGGCGGCCACGGGCCCGGACGGGCTGGACGCGGCCCGGCACGGCGAGTACGACGCGATGGTCCTCGACGTGATGCTGCCCGGTCTCTCCGGCTACGAGGTGGTCCGCCGGCTGCGCGCCGAGCAGCGCTGGCTGCCGGTGCTGATGCTGTCGGCCAAGGACGGCGAGTACGACCAGGCCGACGGCCTGGACTGCGGCGCCGACGACTACCTGACCAAGCCCTTCTCGTACGTGGTCCTGCTGGCCCGGTTGCGGGCGTTGCTGCGCCGCGGCGCGCCCCGGCGGCCGGCCGTGCTCACCGTCGGCGACCTGCGCCTGGACCCGGCCCGCCGCCGGGTCACCCGGGCCGACGCCGAAGTGGTGCTGACCAGCCGTGAATACGCGCTGCTTGACTACCTGATGCGCCGCCCCGGCGAGGTGGTCTCCAAGACCGAGCTGCTGGACCACGTCTGGGACGCCTCGATCGACACCGCCCCGAACGCGGTGGAGGTCTACGTCGGCTACCTGCGCCGCAAGATCGGCCGGGAGCGGCTGGAGACGGTACGCGGCGCCGGTTACCGGCTGGCCACATGAGCCGGTGGGTACGCGGCCCGCTGCCGCGACTGGGTCTGCGGGCGCGGCTGCTCGCGCTCGGCGTGGTGGGACTGGTGGTCGGGTTCGCGTTCGGCGGGGCGCTGCTGCTCGGCGCGCTGGGCTGGACGCTGCAGCGCTCGGTCGACGAGGAGGCGCTGCGCACCGCCGACGCGGTCGCGCTGCTGACCGCCGAGGACGCGCTGCCGGATCCGCTGCCGGTGGCCGGCGGGCAGCTGCGGGTGCAGGTGGTCGACGCGCAGGGCCGGATCCGGGCCGCCTCGATCGACGCGGACCGCCTCGTGCCGATGCTCGGCCCGGACGAGCTGCGTCCCGGGCAGCGACAGCGGCTGGTGGTGGACGGGCGGCGCGTCGGCATGCCCGGCCCGGTCCGGGTGGTCACGGTGCCGGCCGGCACCGCGCAGGAGCCGCGTACGGTGCTGGTCGCCAAGTCGCTCACCGACGTGCGGCACAGCCTGCAGGTGGTCCGCAACCTCCTGCTCGTCGGTTTCCCGCTGCTGGTCGCAGGGCTCGGCGTGGTGGCCTGGCGGGTGGTGGGGGCGACGTTGCGCCCGGTCGAGCAGTTGCGCAGCGGCGCGGCCGAGATCACCGGGCGGGCCGGGGCGGAGCGGCTCCCCGTACCGGCCGGGCAGGACGAGATCCACCGGCTCGCGGTGACGCTCAACGACATGCTGGACCGGCTGGCCGCGTCCCGGGACCGGCAGCGGGCGTTCGTCGCCGACGCCGCGCACGAGTTGCGCAGCCCGCTGACGAACATGCGTACCGAGCTGGAGGTGGCCCGGCGGCTCGGCGACGACACCGACTGGGCGGCGGTCGCCGACGACCTGCTCGCCGACACCGAGCGGCTCAGCCGCCTGGTGGACGACCTGCTGCTGCTGGCCCGCCTCGACGAACTGGACGCCCGCCCGTCCCCGATCGGCCCGGTGGAGCTGGGGGAGCTGCTGCGCGGTGTGGCCGCCCGCTACCCGTCGCCGCCGGTACGGCTGACGCCGCCGGACGCGCCGCGCTGGGTCGAGGGGGACGCGGGGGAGCTGCGCCGGGTGCTGGTGAACCTGGTGGACAACGCGTTGCGGCACGCGTCCTGCGCGGTGGAGCTGGCGGTGAGCGGGCCGGACGGCGCGTACCACCTGATCATGGTGACCGACGACGGGCCGGGCATCCCGGCGGCGGACCGGGAGCGGGTGTTCGCCCGGTTCACCCGGCTCGACGACGCGCGGGCCCGGGACGCGGGCGGCGCCGGCCTGGGCCTGGCCATCGTGCGCGAGCTGGTGCGCCGGGCCGGCGGCACGGTGGAGCTGGCCGACGCGACGCCCGGCGCCGCCGCGCCGGGGCTGCGCGCGACGGTACGGCTGCCCGCGCTGGCCGAGCCGGACCCGGAGTGAGCGGTCAACGGCGGCGTTTCGTGCAGACCGGGCCGGTGCGGGCGACCGTGTCGGTGGACCAGACGAGCGCCACCGTGAAGCAGTAGTCGGTGGTGCGGTCGAGCCCGTAGGCGATGTAGTCGGCCGACCCGGCGGGCAGCGTCGCGAACGTGCCCTGCGGCTGCCCGGACCGGCCCCCGGCGACCACCACGGGCCCTTCCGCGCCGGCCGGGTACGTCCAGCTCAGCACGATGCTGTCGCGCCGGTCGGTGAGCGTGAACCGCCCGGGCGGCGTGCCCGGCTCGGCGGCTGCGGGAGTGGTCGGCGCGGGACCGGCGGAGGTCGGCGGCGGCGCGCTGGTGGCCGGTGGCGGGGTGTCGCGGCCGTCGTCCACCCGGGACACCCCGGCGATCACCGCGATGGTGCCGAGCAGCAGCGTCACCGCCACGCCGAGCGCCACGAGCGGCAACCACGGGCGGGCGCGCCGCTCGGCCGCCGGCGGCCGGGGCACGTGCACCGGCAGGTAGCGCGACGGCGGCTCGGGCGGGGGCGGCGACACCCGGCGTACCCCGGCCTGGTCGTCGGCGAGCCCGACCACTGTGGGCGGCAGCGGGTCGGCGTCCGGGCGCCACGGCTGCTCGGCCGAGGGCGGCCACGGGTAGTCGTCGAACCCGTCGGCCTCCGGCGCGGTACGCGGCGTCGGCACGTGCGCGGTCTCGGCGGCCCGGCCGGGCGGATGGTAGAGCGGCGTCTCGACCGGGTCGTCGAGCGCGGGCGGCGAGTACGGCGGCAGGTCGTGCGGCCCTTCGGCCGGCGGGGGCACCCGGGCGGCGGGCACCACCGGCGTCGTCCGGGCGGGCGGCTCGGGAGCCGGGGCGGGCGCGGGCTCGGGACAGACATGGTCCGGGTCGGCGGCGGCGCGGGCCAGCCCGGCCACCTGGGCGGCGAGCGGGTCGTCGGCGTCCAGGTGCAGGCGGCACAGCTCCTCGACGAGCGTCAGGTGCTCGTGGGAGTCGGCGTACCGGCCGCAGTCGCGTTCCATCGCGCCGAGCTTCGCCAGCATCTTGATGCCGCTGGGGTGGCCGTCGCCGTAGACCTCCCGGTGCAGCTCCCAGGCGTCCTGCAGCCGATCGCGGGCCACCTCGCACTGGCCGCGCGCGTACTCCACGGTGGCCAGGTCGGCGTGCGCGGCGAGCACCCGCTGGGACTCCGGGCCGTCGCGGGCGGTCAGCTCGATGACGACGTCGGAGTAGAGCCGGGCGGCCCGGGCGTCGCTGCCGACCCGGTGCAGCACCGCGGCGAGCGTCGCGGCGGCGGTGACGGTGCGCTCGTCGGAGCGGCCGAACAGGCGGGTGGCCGCCGCGTACGCGAACGCGGCCCAGCCACGGGCGGAGTGCGGCTCACCGAGCGCGACCAGCACCCGGGCCTGGAGACCGGCGGCCTCGGCCAGCTCGGGGGAGGCGTTGCCGGGACGGGGATCCGCGTCGCTGAGCGCGTCGGCGAGCAGCCGTTGCGCGCCGTCGAGGTCGCCTTCGGCCACCAGTTGGTGCGCCTGGACGGTCAGGTCAGCGAAGCCGGAGGACACGCCCCATCGTGCTCGTCCGGCGACGGTATGTACAAGACCCGGAGTGGATCAGTTTGGTCCCGAATCCGTCAAGTGGTCGGCGAGCGTCTCGCTGATCCGGCGGAGCTGGTCGACCTGGGCCGAGCTGAGCGCGTCGAACAGGTGCCGGCGTGCCCCCTCGACGTGGCCGGGTGCGGCGGCGGCCAGGGTGGCGAAGCCCTCGTCGGTGAGCACGGCGGCCTGCCCGCGGCGGTCGCTCATCCGCAGCCGCCGGCCGGCGGCCTCGGAGAGGCGGACCAGGATCTCGTGGCACGCGTGCGGCATGCCGGCGTCGTGCTGCAGCTCGCGGTCGAGCACGTCCATGAGCGCCCGGGAGGCGGTCAGGAAGGGCCACCAGGGTCCGCTGCTCGTCGGGGTCCAGCCACCGGCGGGGGTTCACGGCCGGGCCCACCGCGCCGTGCGGTAGAAACGGCAGCATGTCCACCGACGCCGTCCTGCGCGAGCTGCTCGTCCGCCGGCTCGACCACTGGCTTCCCGCCGCGCTGCACCGGGCGCGGCGGGCCACGCTCGCGCTCGCGTACGCCGGAGGTGACGCCACCGGCGCCCAGGAGGCGCTGCGGGTGGTGGCCGAGTTCGCCGACCGGCTGCGCGGACGGCGGCTGACCGTGCTGGTGGTGGCCGACGACGGCACCGACCTGCCGGCACGCCTCGGCGCCGCGGAAGCCGCGCTGCCCGCCGACGTCGCCGTGCACCTGGTGCCCGGCGGCCCGGACCGGCTGCCGGTGGCGCTCAAGGCGGCGGGCGCGGCCGGTGCGCCGCTGCTCACCGTGGCCGACGGCGCCGACCCGGACCCGGCACTGCTCGCCGCCGCCGTGTCCGGGCGGCCGGCCGAACTGCTGCTCGTCACCGCGCCCGGCCGGTCGCTGCGCCCGGCGCTCACCGACGCCGGGTTTCCGCTCGTCACCGAGGTCGAGCTGGTGCCGGACGGGGACGCTCCGGCGCGGCTGCTCGGCTACGGCACCGGCTCCGACCACGGGCTGGAGGCGGTCAAGGAGGCGCTCTGGGCGGTCGACGAGTACGCCGGCGTGCGCTACCGCGACCCGGCCGACCCGCAGGGCCGGCTGCTGGACCTCTCGTCCGACCCCGACCTCGGCCCGCTGCGCCGGGAACTGCTGGCCGAGCTGGCCCGCACCGGCCCGCGTACGGTCACCGAGCTGCGCCGCTTCGCCACGACCTCGACGGTCTACCGGGCCGCCGACGTCAACCGTGCGCTGACCTCGCTGCTCGCCTCGGGCGCGGTGACCCGCGACCCGGAGCACGGCCGGCTCGGCGGGGACGTGTCGATCAGCGCCGTGCCGACCGCCGGGTCATCTGCTTGACCACAATCGACGCCCCGGTGGCGACCACCCCGATGCTGAAGACCATCTGGGCGCAGACCGCCACCCGGGCGATCTGGCCCTGGGCGTGCACGTCGCCGTAGCCGACAGTGGTGAGCGTCGCGAGCGCGAAGTAGAGCGCGTCGACGCGGGTCCGCAGGCCGGCGAACTCGCCGGGCCGGGTGTTCGCCACCACGTAGTCGCCGAGCGCGAAGGCCAGCAGCCCGGCGACCAGCGCGACCGCGAGCCGGGTCAGCGCCCGGTCCGCGTCCCGGCCGGTCGGCTGGTCGCGGACGAGCTGACGGCGGACCTGGCCGGTGACCAGGAACGCGACGACGGCCACCAGGACGAGGGTGCCCGCCGAGCGCAGGACCAGCCGCAGGCCGTTCGGATCGGCCTCGACCGGCACCAGGAAGTAGCCGACGAGCATGAGCAGGCAGGCCGCGACGGCCCGCCGTCGTGTCCGCCGCAGGGACAGGTCCGCCATGCGGCGATTCTCCGATCGCCGGAGCGTCCCGGCCGGCAGAACCGGAAAAGCCGGTACTCACGACGATCGGGGCGCGGCCAGCGGCCGGCGCCCCGATCCACGTCCGGGTGTCAGGCCCGGGTCTTGTCCTGCTTCCAGGACAGCGGCCCCGGAAGGTCCACGCGGTGGGCGCGGGTGTTCGAGTTCCAGGACCAGCGGCCGATCTTGATGCTCCACGACGAGAAGCCGTTCTGGGTGAAGTGGAGGATCAGCGGTCCGTACTTCTTGCGCTTGCGGAACTGGACGCCCATCGGGGGTGCCTCCTTCGTCTCCCTGCCTCTACGGCATCGAACATGCCCGGATCGACGATTCGCGAAACCCTGCCTCGGTCCGCTCTGGAGGGTAGGACTGTTCTCTATCCAACGGGTAGGTCTTACGGCGCTGTAAATGCTGGTGGTGAAGGCTTGCGGCAGACTCAGCGAGGAAAGTCTCACTCTTTGGAACGGCGTTGACCGGTGCCGAGAGCGATCGGCACCATGAGTGCTGGTCGCCCCGCATCGCTTCGGTCATCCGGGGGTATCGGAAGAGAACACCGTGCCGCCGCAGCTACCCCTGGACTGGAGGCTCCCGTGGACCACGTGCCCGCTCCGTCGCGCCGGCAGTCGGTGGCATCGTGACCACCGTGGACCGGCCCGGTGCCGCCACCGTCGAGCTGCGGCCCGTCGACGTCGACTCGTTCCGCGGCCTGTTGCGCCGCCAGGCGTTCACGGTCACCGTCGTCACCGCCCCGGGCCTGCGCGGCAACCGGATGCGGGCGGACCTGCCACCGGCCGGCTTCACCGCCACCTCGTTCACGTCCGTGTCGCTCGACCCGCCGCTGGTCTCGGTCTGCCTCGGCGCGTCGTCGAGCTGGCCCACCGTCGAGCAGGCCGAACACGTCGCGGTGCACCTGCTCGCCTCCGGCCAGCAGGAGACCGCGCAGATCTTCGCCACCGCCGGCATCGACCGGTTCACCGCCCACCCGGGCTGGACCATCGGCCCGTTCGGCGTGCCGCTGATCGGCGACGCGCTCGCCGTGCTGCTGTGCCGGGTCGTACGCCGGATCGAGGCGGGCGACCACACCCTCCTGCTCGGTGAGCCGCTCGCGCTCGGCGCGGGCGAGGACGGCGACCCGCTGCCGCATCACCGGGGCGGCTACACCACCACGCTCGGCGACCGGCCCGAGGCGTGGTGACCGCGCGCTGAGATCAGCGCGGCTCCCACGCGTCCGGCTGCGCGGTCAGCTTGCGCACGTGCGCCGGCAGCCGGCCGCTGACCAGCT
This sequence comes from Micromonospora sp. CNB394, assembly GCF_000374985.1. Taxonomy (NCBI): domain Bacteria; kingdom Bacillati; phylum Actinomycetota; class Actinomycetes; order Micromonosporales; family Micromonosporaceae; genus Micromonospora; species Micromonospora sp. CNB394. Next base: position 35,530 of record NZ_KB895851.1, on the reverse strand, counting down.
CGTCCAGGCTCACCTCGTCGACCACCCGGCGTACCGAGGCGCGTACCGCCACCCAGAGCCGGGGCAGGTTCTCCGCCGCCCCCTCGTACCGGGTCTCCTCGGGACGCAGCCCGCGTACCCCCGCGAGCGGACCGTCGACGGCGCGCAACACGTGCCCGATGGTGACCTCCCGTGGCGGCCGGGCCAACGTGTACCCGCCCTCGGCGCCGCGCTGAGCCCGGACGACCCCGGCCCGGCGCAGGTCGGCCAGGACCGCCTCGAGGAACTTGCGCGGCATGTCCTGCTCCGCCGCGATGGCCTGGGTGGACAGCAGGGTGGGGTACGCGGTGGCCAGGCTCAGGGCCGCCCGGACCGCGTAGTCGCCGCGCGCGGAGATCTGCACAGTGCCATCATGCCTGCCCGCCGGGTGCGGGGGAGTCGGCGGGCGGCCGGGGCCGCACCAGACGGACGGCCAGCGGGCGTTCGCGCTCGGCCCGGAACGTCCCCGGGCTCACCCCGACCTCCCGGGTGAAGAAGCGGCCGAAGTTCGTCGGCTCGGGAAAGCCCAGCTCCCGGCCGATCGCGGCGATCGACTCGTCGGTGGCGGCGAGCAGCCGGCACGCCTGCAACGCCACCCGCTCGTCGATCACCTGCTTGGCGCTGCGGCCGGTCACCGCGAGGCAGGCCCGGGTCAGGGTACGCACCGAACAGCCGATCTGGGCCGCGTAGTCCTCCACCCGGCGGGTGTGCCGATAGCCGCGTTCCACCTCGCGGCACAGCCGCCGGAACGTCTCGGTCTCGGCCCGGGGCGTCGCGCCGTCGCCCGGATGCGGCAGCAGGCTCAGCCGCAGCAGCAGGACGGCGAGCTGATGGCGCAGCAGCGCCGCGGCGGCCGGCACCAGCGCGTGCCGGTCGGCGTCCACGGCGAGCTGGCTCACCTCGCTGATCACCGCGTCCTCGTCCTCACCGGCGAGCTGACGGTGAGCGGGCACCGCGTCCGGGTCGACGTCGAGGCCGCGCAGCGCGTCCGGCCGCCAGCTCACCACGGTCGCGTCGAGCTGGGTGCCGACGAACCGCAGCGCCTGGCCGGGGTGCGCGCGCAGCAGCGTGCCCGGACGGCAGGGGACCGGCCGGAAGTCCAGCTCGGCGGTGCCGTGGCCGTGGGTGACCAGGACCAGCAGATCGTGGTCGAGCAGGACCGGACGGGGCCTGCCTGGCTCGGCGGCGAGGTCGCCGAGCGCACCGGTGACGATCTCGTCGGTGCCGGGGCGCAGCTCCGGCAGACCGGTGCGGGTGGCCGGGGAGGGCTGACCGGTAGTGACCATCATCCCGACGGTAACCGGCCCGCGCGCACGTTGCATCTCGACGGTTTCACCCGCTCGGGCCGCTCTTGTCGGCAGCCGAGCCGGACGGTTAGGTTACCGATCGGTAAGACCCGGACCGGCGTGCGCTCCGCACCCGGCCACGCGGCCCCGGCCGACCGGCCCGCGGCCGGGAGACGGCGATGGGACGAACATGACGGATCTGTTCTCGGTCGACGGCAAGACGGTCCTGGTGACCGGCGGCTCACGCGGGATCGGGCTGATGATCGCGCGGGGTTTCGTCCGGGCCGGCGCCCGGGTGATCATCTCCTCGCGCAAGGCCGACGTGTGCGAGTCGGTGGCCAAGGAACTGTCCGCCGAGGGTCACTGCGAGGCGATCCCGGCCGACCTGGGCAGCGACGTGGGCGCGCTGGCGCTCGCCGAGGCCGTGCGGGAGCGCCACGACCGGCTGCACGTGCTGGTCAACAACGCGGGCGCCACCTGGGGAGCGCCGCTGGAGGAGTACCCGGAGAGCGCCTTCGACAAGCTCTGGGCGGTGAACGTCAAGGCCGTCTTCCGGCTCACCACCGCGTTGCTGCCGCAACTGCGCGCCGCGGCCGGCGCCGACGACCCGGCCCGCGTGATCAACATCGGGTCGATCGACGGCATCCGGGTGCCGTGGATGGAGGTGTACGCGTACTCGGCCACCAAGGCCGCCGTGCACATGCTCACCCGCGGCCTCGCCCACCAGCTCGCCGGCGAGCAGATCACCGTCAACGCGATCGCACCCGGACCGTTCGAGAGCAAGATGATGGCGTTCGCGCTGGACGACCCCGAATCGCGCGCCGCGATCGAACAGCAGGTGCCGCTGGGCCGGATCGGCCGGCCCGAGGACATGGCCGGCACCGCGATCTACCTGGCGTCGCGCGCCGGCGCGTACCTGACCGGAGCGGTCATCCCGGTCGACGGCGGGATCACCACGCGCGGCTGAGGCGTACCCCAGGTCGGAGACGGCCCGGGGCCGCGCGGACTCGGCAGATCCGCGCGGCCCCGGGTGCCGCCTTGTCAGCGACCGGCCAGCAGCCGGTTCACCGCGGTGTCGACGTCCAGGTGCTCGGCCTCGCGACCGCGCGGAACGACGACGTAGGTCCGGCGCAGGAAGCGCACCAGCACGCTGCGCGGAACCTCGAACAGGGCGTTGCCGTCCGGCGACGACAGCGCCAGCGCGACGAAGTCGCCGCGCGGGGTGGCCCACGGCCAGACCCGCACATCACCGATGCCGGCCGGCTCGTCGAGCCCGGTGACCAGCAGTTCGCGAGCGAACGACCAGCTCACCGCCTCGCCGCCGGCGGACTCGGCATGGAACAGGACATGGACCGCATACGGGTCAGCAGGGTCGTAACGCAGACTGGCACGCACCGGCAAGGCGGTGGCGTCAGGCGCGACGAGCCTTAGCGACGTCTCGACCTCTACGGTCGTCGGTCGGATGACACTCATGGACGTTCTCCCCCCGGCACCGCGTGCGGAACGCGCGTGTCCCGCTTTTCCCATACTCAGGTGCTGCTCCTGGCTACGCTCCGCCATACGCTGACTTCACCCAGTGGTGGGAAGGGGTTCCGAAAGCCCCCGGGACCGCTCGGCCCCGCATAGAATTTCGGGTTCCGCCCACTCCGTCGTCCCGCCCGGCAACGGGTGGTTCAGTCGTCGACTTACTCCGGTAACGTCCAGTCGTCAGCAGGGGTGACGGTCCTGGGCGACACTAGGGGTGGAAATGGTCACGAGGGGACCCTCGGTGACGTCGCGGACCACGGCCGAATCGCCGAAAGGTGCGGCCCGAGCAGCCGAAAGTCGGGGGTACGAGGTGCCGGTGGAAGGGCGGTCGCAAGGCGCTCTCATGGAGCGGCGCCGGCGGCGACGGGGCTGGCGCGGACGCCTGCACACCACGCTCGACCTCATCCGCGCCAACCCCACCGGCCGCGTTGCCCTGAAGATCTTCATCGGCATCCTCGGCGCCATCGTCGTCACCGTCGGCATCGCGTTGATCCCGCTGCCCGGGCCCGGCTGGCTGCTGGTCATCGCCGGTCTCGGCGTCTGGGCGGTCGAGTTCCACTGGGCGCGTCGGCTGCTCGCGTTCACCCGCCGGCACGTCAACTCCTGGACGCGCTGGGTGACCAGGCAGTCGCTGGGCGTGCGGCTCGTGCTGGGCGCGGTCGGGCTCATGTTCGTGTCGGTGGTGGTGTGGCTCTCGCTCAAGTACAGCCTCGGCATCGACGTGGTGGCGCAGGCGCTGCACTACCTCGCGACGCACTGAGGCCCGGTTTTTGGTCCGGGCCGGTGATCGGGTAGAGTCATGCGCGCTGAGGGCGATTAGCTCAGCGGGAGAGCGCTTCGTTCACACCGAAGAGGTCACTGGTTCGATCCCAGTATCGCCCACCATAGATATTCCCAGGTAGGAAGCCCGTCACCGGTTCGGCCGGTAACGGGCTTCCGCGCTGTTGCCCATTAAATTGGGAGCAAGTTGGGAGCGCGGCGTCCAGCTCTGGTGTCCGACCACTCTTGGGCCGCCCGGTGGCGCTACTGAGTTACCTGTTCAAACCGAGTCGGCTGGCTGGACTGGGAGCTGAAGGCCGCTGCCGGCATGCGCGTCGCGGGGGGCCCGCTCTGGCTCACCGGCCGGACCGACGGCTGTCGGTCCGGTGGGCCGCTCACTCGCCGGTCCATATGGCCCGGTCGTGTATCCAGCTCTCGGTGCTCTGCCCGGCCCTAGCTGACCACTTTGGGCTGTTCAGGCTGCGCACACACCTCGCCTGGCGGGTTGAACCCGCCTCGCTGCCCGGCCGCGCCCGGAGGAGCAAAAGGCGCGGCATCTCAACGCCCTCGTGCTGGCAGGCTGCTCGCCGAGGTGCCGTGATGGGCCAGAAATCGGAAAAGCTTGGAACTTGCTGGAACGCCTTGGGGCGGTTAAGGTCTCCTCGTGGCCGACTCGATGGATGCTCTCGAAGAGCGGATCGATGACCTCCGTGCAGAGGTACGGCGATCCGCGATCGCGGGCGACCGCGCCCGGGCCAATCGACTCCGCTACGAACTGCGCAAAGTGGAGGCGGAGTGGGACGCGACCCTGGCCGCCCTTGCCGGGCCGGACCCGCTCGAGGACGCGGCCATGGCACCGACCGCACCGCTGTTGCCCGTCCGGGAGCAGGTGCACCAGGCGCTGACGTTCCTCACCGTCCCGGCGGCGCCGAAGTTGATCGTCGCTCTCCATAACGCGCTCTTCGGCGGGACGCTTGCCAGTGGGCAGTTGACCAGCCTTCGGCGGGATGAGGAGCGTTCGTTCAAGACAAACCGGCACGGTCGGCCGTACTACATCTGCGCGGCGTTGACGGCCGATCGGTTGTCGCCCGCGCGCGGGCTGTTGGCGGTATCGACGTGGCCGATGGAGGCGCGCGTCGTCGGACCGCTGAGCCCCCGAGTGCACTTTCTCAAGGCAGCCATCCGGGTAGCTGAACACCTTCGGCAACCGGAGTGGGCGACGCTACCCGCGCGTCGGCTGTTGTGGGAGTTCGCCGCCAACATCCCTGGCGGGGCGCGGACGTTCGAGTCCATGACCCCGGACGCCGTCCAGCACGCAGCACACACAGAACTTCAAGTTCATGAGGACGCCGACCGTTCGCACCGCGAAGCGGCCGCTCGGCGGGTCATTAAGCTTGACGATCTACAGCAGATGTTCGGCACCACACTCGGTCTCGCCCCGGCAACCATGGGCGAGGGGTAGAGGCCACCGCTCCGCTGTGCGATCGCACTTCCCACGCGAAGGAAGGGCACGTGAACGATCTCAAAGCGCGTCTCGATGCGCTGCGGGGGTCAGAAGAACGCCGGAAGCTCAACGCCCGCGGGCTCGCCGCACTCACAGCCAACCCCGGCTGCCAGCGGAGAAGCGTTCTGGACGCTGCAGGCATCGACAAGCAGATGCTCGGCTCGGCGCTGGGCTTCGCGATGTCGGCGGACCAGTCCCAGTTCGCCCTCACACGTGGCACCGCGTTTGAGGCGCAGGTCAAGGCCAACGGATGCGCGCAGCTGCTCACGCTCCTGCGCGAAGTGCTCGGCCTGCCGCTGGCCGAGGTCTCCTACGACGATCTGGAGACCGTCGGCGGGAACGCGAGCCCCTCGGCGCGGCACCGCCACACCGTCCGGCTGCTGACCCAGGCCGGCTCGCTGGCCGAGGACGCTGGCACCCTGTTCGACCACCCCTTGCTGGAACTGGTGGTCGCGGGCTACCCGGTCTACCTCGAGCCGGACCTGATCGCGTTCCGCTTCGACGGCCAGTTCTACATCGTGGAGATCAAGTCGTTCGCGGTCGTCGACGGGCAGGCGCCGGCCGCCTCGGTGGCGGCCGCCGAGCTGCAGGCTGCCGTCTACGTGCACGCCATGCGCGAGCTGCTGCGCTCCCGCGGCCTGGATGAGCAGCTCGTCGCGCCGGAGGTCGTGCTGGTCTGCCCGAAGGACTTCAGCAACCGGCCGACCGCCGTCAAGGTCAACATCACCAACCATCTGAACGCGGTCCGACGGCAGCTGTCACGGATGCAGGGCCTGGACGCGATCGTCGCCATGATGCCCGCCGGCGCGACCCTTGACCGGTGGCGCGACCCGAATCGGCTCGATCCGCGGCCGGCGGAGGAGCTCAAGCGCACCCTGCGCACCGTCGAGGCGCGTTACGTCCCGCACTGCCTGAGCACCTGTGAGATGGCGAAGTTCTGCCGCAGCGAGGAGCGTGGGTCGACCGCGGCGCTCGGGCGGCAGGTACGCGAGGAGCTGGGCGGGCTGGAATCGGTGAGCGAGGTGATCGGGCTGGCCACCGGAGCACGGATCCCGGCGGATGACCAGGCCGAGCAGGCGCGGCTGCTGCGACTCGCGCACAGCTACCGCACCGCGTTCCTCGGCGGTGCTGCATGACGCTATTGACCTCCCTCGGGCGGGCGCTTGCCGTGGACCGTGGCCAGGCGCAGCGGATCACCACGGTCCGGCACCTGCACGTCAGCTCGACACCGCTGGTGTTCGTGCCGTTGAAGATGGCCGGCGAAGCCAGCGCCCCCATGGCCGCCATGATCGGCATCGACCGGGAGAACCCTCGGATGCTCGTCGTGGCCCAGCCGCGCAACCGCGACCAACGGTTCGCCTTCGCCCACAACCTGGCCCGGCTGCTGTTCGCGGAACTTCTGCCGATGACCTTGCACCGGCCTCCAGCACCCGGCCAGCCGGCGGACGGCCCGCGTCGCTGCGCAGACGCGCCGCAGATCTGGGTGCCCAACCGCGCGGGCGTGGAGTTCGTGCGCATGCTCGGCCGGTCCACCCGCTTCCGAAAGACCACGGGCCCATGGGCGGTCCCGGCGAACGTCCCGCGGATGGGTAAGTGGCTGACGTTCTACGCGGATCGAGTGCAGTACCCGGGCTCGAGCCTGCTCGTGCCGGCCACGGCGGCGCTGTCGGCGCACTGGGCGACGGGGCAGAGCAGTGAAGAGGACGAGCATCTCGGCACGGTCCTGGCATGGCTGGACCCCGGCGGAGATCTGACCGGCGCCGAGGCTGCCCAGATCGCGGAAGACCCGGTGGATCACCCCCCGGCCGGGCCGGCGACGGACCCCACCTTTGACAACACGGTGCTGGCCCCGCTGGTCCGGCGCTACCACGACAACGCCGACAACAGCGTGGAACGCGCCCGCGTGGAGTCCCGCATCGAGTCCGCGCTGCACGATCAGCTGATCGGGACGTGGCAGCGGGTGTGGCAGGCGATCGACCTGCTCGCCGCGATGGAGCCCAGTCGCCACGTCGCCGAGCGGTGGGATCACGACTTGGACGCGTTCACCCGCACTGCGGATTGGATCGAGAACAGCCCGGCAACGCAACCGAAGCGCGACTCGGCGGTCACCGCCGCGATGCGACTGTACGAGCTGGAACGCGCACAGGCGCGGTACGAGGCCCAGCGGGCCTTCGACGACCCGCTCGTCATGGCGGAGGTGCGGTTGGCGGGCGAGGCCTTCGTTGGCACCGTGACGGCCGCCGAACCTTACCGCCGCATCGGGCGGCGCAACCTACCGCTGATCACCGTCGAGACGGCCGACCCGGTACGCCTGCCGTTGGGCGAGAACCGCCTCCGCAGCCCCGCTCGTATCGGACAAAAGGCGGAACTCGTGTCGATCACCGAGGTTGGTGACCGGGTGCAGGTGGTGCTGGAGCTGTCGGAGGGCATGGGCAACGGGCGCGAACCCAAGCCGGGCAGTGTCCCCGAGCTGCACGAGGAGGTGTGCTACAGCCTGCTCACCACCAAGGTGCGGCGGATTCCAGCGTTCCCGCGACGAGAGGAGACGCCGTGGACGCACGGTGGGCCCCCGGCTGAGTACGTGCCCACGGATGAGGACGCCCAGGAGGAATGGCAGTGACCACGCCGACCGTCTCCGACGTCGTCGATGACGCGATCGACCGGCTGTTGAACGGACCGCACCGTGGCGTCGTGCTCGACTCGCCTCCCGGGGCCGGCAAGTCCCGGGCGGTCGTGCGCACCGCCGTGCATCTGGCCGCCGCGGGGGAACCCGTGCGGGTCGTCGCGCAGACCAACTCGCAGGTCGACGACCTCGTCCACCGCATCGCCGAGGCTGCGCCTAGCCTCTCGGTGGGCCGATACGCCGCGAAGGATTACGTGCCGCCGGACTGGCTGCACCGACCGGGCGTCGTCATTCGCCAACGGCTGCGTGACCTGGCCGACGTGCCGATTGTGGTCGGCACGGCCGCGAAGTGGCTGGATCCGGTCGTCGAGCAGCGGGGGCCGTGGGCCATCATTGACGAGGCGTACCAGATGCGCTCGGACACCCTGCTCCGCTTGGCGTTCATCTTCGAGCGCGCCTTGTTCGTCGGCGATCCCGGCCAGCTGGACCCGTTCTCCGTCGTCAACGTCGAGCGGTGGACCGGCCTGCCGTGGAATCCGATGCAGAGCGCCGTCGCGGCCATGCTCGCCAACAACCCCGAGATCAAGCCGCTGCAGCTGCCGTACTCCTGGCGGCTGCCCCCGTCGGCGTCGGCGCCGGTGTCGGCGGCGTTCTATCCCCACGTGCCGTTCCAGTCGGCGCCCGAGCAGGGGCCCCGGCGGATGTGGCTGCCCACGAACGGGCTCGGCGGCGTCCACGACCACGCCGTCGAGCGGGCCGCCGAATCCGGTTGGGCTTATGTCGAGCTGCCCGCCCGGCACACGCTGCGCACGGACGCCGAGGCCGTCGAGCACGTCGTCGCCCTCGCCGTACGCACCTTGGAACGCGGCGCCATGGTCGAGTCCCGGAACGAGCCCGATGGTGCGCCCGTGCGATCGGACCGGGTCGCCGTCGGCGCGGTACACCGTGACCAGGTCGCCGCCATCAAGGACGAACTGACCCGCGTCGGTCACCCGGCCATCCGGGTCGACACCGCGAACCGGCTGCAGGGCGCCGAGTTCGACGTCGTGGTGGTGCTGCACCCCCTGTCCGGGCGCCGCGACGCCACCGCGTTCCACCTGGAATCCGGACGGCTGTGCGTGCTGACCTCCCGACACCGCCACGCCTGCATCGTGGTCGGGCGGGCCGGCATCGCCGAGCTTCTCGACGCGCACCCGTCGGTCGACCCGGTCCCGCTCAACACGAAGCCGAAGTTCCCCGACGGCTGGGAAGCCAACCACTCCATGCTCGAGCACCTCATGCGGCACCGCATCCGAGCCGCCTAGACCAGCACCAACCTCCGCGCACGCGATCAGCACCCGTTTACCGGCCGATCGCGCAGTACCCCCCTGCCCGCACACCGGCGATGCCGAGCCACCGCCGCCACCACCGCGAAGAGGCTCCGATGAAGGTTCTCCACACCTCCGACTGGCACCTGGGAAGAACCACCTGGGGACACAGTCGCGACCAAGATCACGAGGCGGTTCTTGACGAGATCACCGCCATCGCGGCCGCCGCGCAGCCCGACCTTATCCTCAACACCGGCGACCTCTTCGACCAGCAGCGGCCGCCGGTGCAGGCGATGAAGCTCGCCACCGACGTCCTTCGCGCGCTCTCGGCGATCGCCCCCGTCGTCGTCATCTCCGGCAACCACGACTCCGCGCCGCTGCTGCACTGGCTCCACGGGCTGCTGCGTCACGGCGAGCGCGTCCACATCGTCGCCGACCCCGACGCCGTGCGTGTGGGCACCGTGCTCCGGTTCCCGGTCGGCGACGGCCGGTTGCACCTCGCCGCCCTGCCGTTCATCACCGCGAACCGCATCGTCACCGTCCTCGACGATCCCAGCGCCCGGCGCAAGGCCTACGCCGCGCACATCGCGACCGTGCAGCGCGAGCTGCTGCACCGCCTGTATGAGGACTTCGACCCGGCCAGCGACGTCAGCGTGTTCGCCGCGCACCAGTACCTCGCCGGCAGCGTTCCGTCGCGCACGGAGAACCCCAACCACACCTGCGACTTCTACGCCACCGACCCGGAGCAGATTCCGCCGGTGGACTACGCCGCCTTCGGGCACATCCACAAGCCGCAGGAGCTGCCGGGCCGTGTCAGCGGCGCGTACGCCGGCTCGCCGATCCAACTCGACTTCGGCGAAATCGGGGAGGCCAAGAGCGTCGTCCTCGCTCACCTTCACCCCGGCGCCCCGGCCCGCATCGAACGCCTCCCGCTGCACGCCGGGCGGCGACTCGAGGTCGCTACCGGCACGCTCGACGAGCTCCGGGCACGCGCCGACTCGATCACTACCGAGATCTGCCGCATCGTGGTCCACACTCCGAGCCACGAGCCGGAGCTGTCGCGGCAGGTCCGGGCGCTCTTCCCCGACGCCACGATCGTGCAGATCGACGAGAACGCGGCGGACCGCAAGCTCGGCCTCATCACCCCGGACACGCCCGCCAGGGGTGAACCGGACAACGTCGCCATGTTCAGCGCCTACCTCGCCGAGCAGGGCACCCGTGCGGCGAGCGCCGATCGTGTGCTCGAGCTGTTCGGCACCCTGCTGCACCATGCGGGCGACGAACTCCCGCCGGCTCTCCCCGCTGAGGAGCTTCTCGCCGAGGATCTCAGCGCCTTCACCGTGCCGGCCGAGGAAGACGAGGCTGCCGCATGAAGCCCCTGGAACTGACCTTCACGGGCCTGCGTTCCTACGTCGAGCCCCAGACGATCGACTTCACCGGCAAGACCTTTATCGCGATCCTCGGCGATACCGGGTCCGGCAAGTCCACCCTCCTCGATGCGATGTGCTACGGCCTGTACAACCGGTGCAGCTGGTACGGCGGTAGCGTCTCTGATCTCATCGCCCACAGCGGCGACGGCACCCTCAGCGTGGCCTTCACGTTCCAGGCCGGCACCACGATATGGCGGGTGGAACGCTCCACCAGCGCCCGCGGCGCCGCGCTGCACAGGCTGACCGACGTCGACGCCGGCACCGTCGTGGCCACCGGAGCGGGCACCGTCACCAGTCAGGTGCGGCGCATCATCGGCCTGGACTACGACACGTTCCTACGGTCGGTCATCCTGCCGCAGGGCCGCTTCCAGGAACTGCTGCGCATGCGCGACCGGGACCGGTCGACGATCCTGAAGTCGCTGCTCGGACTGGATCAGCTCAGCGCGGTCCGCGAACACGCCCTCACTCTGCACTCCCGCCTCGCGAGACGCCTTGGCGAATACCGCGAACGACGTGTCGAATTCATGCGCGACCCTGCGGCGACGATCCGGGAGGCCACCGAGCGTCAGCGCGCCGCCCAGGAGCGCCTCGGCCTCCTTCAGGCTGCCCAACGCGCCGTAGCGAAGGCGGCGGAAGCCGCGTCCGCGGCCCGCGTCCGCCACGCCGCCCTCGACAAGGCCCGGGCCCGACTCGTCGACGCGACGCCCGCCGACGTGGCGGCGAAGTACCAAGCTCTCCTCGCCGCTGCCGGCGACATCGCCAGCCGGCGCGAACAGGTCGACCGGGAGCGGCACGCACTCGACCGGGAGACGCAGCGGCTCCAAGCAGATCTCGACCAGGCTGATGCCGAGGGCACCGGCGTGGAAAAGACCGCCTCAGCCGTCAGCACGCTCATCCACCTCGCCGAACAGGTGCCCCAGCTCGATATTCAGGCCGAGCGGCTGGAGAAGGAGGAGCGGGAGGTCCGCGTCGGCAAGACCGTGCTGGACAATCGCAGGAACGACGTCGCCAACCGCAAGGAGAAGGTCGCCCTCGCCAAGCGCGCCGCCGACGAAGCGACCGGACGCGCCGCCCTCGCCGAGGCAGCACACCAAGTCGCGGTGGGTGCGCTCGCCGTCTTCCGACAGGCCACCGACGCCGCCGAGCACGCGGAGGAGCAGCTCACCGCCTGTCGAGACGAGGTTGCCAAGCTCAAGGCGCGCGCGGCGGACGCGTCTGCGGAGGCCCGCGAGGCCGAGCGTGCGGTAGAAGCGGCCGAGGCCGAGGAAGCCCGCACTCGCCGGTTGCACGCGGCGGCCGCCGCCGCAGACGGATGTGGACCGGGGGACGCATGTCCGGTGTGCCAGCGGGAACTGCCGGAGGGCTTCACCACACCCAGCGACGACGCGACCAAGGCGGGCGCGACCGCACTGAGGGCTGCGCAGAAGGCCGCGAGGCGCGCGGCCACCGAGGAGGCCGCCGCAACCGAACGAGCCAAGATCGCCGAGAACAAGACGCTGGCCGACGCGATCAGCGAGGTGAAGACCGCCGCCACCAACCTCGACCGGGCCACCGCCGACGTCCGCGCCGTGCTCGGCGACGTCGACCTAGACGCACCGGATGAGCAACTCCTGCACCACCATGCCGCGACTGTCCAGCGTGCTGCGGCCGACCGGGAAGCGGCTGAGGCCACCCACGGTGAGGCGCACGACGACTACACCCGCGCCGACTCTCAGGTGCCCGTATTGGAAGAGGAGCAGGCACGGCGGCAAGCCGCCTATGAGGAGGCGCAGGCCGACCATGAGGCCGCCGTCGTGCGGCTCAACCGCGCGGCACGCGGCGTACCGCGCGCCTTCCGCCCGGCCCACGGACTCCTGCTCGCGGACATCACCCATCAGCGTGACCGCGCCCAGCAGCGGCAGGACGAACTCAAGCAGCTCTGCGACCGGCTGAACGACGTGCGAAGCCGCGTGGTCGAACTGCACACCGCGTTGGGATTGCTCGACACCGAGGTCAACACCCACGTCACCCGTCCCGCCGCTGACCTCCGCCGCCAGCTCGACAGCTTGGCCGACCGCGTCGCGGACGCCGGTGCCCTCCTCGACGCCGCTGGGCATGCTCTGCGCCCCAGCGAAATCTCCCTCGCCGACGAAGCCGCCTGGGCCACCTCCCTGATCGAGCACACCGTCGTTCTGGTCGCCGCATGCCGCGAGGAGGCGGAGGCCGCACGAGTGGCGGCCGACGCGGCCGAGCAGGCGGCTGAGCAGGCTCGGCGCGACTGCCAGGCCGACGACGACGACCACCTGGAGCGGCTCGTCCGGGCGGCGAGCACCGTCGAGCACAACGCCGGCCGTGATCTCAGGCGGGCCACGGCACACCAACCACTGGCCGCCGAGCTGGACCGCCGGATCCAGGCGGCCGAACCCACGGTCACGGCCTTGGGCGACCTAGCCGCCTTGCTCACTGACGGGAAGTTCGTCGCCAACGCCGTCCGACAACGACAACTTGCTCTACTCGGAGCCGCTAGCAAGACGCTGCTGACCATCTCCGGTGGCAAGTTCGGCTTCGCCGAGAACTTCCGCATCATCGACACCGGGGTCGGTCAGGCGCGCGACGTGAAGACCCTGTCCGGCGGAGAGACCTTCCAGGCGAGCCTCGCGCTCGCCCTGGCCGTGGTCGAACTCGCCAGCCGGGCCTCCGGCCGGGTCGACTCCCTGTTCCTGGATGAGGGATTCGGCTCGCTCGACTCCGGCGTCCTGCAAGACGCCCTCAACGCTCTCGCCGCGCACAGCACGGCCGGCCGACTCGTCACGATCATCAGCCACATGCGCTCGATTGCTGAGATCACCGACCACGTCCTCGTGGTCGAACGCACCTTCGCCGGCAGCCGGGCTCACTGGGCCGGCCCGGAGGAGCGCGAGCAAATCATCAACGACGACCTCAACCGCGGGCTGCTGTCGTGACCGCACTCCCTCGACGAACAAACCTGCATCCGCGGCGACCGACCGGGCAGACCACCCCAGCGGACGCATCAGCGAACGCCGGCCTGGATCTTCGCCATACCTGCCGGTCGGCCCGATCCCGTACAGTGCGTGCCGTCATGGCCACCTATCGATGGAACGCCGCCCGGCCCCGGCCTACGGCCGCCAGCAACACCGCGACTGCCCCTCGCGACACCGTACTGTTGCTGGCGCAAGGAGGCGACGGCTGCCCCTCCTGCCTGCTCATCACACCCGGTGGGCGCCGGCCCGCCCGGGCCCGCGCAAGGAGGGGCGGGTGATGGCCCATGGCGGCTAAATCCGCCGAACAGCTCTTCCACGAGTTCCGCAGCAACTCCGCCGCCGACGTCACGATGTCGCTGCTGCGCTCGCCCCACGCCCTAGTCACCCTCGCCTTGATGGCGGCCCACCTCGGAGATGGGCAGATCGTTGACGGGCAGACACTCGCCGCGCAGCTCAACGCCGACCTGCCCGTGCTCCTGCGCGGCTACACCGGAGATGACGAGGAGCCCGAATCGGACGCCCTCATCGCCGACATCCCCGACGCCGATGTCCTGCTGACCCGCTGGACGCGCAAGGGCTGGCTGCACCGCAGCGTCGACCCCACCACCCGCATCGAGCGCTACCAGCTGTCCACCGGCGCCGGTCAGGCCGTGCGGCAGATGCGAAACCTCCAGCGCCACAGCTCAGTGGCGACCGAGTCGGCGCTGACGATGGTGATGGCGGAGATGCGGCAGATCGCCACCGACGCCAACCCCGACCCCGTCGCCCGCCGGGTGGCCATCACTGACCAGATCGCGGCGCTGGTCGCGCAACGCGACGCCCTCGACAACGGCGAGCTGCCCACCGTCAGCCACCAGGAACTCGTCGACCGGCTGACCGCGGTCGTGCAACTCGTCGAACGCATCCCAGCGGACATCGCCCGCTACGGCGAACTGATGCACGACAACGCCGCCGCGCTGATGCGCCAGAGCCTGACCGACGACCCGGCCGAGTTCGCCGACTCCCTGCAGCGGATGTTCGACGGCCACGACATCATCGCCGGGTCCGCCGAAGGGCAGGCCTTCAGAGCCTTCGCCACCGTCATCGCGCGCCCGTCCCAGCGCTCCCAGCTCGAGGCTGACATCCAGGAGATCACCGCCCAGGTAAATCCCCTCCCCGCGCACCTGGCCGAGCCGCTGGCCGGCTTCATCGACGCGATGTGGCAGCGGGTCCAGGATGTCGAGGAGGTCCGGGCGATGGCCTTCCGCCGCATCAGCACCTTCGTGCGCGGCGGGGACGTCCTGCACTACCGCAGCATGCGCACCCGCATCGCCGAAGCGCAAGCGGCCGCCGCCGCGGCGTTCCAGCGCCTGCATGGAGGGCGCGACATCGGCTTCATCGTGCCCGCCAGCGGCGTGAACACGGCCTCGGTCGGCCGGCTGAAGCTGCATCCCGGCACCGCCGCCGTGCCGGACCCCCTCAGCGCCGCCGGCGGTGACTTCCCCGTCGACCCGACAGGTGCCCGAAACCTGGAGGCCATCGACTGGGCGGCGCTGCGCGCGGCCGTCCACGCCGCCCTCGCTGCACACGGCGGGTTCGCCACCCTGCCCGAGGTCCTCACCTACCTACCCGCCGCGCGCACCGGCGACGTCGTCGCCCTATGGTCGCTGGCCACCCGCTACGGCGACGTCGACCCCACCACGACCACCACCGTGCAGGTCCGCAGCCGCGGCCGGGGCCGCGACTTCACCGTCCCGTACCTCGTTTTCGGCGCCGAGCTACCCGACCTGGCGCCGTCCCCGCACCCTCACGGCTCGGCGTCTCGGGCGCCGGCCACCTTGCTGGAAGGCCTGCACGATGTCCACTGAGCCGCAGCCCTCGTTCGAAGACATCTTCGGCCCGGCGCTGTTCGACAATGCCGGACCGACACCACCAGCGGGCCCGCTGCTCGATCCGAACGAGTTCTTCGCCGACTCCGACGGGGAGACGGCGGGGACCCTGGTCATCGGCCCTGGGCCGCAGCCACGCTTCGACGGCGACACCAGCCAGCTGCCGGCCGAGGTGTGCTGGACGCTGCAGGAACTCGTGGCTGCGCCGCACATCAGCGACAAGCAACGCAAACACTGGCCCGTGGTCCTGCAATACGAGGACGTGCTGCGTAGCCGTCTGTCCGAGCTGGGCCTCATCCTGGAGATCAACCGCGAACACCGGCACGCCTTCACCCGGCAGGCCGACGACCCCAACCCCTTGAGTCGCACGATCTTGCGGACCCGGACGCTGAGCCTGGCCGCGAGCGCGCTTGCTCTGTACCTGTACCAGCAATACCTGATGTCGCCCGACGACCCGGTCGTCGAAACCGCCGACATGCTCGACCACATGCTGGCCTACAAGCGCCCAGGCGACACCGATGAGGCTGCCTTCCACAAGAAGATCATGACAGCCATCAAGCTGCTCGACGACGCCGCGATTATCAAGCCGGTCAAGGGCACCACGCGGTATCTGATCTACGGGGTCATCACCTCGCTGCTCACCATCGAGCGAGTCGAGGCGCTGCGGGAGCGGTACCTGGCAATCGAACGCGGTGAGGCGATCGAGGCGGTCGATGTTGAGGCCGAGGAGGAGGACACCGATGCCTGAACACCACCGCAAGCGGACGGTGCACCTCGGGCAGTACCGCCTCACGCGCCTGCAGGTGGTCAACTGGGGTGCCTTCTGTGGCTACAAGTCGATTGACATCGACGAGCGCGGTGTGCTGCTGACCGGTCTGTCCGGCTCCGGCAAGTCCTCCCTGCTGGACGCCCACTCCGCCGTCCTGCTGCCCAGCACGGACCAGCGCTTCAACGCCTCGGCCGATCTCACTGCGCGTGGCGCCAAGCAGAGCACTCGCTCCATCGCTGACTACGTACGCGGCGCATGGTCGGAGAACCACGATGAAAATGATCAAGCGCATGTGCAGTACCTGCGCGGCGGCAAGCCCACCTGGTCGGCCATCGCGGCGACCTACGACAACGGCCTCGGCTCTGTCATTACCGCCGTGGTGATGAAATGGTTCACCGGCACGGAAACCGACGGCGCCTCCCTCAAGTCCCTGTACCAGCTCCACGAGGGGTACTTTTCCCTCGAGGTGCTGGAAGAGTGGGCCGTACGGCGGTTCGACACCAGATGGCTCAAGGTGACGTATCCGCCACTCGACGACCCCGGCTCCAACCAAGGCAACTACGTCCAGGATTTGGCCCGTCGGGTGGGTCTCGGCACGTCGAAGACCGCCATCTCGCTGCTCGGCAAGGCCAAGGCGCTGAAGAACGTCGGCGACCTGAACCTGTTCATCCGCGACAACATGCTCGACAAGCCCGCAACCTACGCCGCCGCGGCGCGGATGGTGGCCTCCTTCACCCCCCTCAACGACGCATTCCAGACCGCTGAGCGCGCTCACCGCCAGGAACGGGTGCTGAGAGACGTCCCCGAATTGTGGAAACAGTATGGGGAGTCGCGCACCTCCCTGAACCGTGCGCGGCAATTGCTGGGCGAGCCGCTCGAACGATACCTGTGCGGCGTGCACCTCCGCGCCGTCGAAGGCGAAATCGAGCGCATCGACGAACGCTTGGAAAAGCTAGACGAAACGCTCGGCATCGAGGAGGAAAAACGCGAGAAACGGTTCAACGAGTTCAAGCTCCTCGACAAGCAGTGGGAAACCGACGCCGAGGCGATACGCGGCTTGGAGTCGGCGCTCAGCGTCGCCGAAGCTGAAGACAAGGCGGCCAAGGCAAGTTATCGCGCCTACGGTGGAATCGTGACTCGGCTTCAGCGCGAAGCTCCGACCACGGCTGATGCGTTCGCTCAGTTGAAGGCGGAGCTTCCCCGCATTCTTGAGACCGCGCAGACAGCCGAGACGGACCTGAAGAAGTCCGGATACGACGTCGCGGACGCCCTCAGCGAGGCCCGGCGGGCGTACCAGGAAAAGCAGGGGGAACTGGAGGCGCTGCAGTCGGCGCCCACGTTGATTCCGAAGCGGGAAGTCGCCCGACGCCTGGCCATCGCCCACGGCGCGGGTGTGCATGTGGCAGATCTGCCCTATGTCGCCGAGCTCGTCGACCTTGCGCCCGACGAGGAGCGGTGGCGCCCGGCCGCGGAGAAGGTCCTGCGCAACTACGGACTCCGCCTCCTCGTGCCGGAACACCATGCAGCCACGGTCCGCCGGTTCATCGACGAGAATGACATGAGGGGCATTGTCGAATACAGCATCGTCACGGCCACCTCCGACCATCAGCCCGCACCCCGGCCGGGCACCCTGGCCAGCAAGTTGATCGTCGATGAGACCCACCCTTACCGCACGTGGCTGGCAGCCCAGCTCGCGCAGCGCTTCGAGCACGTCTGCGTTGAGATGGCCGATGACCTCGACGAGCACCGCCTGGCCGTGACCGTGCGCGGCACGCTGAAGCTGCCCGGCAACCACTACCGCAAAGACGACCGTGAGGAGGTCACCAATCCGTCCAGCTACATCCTCGGCGTCAACACCATTGCCAAGCGGGAGGCGCTGAAGGCCGAGGTCGACGCCCTCCACGAACGGTGCCGCATCGCGACCGAGAAGGCGGACGAGCATCAGAACCGCCTGCGCGCGGCGGAAAACACCATCGCCGCCGTGCGTCAGCTCGATGACTATCCCGCCTGGGCTGTCCTTGACAAATGGGAGACGAGTCGCCGCATTAACGAGCTGCAGCAGCGCATCGAGGCAATTCGGAGCGAGAACGAGGATTTGCAACGCCTGGAAAAGGAGCGCAACGACGCGCAGGGCCGCCACAGGGCTGCCGAACAGAAATGTGCGGGCATCCGCAATGAGATCGAGGCGCTCACCAAGCGAATGCCCCGACTCGTCGACCTTCAAGAGTCGTTGGAAAACCATCCGCACGAAGTTGACGACCTCGGCGACCGAGAGTTTCTGGACGAGGTGCTTGCCGCAACGGCGGTACCCCTCAATCCGGAAGCGTTTCAGCCTGTCGTGGTCGCCATGCGCAGAGAGTTGACTGCGCGCCGTGACGCGGCCGACGGCGATCGGAAGGTGGCTCAGACGAAGCTGGAGTCGTCCATCAAGGCGTTCCTCGACCAGTGGCCCGACGCCGCGCCCGATACCAGTGGTGACGTCGAACGCAGCGGGGCGGACTTTGTGGCCCTGCATGACGACATTGCCCGGCGGCGCCTGCCCGAAGCGATGGATCGATTTCAGCGACTGATCGCCGACGACATGGTGCCATCGATCAGCTTCCTGCAACGTGAGGTCGAGAAATCATCGACCGAGATCCGCAAGCGGATCGCCATGGTCAACGAGGGCTTGCAGCGCGTGGAGTTTAATGCCGGGACGCGGCTGCAGATCGCCCACAAGGCGCAGCCGTCCGAGGACGCGCGCCTGTTCCGCAATGCCGTGGACACGCTACTGCGACACGCGCCGGCCGCCCGCAAGGATGCCGAGGCGTCTCGGCTCCAATTCAAGCGGGTCCGGCAGCTGATGGCCCGCTTCACCGCAGACACTAACGACGGCCGTCAATGGCGTGACAACGTCCTCGACGTCCGAAACATCTTCTCCTTCTATGGCCGCGAAGAAAAGATCGAGGATGGAACCACTGTCGCCACCTTCAGCAACACCTCCACGAACTCCGGTGGCGAACAGGAAAAGCTCGTCGCTTTCTGCCTGGCGGCAGCGTTGACTTACAACCTGGCCGAAGGCACGGGCGACGGCGTACCGCTCTTCGCGCCGCTTATGCTCGACGAGGCGTTCAGCAAGTCCGACGAAACGTTCGCCGCCCAGGCGCTCGGCGTCTTCCACGAGTTCGGCTTCCAGTTGGTCATCGCCGCTCCTATCCGGATGTCCGGCATCATCGAGCCCTTCATCGGACAGGCCGTCCTCGTGGAGAAGCGGCAACTGCCCGACGGTCCGCGCTCCAACGCCGCCTCGGCGACCTTCGGGCAACTCGCCGCCCGGCGCGACGAGGAATGACGTCCTCCATGCGCCGACCTGAAGAAGTGATGGCGTGGGTGCGCCAGCGGTTCCAGCAGGACTATCCGACGTGGGCCCGCGGGGCCACCGCCTGGCCCATGCGTATCCCCCTCCATCCACCCACGACAGACCAGCGTTCACTGGACCCGGTCGGCTGCCACGCTTGGGCAGACGAGTGGGCGTCGTACCGCGGACCTGGACAGGTCGAAAACGCCAACCTGCGTTTCCCGACCGGCACCCACCCAATGCCGCGGGCGCTCATGCTGCGGCATCCGGGCGAGGCTGCCGCCTGCCACCCGGACACCCTCGCGACCTGGCGACGATGCGGCCAGCGGCTCACCACGCTGCAGCGGACATTCCCTTGCGCCGACTTCGCCGGCATCATCCGCCGCATCACCGAACTCGACGACGCGGACTACCAGCGGCTCGCCCGAGCCGCCACATGGCTACACAACAACCCGGCCTCCGGCATGCTGCTTCGCCAACTCCCCATCGAAGGCCTCGACACCAAATGGCTCGCCAAACATGCACGACTCGTACTGGCTCTCCTTGGCGACAGCGACCAAGATGACGCGGACGACGCGCCCGCGGCCGCCGGATCCTCCAGCCGCGTCCGCCTTCACCAACGCCTCGGGCTCCGCCTACCACCAGACCTCGTTCAGGTCGCCGTCCTCGACCCCCACATTCGCGACGGCGTAGGCGGCATGCGGAACTTCGCCGCGAGCGTGAACGACCTCAGCGCCTGGAAACACAGACCCCGTACCGTTCTGATCATCGAGAACAAGGAAACCGGATACGCATTCACCGGCGACCACCCGGGCGTCGCCGTTCTCCACGGCCAAGGCTTCAGTGTCGCGCACTACGCCCGAATCGACTGGGTGGCCAACGCGGATCGAGTCCTCTACTGGGGCGACATCGACGCTCCCGGCTTACAGTTCGTCCATGATCTGCGAGGGTATGGAATCAAGGCAGAAACCGTACTCATGAGCATGGCAACGTTGGAGCAATTCCGTCACCTTGCCGTCGATGGCGCGGGTCCGCAGCGCACCGAGCTTGCGAATCTGAACGCGAGCGAATCGGCGTTGTTTGCCCACCTCGTTCACCACGCGGCGCAGAACGGGGTTGGCCTGTTGCTAGAGCAGGAGCGCATCCCGTGGCCCCACGCATACGAAACCCTCATCCCCTTCCTGTGTTGATGGAGCGGAAGCCGCCACTCGAACATCAGAGCAGCACGACGGACCCCGTCTCGCGAGGCCAACGGTCGCTAAGGGAGTGTGTCGATTTCCGTGTTTGGGCCTGTGGTGTGATCGATGCTGTTAGATGGCGATCCGGTCGCCGTAGGCGAGGATCAGGGCGTTGAGGGCCTTGGCCCAACCGTAGACCCAGCCGGTGATGCTCCCGCCGCTCGGGCGTTCTGCTGGACGACGAGGTAGAGGACCTTCATCGCGGCCTGCTCGGTCGGGAAGTGCCTGCGCCGGCGGGCGGCCTGCCGAAATCGGGCGTTGAGGGACTCGATGATGTTGGTGGTGTAGAGGACCTTGCGGACTTCGTGGTCGTAGTCCAGGAAGGGCACGAACTGCGGCCACGACTGGCGCCAGAGCCAGATTACGGCGGGGTACTGGTCACCGAACTGCGTGGCGAACTCCTCGAACCGGGCCTCGGCGGCGGCGACGGTGGGGGCGGTGTAGATCTCCCGCAACGCGGGGGTGATCTTTTGCCAGTCCTTGCGGTTGGTGTAACGCAGGCTGGCCCGGACCAGGTGGACGACGCACTGCTGGTGCACCGCCTGCGGCCAGACCTGCTCGATGGCGTCGGTCATGCCCTTGAGGCCGTCGGAGCAGACCATGAACACGTCCGCGACGCCGCGGTTGCGCAGTTCGGTGAGGTAGCCGGCCCACTGCTTGGCGCCCTCACCGCCGGTCCCGGCCCATATGCCCAGCACGTCACGTTCCCCGTCGAGGCTGATCCCGACCACGACGTAGACGGGCCGGTTCGCGACTTGCCCCTGGCGGATCTTCATGACGAGGGCGTCGATGAACACCACCGGATAGATCCTGTCCAGTGGCCGTTGCCGCCAAGCCTCCATCTCCTCCAGGACGCTGTCAGTGACCCGGCTGATCAACTCCCGGGACACCTCGGGGTCACACACATTGCCAGGTGCGCGGAGATCTCCCCGGTGGTCAGCCCTTTGGCATGCAGCGACAGGATCGCCTCGTTGAACCGTCCAACCGACGGACGTGCTTCGGCACGATCCGCGGCGTGAACGAACCCGCCCGAGCCCGAGGAACCTGGATCCGCACCGGACCGACCTCGGTCTGCACCGTCTTCGCCCCGTGCCCGTTGCGAACGTTGGTCCGCCGGCCGGTCGCCTCGTCGACGCCGACCTCGTCGAGGTGTGCATCCAGTTCAGCGTCGAGCGCTGATTCAAGGACGGTCCGGGTGATCCCCGCGAGGAGCCCACCCGGCCCGACCAACGACGCTCCATCGGCCTTGGCCCGCTCGACCAACTGCTGCGCGAACTCCACCTCCGCCGCCGTCGGTTCAGGAAGCTGAACCGCCTTCTTCTTGTCTGCCATGACGTGGTCCTTCCCGGACAGGATCAACGTCCTGTCCAACGGACCACACCCAGGTCAAACACGGAAATCTACGCAGTCCCGTCGCTAACTGCGCGACGCCTGGTCGAAGGGCGCGCGCAGGCTTGCGCGGTTTTAGCGTCCGCGGGTAGGCGTCGGTGAGTGCGGGTTGCGCCGCCATGGAAGATCTGTAGCGCCATTGCGAACGACCAGAGCCTCTTCTCCGCTGTGTTCTTTGCTGTCGCGATGGCCACCGCTGGCTGGCATCTCTCCGACCGTCGCGGAGAGTGTCGGGCAGCGTAGCCAGCCCGACACGTGCCGGCAACAGGCGGCCAGGGGGCGTCCGACCTGTAGTGACTCCGCGCCGGATCTGCACATGTTGCTGAATGAGAGTTCGCCGGGGCTGCGTGGGTTCCGCTGTCCGTGGGCCGAAACATGTCGGTCGGGTCTGGTAGGTGTATCTGGCTGCGTCGGACTGATCTACCAGGAGTGGCATGTTGGGCTTGAGTGGTCGCCTCGTAAGGGCGGTGGAAGAGGAGCGCCGGGACGCGGGGATTGCGTTCCGGGCGGTGTATCAGCCTGTTGGGGGACAGGGCGGGCGCATCGCGCCACCGACGTTTCCGATCTCTGAGGTGGAGGAGCGGTCGGCGAAGAAGGAGGGCCGGTTCCCCCGGCCATACATCTTCGAGCTTCGGTTGGTCGAAGGCGAAAAATGCGAGACGGTGGTGGTTGATCAGGTCCCGTCGCAGGCGAATCGGGTTGAGCAGGCTCTGCTCAAGGCACGGGACAGCGGCCGTGTGGATCTTCCTTTGTTCGAGTTGGCGATGAAGGAGGAGGGTGTCCGGCTGACGTCGTTGGACTTCCCTCACCGCTATGCCGATGCCTACCTACGCGACAGTGAGGTCTGCGGGGTGCGCTTTGACCGCAGCGAGGTGGGGCAGCTGCTACGGACGGCATCCGCGGTAGACGTTCGTCCGCTGTTCCGGCGTGAGCCCTACTCGTTGGTGTTCGGGGCGTGGGATTCGCACCGTAAGGGCCGGTGGCCGAAGTTCCCGCGGGTGTACTCCTCGGAAATGTTTGGCCTGCACTGGCTGGAAGGTGCCCGCCAAGCCGGCAAGGTCGACCCGATGAACATCACCGGCGCCATCGATGACAAAACCAAAGCGGAGGGCGAGTGGCGGTTTCTCCCGGAGGGCGCCAAGGTCAAGGGCGGGAAGCCGAGCGAGATCGGCCATGGGCACATCGCTCCGAATCCGGCGCCGGGTGGCGTGACGGTTCGGGAGGTGCGCCGGCAGGGCTGGATCTCGTTGGCCGGGTTGGAGCGGCTGCGGTTCGGGGACGCCTCGGCGGAGGCGGCGACGTTGGCGCGGGCGACGTTGGCGGCGTTGGCGCTGGTCGGGGACCGGTTGACGTTCGGCCGTCCGTCGCTGTGGCTGCGTTCGGGGTGCGACCTGACGCGGATGAGCGAAACTGTGGGCTTCGAGCAGGACGGCGGAAGTTGGGAGCCATTGGAGGTGTCTGCGGAGGAGGCGGTGGCCGCGTTCGTGGAGCTTCGGGACCGCGCGGCGGCGGCGGGTGTGGTGATGGATGTGGATGTGGTGTCGGTGTCGCCGACGAAGCAGCTGGCGGAGGCTATCCGGTTCGCGGTGCGGTCGGCTGCCGCCGAGGAGGAGTAGCGGTGGCGGTGAGTATCACGGTGCGGCTGCGGGCGGGCCGCTACGACGCTGCCTATCCGAAAGATCGAATGGAGTGGCCGCCCCACCCGGCCCGCTTGTTCTGCGCCCTGGTCGCCTCCGCCGAGCACGATCCGACGGCGCCGGGGTTCGAGGCCGACAGCGAGGCGTTGCGGTGGTTGGAGGCGGCGGGGGCTCCGTTGGTGCTGGCATCTGCGGCCGAGCAGGTGACGGCGTCTATGCGGGCGGGGTTCGTGGTGACGAATGCTACCAACGGCAGAGCGGGTAGCACGGTGTGGCCGGGCCGGACGAACCGAGAGTCCCGACGCGCGGGAGCGCTTCCCCCTGACGATCGGGTCGTGTTCGTGTGGCCGCGGGCGTCGGCGCCGGATGGGGTGTTGTGGCGGTTGTCGCGGCTTGCCCGTCGGGTGCCGTACGTCGGCCGGTCGACGTCGTCGGCGCAGGTGGAGGTTCTTGATGAGGTGGTCGAGTGTGGGCCGTCCCAGGTGACGTACCGGCCGGTGAAGATTGGCACCGTGGGGTCGGTAGGGGTGCGGGTGCCCTACCCGGGTTACCTCGATGCGCTGCGGGACGCCTATGCGCAGGGGCACCGGGCGTGGGAGATGTCCGAGGAGATGGCCTACTCCTGCCGCCCCGCCAACGAAAAGGCCGAACCGCTCGCGGAAGCGGGGCCGTACGCGGAGTTGCTGGTGTGGCCAGCGGCGCGTGGTCAGGTGCCGGTTGGAGGTGACGCGCTGTTGACGGTGGCGGAGCTGCTGCGCCGCGCGGCGATCTCTCGTATCAAGGATCCGGTGCCGGCGCAGGCTAGCGGTCATGGCGCGGATGACCGGCCGCACCTGGCGTTTCTGCCGCTGCTGGACGTCGGTCATCCGCACGCCGACGGGCATCTGCTCGGCGTCGGGGTCGCCGTCCCTCGGGATTTGGAGCCGGGCGATCGGCTGGCGATCCTGCGGGGTCTTCTCGGTGATGGTGGAGAAGATCCGATTCGGGAGCTGCGCGGCGGCGCCGCACCGAGGCTCCGGTTGGGTGATCCGGCGCTACCACCGCAGGGGTGGGGTCTGCGCCCGGACCGCTGGACGGGCCGGAACGGCGCACGGCGGTGGGTCACGACGACGCCGGTGATGCTGGACCGCTACCCGGGTCGACGCGACCCCGCCGAGTTGGTGGTCGAGTCCCTGATCACGGCCCGGTATCCCGAGCCGTCGTCGGTGACGCTGCTGGAGGGTCCGCTGCCGCGGGGTGCGGTGACGCGGCCGCGGCGGGGCACGATTCCCGCCGGGCGGGACCGGCGTCCGCTGCTGCACTGCCGCATCGAGTTTTCCGTGCCGGTGCGGGGCCCGGTGATCGCCGGCGCGTTGCGTTACCTGGGTTGCGGCCTGTTCATCCCGGAGGCATCTCGTGCTGACCGCTGACGACTTCACCGCCTTCGTGGCGCAGGTCCATAGCCCTGATCTGGGGGACCGGACACCGTTTCCGTGGCAGCGGGCCCTGCTCGACCGGATCCTGGCCGAGGGGCGGTGGCCGGACGTTATCGACGTGCCGACCGGGCTGGGAAAGACTTCGGTGCTGGACGTCGCGGTGTTCGTGGCCGCGCTGCGCCCGCAGCTGGCGCGACGCCGCGTGTTCTTCGTGGTGGACCGGCGGCTGGTGGTTGACGAGGCCCATGAGCACGCCACCCGGCTGGCGACCGCGCTGCGCGACGCCACCTCCGGCGTCTGCGCGCAGGTCGCGCAGGCTTTGAGGATGCCGGGTGATGACGGGGAGGTTCTCACCGTCGCGCGGATGCGCGGCGGGGTTACCTGGGACCGGATCTGGGTGGAGCGCCCCGACCGGTACGCGATCGTCACCGGCACCGTCGACCAGGTCGGCAGCCGACTGCTGTTCCGCGGCTACGGAGTCAGCGAACACGCCCGCAGCATCGACGCCGCCCTCGTGGCCACGGACAGCCTGATCGTGATCGACGAGGCGCACCTCGCCGACGCGTTCCAGACCACGATCACCGCCGCGTCAGCCCTGGACCCGTGGCCGCTCACCCCCGCTCCGGCCGTGGTGACCATGTCCGCCACCACCCCCACGACGCAGGAGCAGTCCGGTGGCGCGTGGGTGCACCGGATCAGCGCAGCCGATGAGGAACACCCGGCCGCCGGACGGCGGCTGCGGGCCCGCAAACGACTGTGCCTGCTCACCGTGCCCACGAGCCGGGCGAAGGCCGCCACCGACGTTCCCCGGGCCATGGCCACCCTCGCCTCGCGCCTCGCCTGTAACGCGACGGTCGTCGGGGTAGTGGCGAACACGGTGGCGCGGGCGCGGGGCATCTTCGGCCACCTCGCCGGCGGGCCGGTCGAGGTGATCCTACTGACCGGCCGCAGCCGCCCCATCGACCGCGACATCCTCCTCGCTCGACATTACGAACGGATCAAAGCCGGCCGTAACCGCGCCGACCCTCGGCCCCTCATCGTCGTGGCGACCCAGACCATCGAGGTCGGCGCGAACATCGACCTCGACGCGCTGATCACCGAGTCCGCGCCGCTGAGCGCCTTGATCCAGCGGCTCGGCCGGCTCAACCGGCTCGGCCTGTACGACGACCCCGCCCCTGCCTACATCGTGCACGACGCCAGCGTCACCGACGACGACCCGGTCTACGGGCCCGCCCGGCTCGCCACCTGGCAGTGGCTGACCACCCAGACCCCGTCCGGCACCGTCGCCAAACCCGAGGCCGCCGGCAACGGACTTGACGCCTCACCGGCCACGCTGAGGACCCTCGCCGCCAGCGCCCCCACCGAGACCGGCGCCGGGACGATGGTCACCGTGCCCGTGTTGGCCTCCGCCACCTTGGACGCCTGGAGCCGCACCTCACCCACCCCACACCCAGACCCGCCGATCCCACCGTTCCTGCACGGCCTGACCGACCACGCCCCACCGGTCACCGTCATCTGGCGCACCGGGCTCCCCAACGACGAACCGCAGCGCTG
Source organism: Micromonospora sp. CNB394 (assembly GCF_000374985.1). NCBI lineage: Bacteria > Bacillati > Actinomycetota > Actinomycetes > Micromonosporales > Micromonosporaceae > Micromonospora > Micromonospora sp. CNB394. The sequence continues at coordinate 8,888 of NZ_KB895851.1, read as the reverse complement.
GCCCGCGATCATCGACCTCCTGCCGCCGGCCACTGAGGAAGCCATCGACATCCCGCTGCGCGAGCTGCGACGCTGGCTCCTTCAGGACCCGGACACCGAACCAGTCGCCGACATCGAAGTCCCCGAAACCGATACGGACAAGCGGCGAGCCACCGGCAAACCCCTGCCACTCCGCAACGCTGGTGAGGAACGCCGAGTGCTGCGGTACCACCACCGCGGTGACACCGAAATCGCCACAGCAGGGCACATCCAGCCCGGCGACACGATCGTCGTACCCGTCGAGTACGGCGGATGCGACCAGTACGGCTGGAATCCCGCCAGCACCCATACCGCCATCGACGTCGCCGACCTCGCCTACCGGCGGGGAAAACCCGTCCTACGGATCGGACCGCACCTTCGGCACCTCGCCACCTACGCCACCGGCGCGAACCCCGCCCCCACGACCTCGCCCGACACATCCCCCGAGGCGCCACCGTGGGCGGCACCGTTCAACGAACTCCTCGCCCTCGCCACCAGCAAGACAGGTCAAACCCAGCCCGACACCTATCGAGAAGCCCTCACTGCCTTGGCGGCGGTGCTCGACCACGGGGAGCCACTGCGCCGCACCCTGACCGGGCTGCAGGGCAGGATCACCGCCACGCCGACCCAACAAACCGAACCCGCAACCGGTACGAGTTGGACCCCAGCCTTCCCGGTCATCCTCGCCGCCACGAACACCAGCGGCGCCGACGACGACTCCGAGATCGGCAGCTCCACCACCGCCTACCCCCGCCGCAAGATCAGCCTCGACGCGCACCAACGCGCCGTCGCCGCCCGCGCCGCGCAGTTCGCCACCAACCTCGGCCTCGCGCCTTACCTCACGGCGAGCGTGGAAGCAGCCGGGCGCTGGCACGACGAGGGCAAACGCGACCTCCGCTTCCAGACCATGCTCTTCGCCGGGCGCCGCGGCGCCGCTGAACTCGCCCCCGAACCCCTCGCCAAATCCGGACTCGACCCCACCAATCGGGCCGAAGCCATCCGAGCGAGGGAAGCCGCCGAATATCCCCCCGGCATGCGTCACGAAGCCCTCTCCGCCCGCATCGCCCGCCACCGACTCACCCACACTCCGGACCTTGACGCCGACCTCGTCGTGCACCTCATCGCCAGCCACCACGGCCGCAACCGGCCCCTGCTCCCACCCGTCACCGACCCCGAACCGATAAAGATCAACATCCCGGGGCTGCCCGCACTCAACACGGCGGACACCATCGACTGGGCCGCCCCCGCCCGTTTCAGCCGCCTCAACTGCCAATACGGACGGTGGGGGCTGGCACTGCTCGAGGCAATCGTCCGGCTCGCCGACATCTGGTGCTCCGCCCGAGACGAGGAGAAACCATGAAACACCCGGTCGACCTCCCCGCCCTCGACGGCCGCGACCCACTCGGCTTCCTCGCCTCCCTCGGCCTCCTGCGCCTCCTCACCGACGAAACCAGACTCGACGTCAACCTCAGCTTCAACGACGACACTGCCCGCGCCGTCCTTCACAGCCCACTCGCCGACCTCACCGACGTCGTCGAGCAACTCACCGCCATCCTCGCCTCGATACCCGACGACGGCGTCATCCCCAGCGTCCCCGCCACCTTTCCCGAGGCCAAAGTGGGCACAGCAAAGGACCCGATGCGCTCACCCCGCGTCGACTACCGCGCTGCCCACACAGCCCTGACCGGCGACAACCACAACCCCACCCTCGAGCAATGGCTATCCGCCCTAGTCACCGACCTGGCCACCGACAGCCAAGGCAGAGTCGCCATCACCCCCTACGCCGCCCCCGCCGGACAACAAAGCTTCCGGACCATGTTCACCAAAACCCTCGAACAGATCCGCCCGGAACCATCCAACCGCTTCCACGAAGCCCTCGCCCGCTGGCGACGCTTCGACGGCTACACCGGCGAATACCTCGACCACCGCGCCATCCGCACCGCAGCCGACCACCCCACCGGCACCTCCGTCCCCGCCGGCGTCCCCGCAGCAACCTGGCTCGCCATCATGGCCCTACCCCTCCTGCGCCTCACCGGCACTGGCACCAAACCCCGAGCCACTTGCTGGCACCACCCCAACCACCAACAACCCGTCATGACCTGGCCCCTCTGGCGACAACCCCTCGACACCCACGCCGTCACCGCACTCCTCGAACACCCCGCCCAACGCAACCGCGACGCCTGGCCAGCACTCGGCATCTTCACCACCGCAAGCGCGATCCGTACCACAGGCAAGAACTCCGCAGGGACCCTCACCCCAGCAACCGACATAACCACTCGCTAGACCACGACGAAAAGGCCAAATACTGCTACAGTAGCTGGTGACTAAGCCGCTGCCGGCATTTGATAACTGAACAGAGCGGCATAACTCCGGTTCGAAACCCTCTGCAAGCGATTGCAAGCGGTAGGTTCCGAGGCAGCTAAATAATCCAGAGGAATGCTAAGCGGCCAACCAGTATTGATCCGAGTGTTCCTCCGCTGAATACGTGCAAATCGTGTCCGCCAACGCCGGCCGTGCGCGGTTAGCCTTCATTGCGACGGCAGGGCCGAGCCCACCCGCGAGGACGTCACGTACGCCAACGCCGTGCCACGTGGCCGGCCCTCATTGCGACAGGCCCTCCTCGTTGCACCAGCCCTGATCCTTGGACCCCGACGCCGGCCAAAGGCGGTCGGCCCTCATTGCGAAAACCAGCTGGAGTTTGCCCGCGGAGACGTGCTGTCCGACGATGCTGGCCGTACGCGGTTGGCCCTCATTGCGAAGAAACCCCATCGATGGCCATTTCTACGCGGCATCCGACAAGCATCGGTCGTGTGCTCGGTCCTCATTGCGCCTCGTACATCGCCGGCTCCTCGTAGCCGCGCAGGAACCCAACGTCAGCCGGCGCGACCGGCCCTCATTGCGACTCGCCCGCGATCCGAACCTCGCGTCCGCGGGATGACGCAACGCCGCGGTGCGCCGCCGGCCACCATTGCGACGGCTCGACCGAACCCACCCGCGAGGACATCACTAACACCAATGCCTGCTGTACCCGGCCGGCCCTCATTGCGGCACATCGTCTGGGACCACGTTCAACAATCCCTGTACGTCGGAAGCCTGATCCAAACCCGCTGATCGAAAGTGCGCCTCGGCCCTCATTGCGAAACCGCCTGAGGCATTACTGCCCACGCCCTGGCCCTGTCCTTACGCCGGCCGCATGCGGCCGGCCTTCATTGCGACTACGGGGGCAGGGTGTCGGAAGGCAGAGTGCCCGACTCCGGCCATAAGCGGTCGGCCATCATTGCCGCCAGCGGTCGCACTGTGATTCCCTTGGACGAAGTCGGGGTTCGGTCCGCCTCCGCGGCCATCGTGTTCTTTCAGCACTCTTCGACAGTCTCCGCTGGGTAATGCAAGACGATTCTTATCGTCGCACTTCTTCGTGCGCACAATTGTCATCCCGGTGTTTCAGGCGCAGCCGCAGCGACTTTGGCTGTCCGTATGCTTCGTCCATCGTCACGCATCTCACCGGCACCCCGCGATCGAGGCGCAGTTCGGCATCTGGTGGGCCGTCTGGACCGCCCTCGCCCGAGCGGCTCAAGAAGCCATGGTTGCGTCCACGGAAGTGGTGTACGACTTGCCGATGTTGGGCGTGTTGCCTATATAGGAGACAACCACCGCGCGATCCTTCGATCCATCTTCGAGCTGCCCGATCCACCCCTGGCAGACCCAGGTAGAGCTTCAGGAACGAGAGGATAAAGGTGCCGTTTCCGAGGAGGTGAAACAAGGCTCTTTGCTACGTCCTGCGGGAAGGACACTTGCTCGTCTTCCGGTACACCGGCCTCAGCTACGAGGAGGTCGGCATTCAGATGCCGGGCCGCAGCGTTCAACCGGGTGAGGAACCGGCGGACGCCGGGCTGCGCGAGGCCCGCGAAGAGACTGGATGAACGGGGCTCACGCCGTGCGCAAGCTGGGCAAGGTCGCGCATGAGGTTCCCCGGTAGCTCGGAGGCTTTCGACATGCTCTGATGGGGCTGAAAGCATTCGGCTCACCCGCGGGTGGGCGTGATCTTGCGACGCCGAGCCACACTGAAGGAGTGATGTTGATGGGTTGCGCTGGGGGCGTAGTCGCGGGTTCGAACCCCGCCGCTCGCTGTGCACCCCCCGTCTGCGTACGACAGCCGCAGCGCTCGTCGCTGTGCTCGCCGTCGTCGCGCAGGGCTTCCTCGCGGCGTGGGCTGCGGCCAGTGGCGCGGAAGCGCCTCGCTGGATCTACTACGGGGATCTGCGGCCGCAATGATCGGTGCGATCGGCATCAACATCATGACGGCAAGTGCGGGCGTACCTCAGCTGGCAGAGGGCGTCCCAAGCGGAGCCCATCAACATCAAAAGCAAGGATCGCACGAGCTCACGCGGCTCGGCACCCTGGTCCACAGTCGTCCTCGGCAACGTGGGCCAGGGACCGATCTGTCGCTGAAGAGGATCGGTAGGCGGAGTACTTGCGCCGGTCCTTGGCCATCCCGCCTCGCCGTAGTTAGATCATGTTGTACTCGACCCGGCAGCCCGCAGCGCCCACCACGACGAGCCGGGTGACGGGGCAGGTGACATGCGGCGGATGAGGAACGGCGGCAATGACAGACAGCCCCACGATCGTTAAGGGCACGAACGATAAGCCCGTAGCAAGCGAGAGCCTTGCCCGGTTCTTTGAGAGCGCAGACGGTGTCGATGGCCAGCTTTTCATCGGCTATCCCATTATTGGCGGAATCGAAGGCAAGCACCCCATTGACGCGGTGTATGTCTCGCCTACACAGGGCGTTGTGGTGTTCGACCTAGTGGAAGGGTTAGACGTCAGCGGCTACCAGGACCGTCAAGATGATGCTGCGACCAGGCTCAAGTCGCGTCTACTTGGATACAAGGAACTGGTGCGGCGGCGCGATCTGGCGGTTGCTATCCACACTGTTACGTACGCTCCTGCCGCGAACCTGCGTCAGCAAGACGATTCTGATTATCTAGTGGCGAATACCGAAACTCTTGCGTCGGCACTCTCCGAGCTGGCTTGGCAGCCTGCTAGCGTAGAGGTCTACGAGCGCACACTGTCTGCAATCCAGAATATTTCAACCATCCGAAGGGCCCGTTCGGCCCGAAAAATTGAGAACGAAGGCTCGCGAGGCGCAAAGCTGCAGCGACTCGAAGCCGCTATCGCAACCCTCGACAACCTTCAAGGCAAGGCGGTTATTGAGACGGTCGAGGGCGTTCAACGGATCAGAGGCCTCGCCGGCTCAGGCAAGACCATCGTTCTTGCACTTAAGGCGGCCTACTTACATGCGCAACACCCGAGTTGGCGAATCGCGGTCACCTTCAACACCCGGTCGCTCAAAGGTCATTTGATCCGGCTCATTAACCTCTTCACCATTGAGGCCACGGGGGAAGAGCCGGACTGGGCCAACTTGCGGGTTGTCAACGCTTGGGGTGCTCGTGGAGGTGCGACACGCGAAGGCATCTACTACGACTTCTGCGTTGAGAACGGCACGGAGTACTTCGACTACATCTCGGCGAAGAGTGCCTTCGGACGGGTCAATGCATTCAAGGGAGCGTGCCGAACAGCGCTAGAGACGGTGCCCGAGCCGAAGCAAACCTACGACGCCATTCTCGTTGATGAAGCGCAGGACCTGCCCCCAGAGTTTCTGAGACTCTGTCGTCTAATACTGCGGGAACCCAGACGACTGGTCTACGCATACGACGAACTGCAAAACCTGTCGAACAGCAGTCTCCCGTCCGCCACCGAGATCTTCGGAATTACCGCAGCCGGCGAACCCGAAGTCTCTTTCAAGGAGACGCCCTACGACCTCGGTGCGCGGCGAGACATCATTTTAAGCAAATGCTATCGCAACTCTCGTCCGGTCCTGGTCACGGCGCACGCGCTCGGATTTGGCATTTACCGCACTCCAACTCGTCAGAACGAGAAGACGGGCTTGGTCCAAATGTTCGATGAGGCTGACCTCTGGGAGGAGATCGGGTACCACGTCAAAGATGGAGCGCTGGAGGATGGGCGCGCAGTAACCTTAGAGCGAACCGCTGAGACGAGTCCGGCGTTCCTGGAGACCCACTCGCCCATCGAAGACATCGTGCAGTTTCATGTCTTTGGTAGTGCCCGGGAGCAGGCCGAATGGGTGGCTTCTCAAATTCAGGTAAACCTGACGTCCGACGAACTGCGACCGGATGACCTCGTCGTGGTGAACCCCGACCCTCTGACCACTAACAAGGCTGGGGTCGGCATGATCCGGAAGCTGTTGTTTGATCGCGGCATAGCAAGTCACATTGCTGGGGTTGACACGGCTGCGGACGTCTTCTTTAGGCCGGAACTTGAGAAGAGCGTTACATTCTCCGGTATTCACCGGGCCAAGGGCAACGAAGCCGCAATGGTGTACGTCGTGAACGCGCATGAGTCCTACGACGCACCCAGAAGTCTTGCGACAATAAGGAACCGCCTCTTCACGGCCATTACGCGAAGTAAGGCTTGGGTACGAGTTGTAGGGGTTGGCGAGGACATGGAGCGCCTAAAGACCGAGTTCGAAGCGACTCGGGACGCGAACTTCGAGCTCCGTTTCAGATATCCGACCGAGGGTGAGCGCAACCGGCTGCAAGTAGTTCACCGAGACGTGTCCCCAGAGCAGGCGAAGGTGGTGCAGAAGCACGAGAAGGAGTTGAGCTCTCTCGTGAGAGATCTACGAGACCGGAGGTTCCTGGCCGGCGACTTGGACGACACAGTTCTTGCCGAGCTTCGTGCCCTGCTTGAGCAAGAAGATGAGTAGCGGTCTCTCGCTCGCCCGACGCATCGCCCGAGAGGTTCAAGACTTGACGGGCTATCTCATTGAGGAAGGGTTTTCGCAGGATCAGAACTACCCGGTTGTGGCGCAGAGGGGGAAAGATGCCTTTGTAGTCAGCTTCTCCAACACTGTCTCGTTCGCCCCGATGCTAAGAGACAGGCCGTACCCGGAAATGTACCGGGAGGTTCTCGATTTGCGCGCATTTAATATACTGATGGTTGATGGCGCGATGCTGCAACTGACCTACTCGTTCGACTCAGGGGTTCTGCAACAGTCGCGGCTGGGGTTCCTGCCCTCCCCGAGCCTGTTGGACTATCAGAATAATCCTGAACTCTACGAGGAGGACGTGTTATACGCGGACGTCATCGATAGAAAGGCCGTCAGTGTGCCCTTTCGATTCGACTATGATCCGCGCCCAGGCGTCGCATCCAGCCTGCTTCATCCCGTCTCACATCTGACGCTAGGCCAATACACAAACTGTCGGATTGCTACTACCGCTCCGGTAACGCCTTACTACTTCGTGGAATTCGTCTTGCGCAGTTTTTACAACACTGCGATGCGCCAAGTGGCGGCAGGGCTTCCTCGTGGGAGCTACCAGCTGGCCAAATGCATAACTGCTGAGGAGGAAGGACTGATCCATGTAGGTGTTCCCTTTGCAGCCAGTTAGGAGACGCGTCCAACGGGACTCGATCGCTCGATGAAGCTCCCGCCACGCCACCCTCACTGTCTGCTGCCGACCCATACACGGGTCTGTGGATCTAACGGTGTTTCCGGCCTGACCTGCCGGGCGTTGTGCCTGGTGAGGAGGGTGCCGTGATGACCGCGACACTGAACGACCAGACCGGACGTAAGAAGCGGCCCGAGCCGTCGGCTGAGGCGAAGGCCGCCGCCGAGCTGGTCCGGGCCGCGAAGGAACAAGGGCTGTCGCTGACCGGTCCGGACGGGCTGCTGAAGCAGCTGACCAAGACGGTCCTGGAGACCGCGCTGAACGAGGAGATGACCGGGCACCTCGGCTACGAAAAGCACGACCAGGCCGGTGTTGGTTCGGGCAACATCCGCAACGGCACCCGGTCGAAGACCGTGTTGACCGAGGCCAACGGGCCGGTGCAGATCGACGTGCCGCGGGACAGGACAGGCACCTTTGAGCCGCAGATCGTGTGCAAGCGGCAGCGGCGCCTGTCAGGGGTCGACGAGGTCGTGTTGTCGCTGTATGCCAAAGGCCTGACGACCGGGGAGATCTCGGCGCATTTCGCGGAGATCTACGGGGCTTCGGTGTCGAAGGAGACGATCTCGCGGATCACCGACAAGGTCATCGAGGAGATGACCGACTGGTCCCACCGCCCGCTGGACGAGATCTACGCAGCGGTGTTCATCGACGCGATCGTGGTCAAGGTGCGCGACGGGCAGGTCGCCAACCGGCCGTTCTACGCCGCGATCGGCGTCACCCTCGACGGGGAGAAGGACATCCTGGGCTTGTGGGCCGGCGCTGGTGGTGAGGGCGCGAAGTTCTGGATGAGTGTGCTGACCGACCTGCGTAACCGGGGCGTCAAGGACGTGTTCTTCCTCGTCTGTGACGGTCTCAAGGGCCTGCCCGAGGTCGTGACGAACGTGTGGCCCCAGACGGTGGTGCAGACCTGCGTGATCCACCTGATCCGCAACACCTTCCGGCTCACCTCCCGCAAGTACTGGGACGAGCTCAAGCGGGACATCAAGCCGATCTACACGGCCGTCAACGCCGACGCCGCCCGGGCGGCGTTCGACGACCTGGCCGACAAGTGGCGTGGCCGGTATCCGGCGGTGATCCGGCTGTGGGACAACGCGTGGGCCGAGTTCATCCCGTTCCTCGACTCAGGGCGGTTGCAAGTTCCGGGGTTGTGTGGCTGGTCGGGTTGTGACCGGTTGGGGTGTATAGCAGGGCAGGCACGGGCTTCGTGATCATTGTGGTGTCGAAGCCAGATGATCACGAGGTGGCCCGTGCCTGCTGCTGCATCTTCTCCCATCCCTGCTGTGCTGGTGAAGCTGGGGCCGTTGGACACCGGCCGGATCGCCGACCTGCGGCCTTACCTCGACT
>NZ_KB895850.1:0-80777 GCF_000374985.1 Micromonospora sp. CNB394 | reverse complement strand
ACCATCTTGATCACACCCGCCACCCCCGCAGCAGCCTGCGTATGACCGATGTTCGACTTCACCGACCCCAACAACAACGGCACATCCCGACCCTGCCCATACGTCGCCAACAACGCCTGCGCCTCGATCGGATCACCCAGCGTCGTGCCCGTACCGTGCGCCTCCACCACATCCACATCAGCCACACCCAACCGCGCGTTCGCCAACGCCTGCCGGATCACCCGCTGCTGCGACGGACCATTCGGCGCCGTCAAACCATTCGACGCACCATCCTGGTTGACGGCCGCGCCCCGCACGACCGCCAGAACCCGACGCCCGTCACGCCGCGCATCCGACAACCGCTGCACCACCAGCACGCCGACGCCCTCGGCGAGCGCCGTGCCATCCGCCGCGTCGGCGAACGCCCGGCACCGGGCCACCGGGGACAGGTTGCCCTGCCTGGTGAAGTCGACGAACACCGCGGGGGTGGGCATGACCGTCACGCCGCCGGCCAACGCGAGGTCGCACTCCCCCGACCGCAGCGCCTGCACCGCCAGGTGCAACGCCACAAGCGACGACGAACACGCCGTGTCCACCGTCACCGCCGGACCCTCGAACCCGAACGAGTACGCCACCCGACCCGAGGCGATGCTGCCCGCGTTGCCGAGACCGAGGTAGTCCTCCACGCCCGCCGGCAGGGTCTCCGGCGGGTGTGCGTACCCGCTGTGGGTCATGCCGGCGAAGACCCCGACCCGGGCGCCCTTCAGACTTGTGGGGTCGATCCCCGCCGACTCGACGGCCTCCCACGAGGTATGCAGCAGCAGCCGCTGCTGCGGGTCCATGGCGAGGGCCTCGCGCGGCGAGACCTCGAACAGCCGGGCGTCGAACTCGGCGGCGTCGGCCACGAATCCGCCCTCACGGACTGAGGAGGTGCCCGGCCGGGACCGCTCCGGGTCGTAGAGCGCGTCGAGATTCCAGCCGCGGTCGGTGGGGAAGGAGGCGATCGCGTCACCGCCGGACACGACGAGATCCCACAGTTCCTCGGCGGTGCGTACCCCGCCGGGGAACCGGCAGCCGATGCCGACGATCGCGATGGGCTGCTGCGCGTCGGCCTCGACGTCCCGGAGCCGTTGCCGGGTCCGCCGCAGGTCGGCGGTGACTCTCTTCAGGTACTCCCGGAGCTTCTCTTCGGTGTCCATCATCCCAGCCCATCGCGATTCACGGCGGAGACTCGACGTAGGCGACGGTACGAATGCGCAGAAGTCTCAGGCGACACCTGTATCTGTCGTTCGGCTCGCTCGGCCGAGAGCCACGCAGATCCCCATCTGCCGGGAGAAGCTATTGGTTGCGCGCGAGCGCGGACAACCCCTAACCAGGCAACCGACCAGCTAGGGGTGTCCGGTCCCGACCCGTCGCACTAGCGTCGCCTCGACCGGGTCCGCGCCGATCCGGTCGGCAACCGCAGCCGCCGGAAGGACCACCAGAGGATGACCACGCCAGATACCGACAACGGCTTGTGGGTGCGACGCTTCCACCCCGCTCCGGGCGGCGCGAGGCGGTTGGTGTGCCTGCCCCACGCCGGCGGGTCGGCAAGCTTCTACTTCCCGGTGTCCCGCGCTCTCTCCCCCGCTGTGGAGGTGCTGTCGATCCAGTACCCGGGGCGGCAGGACCGGCGCCACGAGAAGTGCATCGGCGACATCCACGACCTCGCGCGCGAGGTGTTCACAGTGCTGCGGCCCTGGCGGGTCGAGCCGCTGGCCATCTTCGGGCACAGCATGGGGGCCAGCCTCGGCTTCGAACTCGCCCGGCTCATCGAGCAGGACGGCGGCAGCGTCGCGCACCTGTTCGCGTCCGGACGCCGGGCGCCGTCGAAGTCGAGGCACGAGACGGTGCACCTGCTCGACGACGAGGGGCTGCTGGCCGACGTCCGGAAGCTCAGCGGCACCAACTCCGCCGTCCTCGGGGACCCGGAGATGCTGCGCGCCGCGTTGCCGGCGATCCGCAACGACTACCGGGCCGCCGAGCGGTACACCTACCGGCCGGGGCCGCCGCTGAGCTGCCCGATCACCGTCCTCACCGGCGACGACGACCCGAAGACGACTGTCGACGAGGCTCGGGCGTGGTCGGACCACACCACCGCGGCGTTCGACCTGAAGGTCTACCCGGGCGGGCACTTCTTCCTGGCCGAGCACCAGCCGGCGATCCTGCGGGCTGTCTCGACGGCACTGAGCGCGGCGCCGGCGGTCTGATCCCACCGGACGAGGGGCCGTCCGCCGGTCGTCACGACCGGTCGGCGGGCCCCTCGTCGGTGCGCGGTGTCACCGCTTGTGGCCGACCGCGATCACGTAGTCCAGCTGCGCCAGCTCACGCTTCATGAGGTCCTGGTTCTTCCAGTGGGCCGCCATGCTCTTGCGGACGGCCGGCTTGACGACGGCCCGGAACGCGGGGTCGTTGGTCCGCTCGGCCATGTACGCCCGCCAGCCCTCCCACGTCCGGTCCTTGATCGAGCGGACCTCCGGGTTGGCGAAGCCGGCCTCGACCAACTGCTGCCGGTACGTGTCCCGGTCGTGCCAGTTCTCCTTGGGAATGCTGAACTTGACGAAACTCAGCGGGCCGGACTGGATGGCGGCGCGGACGACGTCGCCGCTGACCGGGATGATGTCGGCCGTGGCGAGCACGCCGCCCGGGCGCAGCACCCGCAGCGCCTCGGCGAAGAACGCGCTGCGCGGGTAGAAATGGAAGGCGGACTCCAGGGCGACGACCCGGTCGAAGGTATTGTCCTCGAAGGGCAGTTCGGTGGCGCTGCCGAGCCGGAAGTCGGTCCGGTCGGCGAGCCCTTCCTCCTGTGCCCGGCGCTGCGCCGCCTCGACGTGGTGCGGGGTGATGTTCAGGCCGTACACCTTGGCTACCTGGCGCTCCCGCAGCCACTTGAAGTCCTGGTCCCCGTAGCCGAAGCCGACGTCGAGCACGGTGTCGTCCGGCTTGAGCCCGGCGGCGTCGGCCAGCTTGTCGGCCAGCGCGTCGGCGGCCGTGTCGATGTCGGTGACCCCGTCGGACCAGTAACCCACGTTCATGTAGTGGGTACGGCGGGCCGCGAACTCCACGTCGGGCGACTGGATCTCGTAGAAGCGCCGGACCCGGGTGATGGGGTCGGCGGTGAAGACCGTGCGGATCGCCCGGCCGGCGATCTTCAGGTTCTCGAACATGTCGGTTCCTTCCGGTGGGTGGATGCCGATCAGCCGCGCCGGATCTGCCGGCGCAGATCCTCGACGAGCGCCGGCACGACGGCCGGGTCGGCGGCGGTGCCGAAGACGTAGAAGTCGGGACGGACGAGCACCGCCACCGCGTCGTACCGCTTGAGGTGAGGCAGGTACACGTCGTCGAGGTCGAAGGCGGCCGGCGCGGCGCCGGATCCGGGCGCGGGCGCGCCGGCGGGAACGATCCGGACGACCCGCGTGCCGAGCGCGTCCAGGAAGGCCCGGGTGTCGGCGTCGAGCAGGTCGCCGGGGTCCTCGGCGCAGAGCAGGACGAAGCCGGTGCCGACGACCTCGTCGAAGAGCCCGGCGCGGCCGTCGACCTCGACGCGGCCCTGCGGCATCGGGGCGCCGGCGGCCTCGCAGCCGCTGTGCAGGATCCCGCCGGACAGGGGCTCCAGCAGGGACCGGGTGCGCGGGCGGGCGGTACGCCGGCGCAGCTCGGCGAGCATCGCGGCGTCGCGGCCGGCCGCGGCGGCGCGGTCGGTCTCGCAGATAACCGCGCCCGAGTCCATGGACATCCGGATGGCGTGCTGCACGTGCGCGCAGCGCTCCTCCTGGTAGGTGTCCAGCAGGGCCTCGTCGGCGAGGCCGCGGTGCACCAGGTCGAGCTTCCAGGCGAGGTTGAGGGCATCGCGGAAGCCCGAACTCATCCCCTGCCCCATGAACGGCGGCATCACGTGCGCCGCGTCGCCGGCGAGCAGGATCCGCCCGGAACGCCAGCGCCCGGCCGAACATGCCTGGGTGGTGTAGACGCCGTACCGCTCCAGGGTGGCGTTGTCGGGGGTGATGTCGAAGAGGCCGAGCAGCCGCCACACGCTGGCGGCGCTCTCGAACTCCTCGCGGCTCTCCCCCGGCACCCGCATGAACTCCCACCGCCGGTGCCCCGGGCCGGCCGACACGGCCGTGCGGGGCCGCGCCGGGTCGCAGACCTGCAGGTTGTTCGGCTTGAACTCGCGGGCCTCGTGCGGGATCACGTCGCAGACCAGCCAGTCGTACGTGAAGCCGAGGTCGGTGACGCCGCCGCCCAGGTGCTCCCGCACGAAGCTGTTGGCCCCGTCGCAGCCGATGACCCAGCGGGCCGCGCGGACCTCCTCGCCGTCCGGGCCGGCGATGGTCACCTCGACCCGGTCGTCGTGCTCGACCAGGCCCGTCACCTGGTACGGGCGCAGCACCGTGACACCCGGCAGCTCCGCGCCCCGCTCGGCGAGCAGCGCCTCCAGTCCCGGCTGGTAGAACGAGACCGAGTCGGGCCAGCCCATCGGGCCGTCGCCGGTGACCTTGACATGCAGCAGGGTCCGGCCGAAGCCGTTCTTGAAGGTGTACTCGCCGGACGACTCCACCACCGGGCCGAGGCGGTCGGCGACACCGGCGGCGGCCAGGACCCGACTCGCCTCCCCGTCGTACGACACCGCGCGGGGGAAGTTGTACGGGGTGGCCCACCGCTCGACCGCCGTGACGGTGAGCCCTCGCTGCGCCAGCAGGATCGTGAGCATCTCACCGACGGGGCCGTAGCCCACGATCAGGACGTCGGTCGTCAGCATCGGTATCGGTTCCTCGCGGGTCGGTCGGACACGGGGGCGGCTTGCGGCGCGCGGGACGGCCGGACGGCCATCAGATCCCGAGTTCGGAGTCGATGAGGTCGAACAGGTCGTCGTCGCTGGCCAGTTCGAGATCGAGGTCGCGATCGCCCCCCGAGCCGGCGCGCATCGTCCGCCACTTGGCGATCAGCACCTCCAGGCGCGACCCGATCTGGTCGTGCAGCTCCGGTTCCACAGTGGCCTCGGTCAGCGAGCGCTCCAGGTTCTCCAGGTCCACGAGGACCGGCGGGGCCGCCGGTCCGGTGTCCGGCGCCAGCTCGGACACCAGGTACGTGGCCAGCTCGTTCGGGTCCGGGTAGTCGAAGATCAGCGTGGCCGGCAGGCGCAAACCGGTGGCCGTGGTCAGCCGGTTGCGCAGCTCGACGGCGGTCAGCGAGTCGAAGCCGATCTGGCTGAACGCCCGGCCCGGGGCCACCGCCGCCCGGCTGCCGTGCCCGAGCACGCTCGCCGCCTGCTCGCGTACCAGGTCGACCACCAGGGTGTGGCGCTCGGGCCCGTTCAGCGCCGCCAGTTCGTCGACGAGCGTACGCCCGCCGCCGGTCGGGGTGGCCGCCCGCGCCGTCGGCCGCTCCCGGCGCAGCAGCCCGCGCAGCAGGGCCGGGGCTCGCGCGGCCCGCTCGCCGAGCGCGGCGACGTCGATCCTCGTCGGCACCAGCACCGGCTCGGCCAGCCGCAGGCCCGCGTCGAACAGGGCCATCCCCAGCTCGGACGGGATGGCGAGCTGCCCGTCACGGGCGGTGATCCGGGGATCGGTCCGGTCCAGCTTGGCGGTCATCTCGCTGGCCTGCTCCCACAGCCCCCAGGCGAACGACCGGCCCGGCAGCCCCTCGGCGCGGCGGGCCACGGCGAGGGCGTCGAGGAACGCGTTGGCCGCCGCGTAGTTGGCCTGACCGGGTACGCCGAACACTCCGGCGCCGGAGGAGAAGAGTACGAACCCGGCGAGGTCGAGGTGGCGGGTGAGCTCGTGCAGGTGCCACGCGGCGTCGAGCTTCGGCGCGAAGACCGTGTCGACGCGCTGCGGGGTGAGGGCGGTGACCACCCCGTCGTCGAGCACCCCGGCCAGGTGCACGACGGCGGTCAGCGGGTGCCGCTCCGGTACCGCCGCCAGCACCCCGGCGAGGTTGTCGCGGTCGGACACGTCGGCCGCCACCACCGTGGCCTCGACTCCCAGGGCCCGCAGTTCGTCGAGCGCCTCGGTCGCGCCGGGGGCCCGCTCGCCGCGGCGGCTGACCAGCAGCAGCCGCCGTACGCCGTGCGTCTCGACCAGCCGCCGGGCGACCAGCCGGCCCAGGGTTCCGGTGCCGCCGGTCAGCAGCACCGTACCGTCGGGGTCCCACGCCCGGGGCATGGTGAGCACCACCTTGCCGACGTGCCGGGCCTGGCTGACGTGCCGGAACGCCTCCGGCGCCTGGCGGACGTCCCACACCTGGGTGGGCAGTGGGGTGAGCGTTCCCCGTTCGAAGAGCCCGAGCAGAACGACAAGCATGCGCTGCACCTCGTCGGGCTCCTCCAGGGTCAGGTCGAAGGCGGTGTAGGCCACCCCCGGGTGGTCGACGGCGACGCGGTCGGCGTCGCGGATGTCGGTCTTGCCCATCTCGACGAACCGCCCGCCGCG
The DNA here is from genome assembly GCF_000374985.1 of Micromonospora sp. CNB394. Taxonomy (NCBI): domain Bacteria; kingdom Bacillati; phylum Actinomycetota; class Actinomycetes; order Micromonosporales; family Micromonosporaceae; genus Micromonospora; species Micromonospora sp. CNB394. The sequence goes on along the minus strand of NZ_KB895850.1, from coordinate 74,328 downwards.
CGGCAGCAGCCGCAGCGAGGCGTCGACGAACTCGCGGGCCAGCGAGTCCAGCACGACGTCCACGCCCCGGCCGCCGGTGGCGTCGGTGAAGCGGGTCTCGAAGTCGAGGGTCCGGGACGAGGCCAGGTGCTCCTCGTCGAGACCGAGCGCGCGCAGGGCGTCCCACTTGGCGGGGCTGGCGGTGGCGTACACCTCGGCCCCGAGATGGCGGGCGAGCTGCACGGCGGCCATGCCGACGCCGCCGGCCGCCGCGTGCACCAGCACCGATTCGCCCCTGGTGAGCCCGGCCAGGTTGACCAGCCCGTGGTAAGCGGTCAGGAAGACCACCGGCACGGAGGCGGCCTCGACGTACGACCAGCCAGCCGGCATCGGGGCCAGCAGGCGGCGGTCGGTGACCGCGACGGGCCCGAAGCAGCCCACGAAGACCCCGAAGACGCGGTCGCCGGGGCGCAGGTCGGTCACCCCGGCGCCCACCTCGACGACCTCGCCGGCGCCCTCGCCGCCGAGCGGGCCCGCGTCGCCCGGGTAGAGGCCCAGCGCGTTGAGCACGTCGCGGAAGTTCAGTCCGGCGGCACGGACGCGGACCCGGACCTCGCGGGGGCCGAGCGCGGTGTCTGCGGCGTCGGTGGCGACCAGGGTGAGGTTCTCCAGGCTGCCCCGCACCGGCGCGTCCAGCCGCCACGCGGCGGCGGGCGGTGCGGGCAGCTCACCGGCGGACCCGGTCCGCGCCAGCCGTGGCACGTACGCCGCGCCGACCCGGATCGCGGCCTGCGGCTCGTCCGCCGCCAGCAGGGCGGCCACCTCGTCGGGGCCGATCCCGTCGCCGTCGACGTCGACGACGACCACCTGGCCCGGGTGCTCCGACTGGGCGGAGCGCACCAGGCCCCACGCCGCCGCGGCGGCCGGGTCGGTAACCTCGCCGGCGTGGTGCACGGCCACCGCGCCCCGGGTCACCAGCAACAGCCGCGACGCCGCCCAGCGGGGCTCGGTGAGCCAGCGCCGGACCAGGTCGAGGGCCTGCACGGCGGCGTGGCGCGCCGCGCGGGGGGTGGGCTGCGCGGGGTACGCGCCGAGCGGCACGAGCACCGCCCCGGGCAGGGCCAGTCCGGCGTCCACGGCGTCGGCGAGCCCGTCCAGTCCGTGGTGCAGCGGGAACCCGTCAAGGCCGGGGGCGACGGTCACGGCGTCGACCGGGGTGGCCGACTCGACGGGCGGCAGCGGCGTCCAGTCGACGCGGAACAGGGCGTCGCGGGTGGCCCGGTCGCCGGTGACAGCCAGCTCGGTGGTGGAGATCGGGCGCATCGTCAGGGCGGCCACCTCGGCCACCGGGGCGCCGGTCGGATCGGCGACGGTCAGCGCGATGGCGTGCGGCCCGACCCGGGTCAGCCGTACCCGCAGGGCGGTCGCCCCGGTGGCGTACAGGCTGACACCGTTCCAGGCGAACGGCAGCAGGAGCTGGCCGGCCCCGGCCCCGGCGAGGCCGCCGAAGTGCGCGGCGTGCAGGGCGGCGTCGAACAGGGCGGGGTGCAGGCCGTACCGGTCGGCGTCGACCCGCTGGGCCGCCGGCAGCTCCACCTCGGCGTAGACCTCGTCGCCGCTGGTCCACACCGCGCGCAGGCCCTGGAACGCCGGCCCGTACGCGTACCCCTCGGCTTCCAGGCCGGCGTAGAAGCCGGTCAGGTCGACGGGCCGGGTGTCGGGCGGCGGCCCGGGGGTGAGCTGCGGCGACACCGCGGGCTGGTCGGCGCGGAGGGTGGCGCTGGCGTGCCGGGTCCACTGATGTCCCGCCGGCGCGTCGGCGGGCCTGGAGTGCACGGTCACCGGGCGGCGTCCGTCGCCGGCGACCGCGCCGACCGCCACCTGCACCTGCGTCGCGCCGTCGGCGGGCAGGGTCAGCGGGGCCTCGATGACCAGTTCGTCGAGGAACGGGTGGCCGACCTCGTCGCCGGCGCGCAGGCAGAACTCCACCAGACCGGTGCCGGGCACCAGCACGCTGCCGGTGACCCGGTGATCGGCCAGCCACGGCTGCGCGTCGGCCGACAGCCGCCCGGTGAACAGGCGGCCGCCCGTCTCGGCCAGCGCGACCGACGCGCCGAGCAGCGGATGACCGGCGGCGTCCAGACCGGCGGCGCCGACGTCGCCGGGGCCGGAGACCGCCCGGGGCCAGTAGCGGCGGTGGGCGAACGCGTACGTGGGCAGGTCGACGCGCCGGCCGCCGGCCAGTGCGGGCCGCCAGTCGACCGCGACACCGGACACGTGGAGCTGGGAGAGGGAGAGCAGGAACCGCTCCCGGCCACCCTGGTCGCGTTGCACCGAGCCGACCACCACGGCATCGCCGTCGTGGTCGGCGAGGGTCTCCTCCACGCCGACGGTGAGCACCGGGTGCGGGCTGCACTCGACGTACGTGTCGTGGCCCTCGGCGGCCAGCGCGCGAACCGCCCGTTCCAGCTCGACGGGCCGGCGCAGGTTGCGGTACCAGTAGTCGGGCCCCATCTCCTCACCGTCGAGCCAGCGCAGGTCGGTGGTGGAGAACAGCGGTACGGCGGCCGGGCCGGGGGCGATGCCGGCCAGCACCTCGGCCAGCTCGTCGCGGATGCGTTCCACCTGGGCGGAGTGGGAGGCGTAGTCGACGGCGATCCGCCGCACCCGGGCCTGTTCGCCGGCCAGCTCGGCGAGCAGCTCCTCGACCGCCTCCGGCTCGCCGGAGACCACGACGGCGGCCGGCCCGTTCACGGCGGCGACCGAGATCCGCTCGCCGAAGCGGGCGATCCGGTCGCGGACCGTGTCGGCGGGCAGCGCGACGGAGGCCATCGCCCCGTGCCCGGCCAGAGCCCGTAGCGCGCGGCTGCGCAGCGCCACCACCCGGGCGGCGTCGGGCAGGGAGAGCACCCCGGCGACGCAGGCGGCGGCGATCTCGCCCTGGGAGTGGCCGACCACGGCGGCCGGCTGCACGCCGTACGAGCGCCACAGCTCGGCCAGCGACACCATCATCGCGAACAGGGCGGGCTGCACGACGTCGACCTCGTCGAGGCCGGGCGCGCCCGGCGCCTGGCGCAGCACGTCCAGCAGCGACCAGTCCAGGTGCGGCCGCAGCGCCGCGTCGCAGGCCGCCATGCGTTCGGCGAACACGGGGGCCTGGTCGAGCAGGTCCAGCCCCATGCCGAGCCACTGGGAGCCCTGCCCGGGGAAGACGAAGACGCACCGGCCGGTGGGCCGCGCCTCGCCGCGCGTGACCGCCGGGTCTGGCCGGCCCTCGACGAGCGCGTCGAGGGCGTCGGCGACCCGCTGCGCGGACGCGGCCACCAGCACCGCCCGGGAGTCGAAGGAGCCCCGGGTGGTGGCCAGCGACCAGGCCACGTCGAGGGACCGCTGGTCGGGCCGGGCGGCGAGGTGCTCCCGCAGCCGCCGCGCCTGGCCGGCGAGCGCCTGCGGGGTACGCGCCGACAGCAGCCACGGCAGCGGGCGCTCCTGCGGCGGCTCGGATTCGGCGGCCTCCGGCGTCGCCTCGGCGACCGACTCGACGATCACGTGGGCGTTGGTGCCGCTGATGCCGAACGACGAGACGCCGGCGCGAACCGGCCGGTCCGCCGCCGGCCATGGACGGGCCTCGGTGAGCAGCTGCACCGCTCCCGAGTCCCAGTCGATCCGCGAGCTGCGGCGCTCGGCGTGCAGGGTGCGGGGCAGCCGCCCGTGCCGCATGGCGAGGACCATCTTGAGCACGCCGGCCACGCCGGCCGCGGCCTGGGTGTGCCCGAGGTTGGACTTGACCGAGCCGAGCAGCACCGGCGTGCCGCCGGCCGGGCGCTGCCCGTACGTGGCGAGGATCGCCTCCGCCTCGATGGGGTCGCCGAGCGACGTGCCGGTGCCGTGCGCCTCCACCGCGTCCACGTCGGCGGCACTCAGCCCGGCGGCGGCGAGCGCGGCCCGGATGACCCGCTCCTGCGACGGCCCGTTCGGCGCGGTCAGCCCGTTCGACGCGCCGTCGGAGTTGACCGCCGAGCCGCGCACGACGGCCAGCACGGGGTGGCCCCGGCGGCGGGCCTCGGAGAGCCGCTCCACCACCAGCATCCCGACGCCTTCGGACATGCCGAAGCCGTCGGCGTCCTCGGCGAACGCCTTGCACCGCCCGTCGGCGGCGAGACCGCGCTGGCGGCTGAAGCCGGTCAGCCCCGCCGGGGTGGACATCACCGACACCCCACCGGCCAGCGCCAGGTCGCAGTCGCCCTGGCGCAGCGCCTGAACGGCCAGGTGCAGCGCCACCAGCGACGCCGAGCAGGCGGTGTCGACGGTGACCGCTGGTCCCTCCAGCCCGAGCGCGTACGCGACCCGGCCGGAGAGGACGCTGCCGGCGGTGCCGGTCAGCAGGTGTCCCTCGTCGGCGGTGACCTCGCCGTCGTCGGAGACGACACCGGCGGCGACCCGGTCGGCGTAGTCCTGCCCGTGGGTGCCGGCGAAGACACCGGTGCGGCTGCCCCGCAGGGTGGCCGGGTCGATGCCACCGCGTTCCAACGCCTCCCAGGAGGTCTCCAGCAGCAGCCGGTGCTGCGGATCCATGGCGAGCGCCTCGCGGGGGCTGATGCCGAAGAACTCGGCGTCGAAGTCGGCGATGCCGGTGAGGAACCCGCCGGAGCGCACGTACGTCCGGCCGGGCGTGCCGGGCACCGGGTCGTGGAGGTCGGCCAGCGGCCAGCCCCGGTCGTCGGGCAGGTCGCCGATGACGTCGTCGCCCGCGTCGAGCAGCCGCCACAGCTCCTCCGGGGAGCCGATCCCGCCGGGGAATCGGCAGGCCATCGCGACGATGGCGACCGGCTCGTCCAGAGCGACGGTGCTTGCGTCGGCGACCTCGGTGGCGGCGGTACCGAGCAGCCGGGCGTGCAGGTGCGCGGCGAGCAACTCGGGGGTGGGGTGGTTGAACACGGCGTGCGGGGCGAGCCGGACCCCGGAGACGGCGGTGAGCCGGTTGCTCAGCTCGACGGCCATCAGCGAGTCGAAGCCGAGGTCCTTGAACGGGCGGCGCGGCTCGACCTGCTCGGGGCCGGTGTGCCCGACCACTGTGGCGCACCGGGCACGTACGAGGTCCAGCAGCAGTTCGGCGCGCTCGGGCTCGGCGAGTTCGGCCAGCCGGTCGGCGAAGCCCTTCGCGGAGGCGGGCGCGGAGGCGGCGTTGACCGCCCGGCGGGGCGGCGGGGGCAGCAGCGCCCGCAGCAGGGCGGGCACCTCGCCGGAGGTCCGTACGGCGGCCAGGTCGAGCCCGATCGGCACGAGCGCCGGCCGGTCCACGTGCAGGGCGGCATCGAACAGCGCCAGCCCGGCGGCCGGGTCGAGGGGGCGGGTGCCACCGCGGGCGAGCCGGGCCAGGTCGGCGGGGCTGAGCCGGCCGGCCATCCCGTCCTCGGCGGCCCACAGCCCCCAGGCCAGGGCGCTGCCCGGCAGGCCCTGGGCGCGGCGGTGCGCGGCGAGCGCGTCGAGGAACGCGTTGCCGGCCGCGTAGTTGCCCTGGCCGGGGCTGCCGAAGGTGGCGGCGGCCGAGGAGAAGAGCACGAACGCCGCCAGGTCGAGGCCGGCGGTGAGCTCGTGCAGGTGCCAGGCGCCGTGCACCTTGGCGCGCAGGGTCCGCGCCCAGCGGGGCGGGTCGAGGTCGGTGAGCAGAGCGTCGTCGGTGGCCCCGGCGGCGTGCACGACGGCGACGAGCCGGTCGGCCAGCGGGGCGACGACCTCGGCGAGCGCCGCCCGGTCGGCGACGTCGGCCGCGACCACCCGCACTGTGACGCCGGCGTCGGTCAGTGCGGTCGTCCAGTCGTCGGCCCGGCCGCTGCGGCTGACCAGCACCAGCTCGGTGACGCCGTGCGCGGTGGCGAGGTGGGTGGCGACGTGCCGGCCGATCCCGCCGGTGCCGCCGGTGAGGAGCACGGTGCCGCCGGCCAGGGCCGCGAGCGGCGCGCCGGCCGGGGGCCGCTCGACGGGGCGCAGGCGGGGCAGCAGCGCGCGGCCGTCGCGGACGGCCACCTCGGGTTCGTCGGCGGCGACGGCCAGCGCCGAACGGATGGCGGCGTCGTCGGTGGTGTCGAGGCTGAGCAGGAGGAAACGGTCGGGCTGCTCGGCCTGGGCGACGCGGAGCAGCCCGGCCACGGGGGCGTGCACCGGGTCGCCGTCGCGCACGGCCAGGGCCAGGCGGGTGGTCTCCGCGCGGGGGTCGGCCAGCCAGGTCTGGAGCACGTCGAGCACGGCGAGGCCGACGGCGTGCGCCCGGTCGGGCACCGGCCGGCCCGACTCGCCGTCGCCGACCCGCAGCACCAGCAGCGGCGGCAGCGGCCCGTCCGGTGGCGTGCCGTCGGCGAGCGTCCAGGAGGGCGCCGGGGTCGCCGGGAACGCGGCGGGCAGCCAGTCGACGGCGTACAGCCCGGCGGGGGTGGCCGCCGGCGCCGGCGCGTCGGCGGACGGCAGGTCCACCGGCCGCAGCACCACCCGGTCGGCGTCGAGCACGGCCCCGCCTGCGTCGTCGACGGCACTCAGCGTCACCGCGTCCGCCCCGGCGGGGGCCAGGCAGACGCGCAGCGCGTGCGCCCCGACGGCGTGGCGGCGCACGCCCGCCCACTCGGTGGGCAGCAGCCGGGCGGTGGGCCCGGCGTCGGCGACCGACGCGAAGCCGGCGAGCGGGAGCAGGCACAGGGCCGCCTCCAGCACCAGCGGGTGCACGCCGTACCGCTCGGCGTCCGGGTCGCGGGCGTCGTCGGGCAGGCGTACGTCGACGTAGAGCCGGTCGGCGGCGACCCACGCCGCGCGGGCCAGTTCCCCGGCCAGCGCGCGGTGCGGCGGGGCGCTCAGGTCCACCGGCCGGGCCCCGGCGGGGGGCCAGACGGGGGCGAGGGCGCCCCGGCCGCTCTCCGGGTCGACGGGGGCGAGCACGGCCTCGGCGACCTCCCGCCAGGGCAGCCCCTCGCCGGCCCGGACGTGACAGTGCGCCTCCCGGCGTCCGTGCTCGTCCGGCGCGCCCACGTCGATCTGCACCTGGAGGGTTGCCTCGGCGGGCAGCGGAACCGGCTCGGGCACGCGCAGCCGTCGCACGCTCGGGGCGCCGAGCCGGTCGCCGAGGTGGGCGAGCATGTCCAGCAGGGCGGTGGCGGGCAGCAGCGGCGCCGTGCCGTCGCCGGGCGCGGCCAGCCACGGCGAGGTGGCCGTGGCGATCTGCCCGGTGCAGACCACCTGCCCGGTGCCGGCGACCGCCAGCAGGCCGCCGAGCAGCGGATGCCCGGCGTCGGCCAGTCCGGCGCCGACGGAACCGCCCGTGCCGGTGGGAGCGGGCAGCCAGTAGTGCCGGCGCTGGAAGGCGTACGTGGGCAGGTCGACGCGGCGGTGCGGGCCGGGGCCGGCGAGGGCGGCACGGTCCACCGCGACGCCCCGCACGTGCAGCCGCGCCACGGCGGCGAGCAGCGCCTCGGCCTCGCCTGCGGTGCCCCGTACGGCGGGGACGAAGGCCAGCTCGTCGGTCTCGGCGACGAGGCAGTCCTGGGCCATCGCGGTGAGCACACCGGCCGGGCCGATCTCCAGGAAGGTGGTGACGCCCTGCCCGTGCAGGGCTCGTACGCCGTCGTGGAAGCGGACGGTGCCCCGCACGTGCGCCACCCAGTGCTCGGGCGAGCAGAGCCGGGCCGGGTCGACGGGGTGGCCGGTCAGGTTGGACACCACCGGCAGGTGCGGGGTGCGGTACGTGAGGCCGGCCGCGACCGCGCGGAACTCGTCGAGCATCGGGTCCATGCGCGGCGAGTGGAACGCGTGCGACACCCGCAGCCGGCTGGTGCGGCGCCCGGCCGCGCGCAGGGTGTCCGCGACGGCCAGCACCGCGTCCGTGTCGCCGGAGAGGACGACGCTGGTGGGGCCGTTGACGGCGGCGAGGCCCACCCGGTCGGTCAGGTGCGCGGCGACCTCGGCCTCGTCGGCCTCGACGGCGACCATCGCGCCCCCGGCGGGCAGCTGCTGCATCAGCCGGGCGCGGGCGGCGACCAGCGCCGCCGCGTCGGCGAGGGAGAACACCCCGGCCACGTGCGCGGCGGCAAGCTCGCCGACGGAGTGGCCGAGCACCGCGTCGGGGCGGATCCCCCAGTGCTCCAGGAGGCGGTGGAGCGCCACCTCGAAGGCGAACAGGCCCGGCTGGGTGTACAGGGTCTCGTCGAGCAGTTCGGCCGCTGCGGTGCCCTCGGCCGCGAGGACGACGTCCGCGACGGGGAACGGGGCGTGGCCGGCGAGGCAGCGGTCGAGTTCGGCGCAGGCCGCGTCGAAGGCGGCCGCGAAGACGGGGTACGCCGCGTGCAGCTCGTGGCCCATGCCGGCGCGCTGGCCGCCCTGCCCACCGAAGAGCAGGCCGAGTCGGCCGTCGACGCCCCGGCCGGTCAGCACGCCCGGCAGGTCCGGGTCCGGTCCGCCGCGGGCCAGCGCGCCGAGCCCCGTCCGGGCGGACTCCGCGTCGCCCACCAGGACCACGGCCCGGTGTTCGAGAGCGGCGCGGGTGGTGGCGAGGGCGTGCCCGACGTCGGCCGGGTCGACGTGCGCCCCCGGCCCGTCGAACCAGGCCAGCAGGCGGGCCGCCTGGTCACGCAGCGCCTCGCCGGAGGCAGCCGCGAGCAGCCACGGTACGGGCGGCCGAGCGGTGTCGGTCGACGGTCGCGCTGCCGCGGTGGCGGGCGGCGACTGCCGGGCGGTGTCCCCGGCGGAGGTCGGCGGGTCGGCGGGGGCCTCGACGATGACGTGGGCGTTGGTGCCGCTGATGCCGAACGACGAGACGCCGGCCCGGCGGGGGCGGCGTACGTCGGGCCACGGGCGGGCCTCGGTGAGCACCTCGACCGCGCCGGCGGACCAGTCCACCTCGGACGTCGGGGCGTCCACGTGCAGGGTGCGCGGCAGTGTCCTGTGCCGCATCGCGAGCACCATCTTGATCAGCCCGGCGGCACCGGCGGCGGCCTGGGTGTGGCCGAGGTTGGACTTCAGCGAGCCGAGCCGCAGCGGCTCGGCGTCACCGCGGCCCACCCCGTACGTGGCGAGCAGCGCCTGCGCCTCGATCGGGTCACCGAGGGACGTGCCGGTGCCGTGCGCCTCGACGGCGTCCACGTCGGCGGCGGAGAGCCCGGCCGCGTCCAGCGCCCGGCGGATGACCCGCTCCTGGGCGGGCCCGTTGGGGGCGGTCAGCCCGTTGGACGCGCCGTCGGAGTTGACCGCGGAGCCGCGCAGCACGGCGAGGACGGGGTGCCCGTCCCGGCGGGCGTCGGAGAGCCGTTCCAGCAGCAGCACGGCGACGCCCTCGGACCAGCCGGTGCCGTCGGCGCCGTCGGCGAACGCCTTGCACCGGCCGTCCGGGGCGAGCCCGCGCTGCCGGCTGAACTCCACGAACGCCTGCGGGGTGCCCATCACCGCCACGCCGCCGGCCACGGCGAGCGAGCAGTCCCCGGCGCGCAGCGCCTGGGCGGCCAGGTGCAGCGCCACCAGTGACGACGAGCAGGCCGTGTCGACGGTGACCGCCGGCCCCTCCAGCCCCAGCGCGTACGCGACCCGGCCGGAGACGACGCTGCCGGCGGTGCCGACGCCGAGGTAGCCCTCGGTGCCGGGCGGCGCCTGGCGCAGGTTCGCGGCGTAGTCGTGGTGCATGACGCCGGTGAAGACGCCCGTGGCGCTGCCGCGCAGCGAGGTGGGGTCGATGCCGGCCCGCTCGAACAGTTCCCAGGACGTCTCCAGCAGCAGCCGCTGCTGCGGGTCCATGGCGAGCGCCTCGCGCGGGCTGATCGCGAACAGGGTGGCGTCGAAGTCCGCGGCGCCGGTGAGGAAGCCGCCCACCCGGGCGTACGAGGTGCCGGGGCGGTCGGGGTCGTCGGAGAACAGGTTCGCCAGGTCCCAGCCCCGGTCCGTGGGGAACTCGGTGAGCCCTTCCCGGCCCTGGTCGACCAGCTCCCACAGCTCCTCGGGGGAGGCGACGCCGCCGGGAAGCCGGCAGGCCATGGCGACGACGGCCACCGGATCGTCCGCTGTGGACGGAAGTTCCGACCGGCCGGTCGTGCGAGTGGCCGGCGGGACGGCACCACGCAGCCGGGCGGCGAGGTGCCGGGCGAGTGCCTGCGGGCTGGGCCGGTCGAACGCGGCCGTCGCGGAGAGCCGTACCCCGGTGGCCTGGGCCAGCCGATCGCGCAACGCAACCGCCGCGACCGAGGTGAAGCCGAGTTCCTTGAAGGCGCGGCCGGGGCGGACCGCGGCCGGGCCGGGCAGCCCGGCCACCTGCGCGGTGGCGGCGCGGACCAGGTCGAGCAGGAGCCGATCCCCCTCGGTGGTGGTGAGCCCGGCCAGCCGACGGCGCAGCTCGGCGGCGTCCCGGTCGTCCGTGGAGTCGCCGGGCTCGGCCACGGGCTCGCGCCAGGCGGGGTGCGCGGCGTCGGCGTGGCCCGCCGGGTGGGCGAGCACGACCAGGTCGGCGCCGTCGTGGGCCACGTCGAACGCGGCGAGGTCGGCACGCACTGCCGCCGATGCGGTGCCCGCTGCGGGTCCGGTCGCCGCCGGTCCGCGCTCGGCGGGCGCGGTCGTGCCGACGAGCCGGGCCGGGTGACCGGCGGCCCGGCGGCGGGCGACCAGGGCGTGCAGGGCCCCGACGGCCGAGGCGGCGCGTTCCCGGCCCGCCGCGCCCAGCAGCAGGGCGGACGGCGCGAGGACGGTGAACGCCGCCTCCGGGTGGCGGCCCGCGGCGTCCAGCGTCGCGGCGAGGCCGAGCAGCCGGACTGCGCACTCGACGTCGGCCAGGTCGTCGTCGCACGGGCAGAGGAAGACGGCGCCGAACGCCTCGTCGCCCGCCCGCTCGGCGGGCAGCGGAACGGCTTCCGCACCGGCGGCGGTGAGTTCGGCGGCCAGGTCCGCCAGGGCCGGGGCGGGCGTCGCGCCAGCGTGCAGCAGCCGCAGCCGGCGGGCGCGGTGCACGGCGACGAGGTGCCGGGCCAGCGCGGCGCCGGTCGGTCCGTCGGCGCCGGTGACCAGGACGGGGCGCTCCGGGTCGGCCACGGTCGCCGATCGTCCCGGCGCGGTCGCCGGGGCGGGCACGAGGGCCGCGTACCGGGCCGCCCCGGCCCGCAGGGCGACCTGCGCGGCGCCGGCGTCCACGACGGCCGGCAGCAGGGCGAGCGAGCGGTCCGCGGCGTCGTGGTCGACCAGCACGATCCGGTCCGGGTACGCGGCCTGCAGGCTGCGCCCGACCGCCCAGACGGCGCCGGCCGCCGGATCGGGTCCGGACCACCCGGCGGCGTCGCCCGCAGTGGCCTCGCCCGCGGCGGCGTCGCCCGCAGTGGCCTCGCCCGCGCTGCCGGCACCGCTCGGATCGGGGCCGTTGGCCGCGTCGCCGACCGGGCCGGTCAGCAGCATCAGCCGGGTGCCGGCGAAGCCGTCGTCGTCGAGCCAACCTCGCAACCGGTCGGCGAGGTCCGCCGCGTCGGCGTCGGCCGGCCCGGCCAGCAGCACCGTCACGTCGGGCGCCTCGGGAGTCTCGCGCAGGCCGGCCAGATCCCGGTGGGCCCGGAACCGCTCCCCCGGCGACGCCGCACGCAACGGCTCCACCAGCGACTCGCTCCCGGCGCCGACGAGCGCCCAGCGGCGGACCGGGGCGGCGGCGTCCTGCGCGGCCGCCGGTACGGGCGCCGCCACCGGCGGTACGGCGGCCAGGTCCAGCGGTCGCCAGGCGAGCAGGCTGAGCGCCTCGTGGTGGCTGCCGTTGATCGCCCGCAGCCGGGCCGGCCCGTCGAGCAGGAGCCGGCGGGTGACCTTGCCGGACGCGGTGCGGGGCACCTGCCCGATCTCGTACAGCGCCTCGGGGACCTTGTGGTAGCTGAGCCGCTCCCGGCAGGCCGCGTACCCGGCACGGGGGTCGAAGCCCTCCGCCCCCGGCACCACGAACGCCACCGGCACCTCGCCGAGCACCTCGTGCGGCCGGCCGGTCACCGCCACGTCGGCGACGCCGGGCACCGCGCGCAGCACCTCCTCCACCTCGACCGGGTGGATCTTCTCCCCGCCCCGGATGATCAGCTCCTGGTGGCGGCCGGTGACGAAGATGTTGCCGTCGGCGTCGCGGCGGGCCAGGTCACCGGTGCGGTACCAGCCGTCGCGCAGGGCGGCGGCGGTGACCTCCGGCAGGCCGTGGTAGCCGAGCATGACGCTCGGACCGCTGACCCAGACCTCCCCCTCGGCGCCGGTCGGCACGTCCAGACCCGTCTGCGGGCTGACCAGGCGCACCTCGACGCCGGGCACCGCGCGCCCGCAGGAGCCCTCGACCCGGGGCTGCCCCGGCCGGGTGACGGCGATCGAGCCGCAGGTCTCCGTGCTGCCGTACGCGTCGAGCAGCGGCGCGTCGAAGACCTCGTCGAACGCACGCCGCAGCGCGCCGGTGGTGATCGCCCCGCCGACCAGGCAGACCCGCAGGGCCGGGGCGCGGAAGCCGGTCTCCCGGGCGGCGGTGACCAGGTGGTGGTACATCGCCGGCACACCGGCGAGCACGGTGGCCTCGTCCTCGTCGACCGCGCGCAGCACGTCGTCGGCGGAGAAGCCGTCGATGAGCCGGGCCGTGGCCCCGACCGCCGTCACGCTGAGCACGCACCCGATGTGGGAGAGGCTGTGGAACAGCGGCAGTGGCCAGACCACCCGGTCGGCGGCGGTGAGCCCGGGGATCGGCACGTAGCAGGCGGCGACCGACCAGAGGCAGGTGCGCTGGGTGGAAAGCACACCCTTGGGCCGACCGGTGGTGCCGGAGGTGTAGAGCATCCAGGCCACCTCGTCGAGGCCCAGGTCGTCGCGGGCGCCCACGGTCGGCTCGGTGTCGACAAGATCGCGCCAGGCGACGACCCCGTCCGGAACCGGGTTGTCCCCGGTGACCACGATCCGCAGGGCCGGCCGGGTGGCACGCAGCCGCAGCATCTGGTCGAGGTGACGCGGGTCGGTGACCACCAGCACCGCGCCGGAGTCGTCCAGCAGATGGGCCAGTTCCGCGTCGGTGCTGTGTGGATTCACCGGCACGCCGACCGCGGCGGCCCGCGTGACGGCCAGCCAGGTCTCCACCGTCTCCACGCGGTTGCCGAGGCAGAAGGCCACCCGGTCGCCCCGGGCGACCCCGGCCGCCGCCAGGTGACCGGCCAGCCGACGGGTCCGCGCCGCCAGATCGGCGTATCCGACCGCCCGGCGGTCGTCGCGGAATGCGACCTTGTTCCCCGACCTGGCGGCGTGCGCCTCGATCAGATCGGACAACGGCTGGATCAGGTCGCTCCGAAGCATGTCACCACATCCATCCGTCGGCGAGACTCCTCATCCGCGGCGTAGACCTCGCTCGCCGTAGCGGCCCAAGTCTTCCGAGCACCCTGCCGGTGTCCTACCCCTGTCACCCCCTAAGTCGTCCCCAGTTCGAAGCGCCGATCGGGTGGTGGAACGGCCCCGCGGGCCGATGATGGGGCGACCCCCGCGGACCGTCGAATCCCGTGCTCCACCCGCCCGTCAGCCGAGGTGCCGTCGTTGGAACGCTGCTGGTTGTTCGCCCGTTCGGCCGTACCGGCCGGCGGCTGCCCGGGCACGCGGCTGACCGAGCTGGTCGGCACCGTCCTGACCGGGCTGGTCGCCGCCGCCCGCCGGGCCGATCCCGGCATGCACTGGTTCTTCGACCCGGAGGGCTCCCCCGCCGGGCGGCTGAGCCTCGGCTTCCATGCCACCCCCGCCGCGCTCGACGCGGTCCGGGCGGGGTTGCTCGCGTACGACCCGGGGACGTCCCTGACCGGGGACCGGTGCGTCGTGCGCGACCCCGCCCGGGGCGGCCCGCTCGCGTTCGCGGGCAGCGAACTGGCCCTCACCCTGCTCGGCGGCGACGTGCCCTGGCTGGCCGGCGGCGAGCTGCCGCTGGCCGTGGCGCACCTGCGGCACCTGACCGGGCTGATGCCGGCGGCCGACCGCCTGGCGTTCCTGTTCCTGCACTGGCAGGAACGCAGCCAGCGGCTCACCGGCGCGCAGCGGCGGGAGCTGGCCGCGCAGGCCGACGCCGGGGCGGAGAAGATCGTCCTGTCGGCCGGTGACCTACCGCTGGGCGGGGACGTGGCAGTGGCGTGGCAGCGCTACCTGGACCGGGTGACCGACGTGGTGGGTCACCACCACCCGACGGCGCCTCCCGGGTTCCTGCTGGCGCACCACGCGCAGCTCACCCACGACCGGTGGGGCATCCGGCCGGAGGTCGACTCGCTGGCCGCGCTGGCGCTGCGCCTGTCGATGGTGCGGGCCGACCCGGCCCCGACCGCGCCGGCCCACGTTCCGCAGAGGAGGCAGCAACCACATGCACGCGCCGGTACCTGACCGTCCCGCCGGCGAGCCGGCCCGCGTCGAGGTGGCACTCGGAGAACGGTCGTACCCGGTGCTGATCGGTCCCGGCGTGCGCCACCGGCTCCCGGCGGAGGTGGCGCGGATCGGCGCCCAGCGGGTCGTGGTGGTCTCGGCCCGGCCACCGGAGTGGACGCCCGACCCGGGCGTGCCGCACCGGGTGGTGCCGGCCCGCGACGGCGAGCACGACAAGAACCTGACCACCGTGGAACAGCTCTGCCGGGCGTTCGCCGAGTTCGGGTTGACCCGGACCGACGCCGTGGTCTCCTGCGGCGGCGGCACCACCACGGACGTGGTCGGGCTGGCCGCCGGCCTCTACCACCGGGGTGTACCGGTGATCCATCTGCCGACCTCGCTGCTGGCCCAGGTGGACGCCAGCGTCGGCGGGAAGACCGCCGTCAACCTGCCGGAGGGCAAGAACCTCGTGGGCGTGTACTGGCAACCCCGGGCGGTGCTCTGCGACACCGAGCACCTGAGGACGCTGCCGCAGCGGGAGTGGCGCAACGGGTACGGGGAGATCGCCCGCGCGCACTTCATCGGCGCCGGTGATCTGTGTGACCGGCCGGTGGCGGAACAGATCGCCGCATCGGTGGCGTTGAAGGCTCGGGTGGTGGCCGCGGACGAGCGGGACTCCGGCCTGCGGCACATCCTCAACTACGGTCACACGCTCGGGCACGCGTTGGAGCGGGCCACCGACTTCGGCCTGCGCCACGGTGAGGCCGTCGGAATCGGCACGGTCTTCGCGGGCCGCCTGGCCGGCGTCCTCGGCCGGATACCGGCCGACCGGGTGGCCGAGCACCACGACGTGGTGGCGGGCTACGGGCTCGACACCACGCTGCCCGGCGGCGTCGACCACGACGAGCTGATCAGGCTGATGCGCCGGGACAAGAAGGCAACCTCGGGCCTGTCCTTCGTCCTGGACGGACCGGGCGGAGTCGAACTGGTCACCCGCGTCCCCGAGGTCGCTGTGCGTACGGCACTTTCCGGCATGTGAGGCCGCCACCGCCGGGTGCCCGTTCGCCGGCCGGCGCCGCGGGGCGGCCGGGCCGGCGAACGGATGGCGAGCCGCCGGAGCCGAGCGGGCCCGGACCGGCGCGTCAGGTGCCCAGGGCCCGCTGGATCTGCGCCACCAGCACGCCGCAGGCGTACCGGTCCGCGGCTCCGACCATGCCGACGATGGTCGCCGGCAGCGGGCCGTTGTCCGTCTCTGCCGGGTCGTGGTGCATGAACACGACGAACTGCCCCCGGTCGATGAACGGCGCGAGGATCGGCTCGGCGTCGACGCCGGGAGCCAGTGAGAAGAACGTGGTCATGGCGCACGGATGCCGGCCCAGCAGCGAGCTGCGGTGCAGCAGCGAGGTGGTGGCCCCGCTGACCCGGAAGTTCGGGTCGATGACCCGCAAAGCGCCGTCGCGGCCGATCCCGGCGTCGAAGGAGCAGTAGCCCCGGTACCCGAGCTCACTGGCCTTTCGGACCCCTACGGTCAGCGCTTCGACCAGCTCCTCCGGGGGCTGGTCGTCGTCCATCACACAGCCGACCCACGTCGAGGTGGGCTGCGGCAGGTGTACCGACGCTCCGAAGTAGTGCACCGTTCCCCCGTCGGTCACGCCGAACTGGAGACCCCAGATCGTCTCGAAGGGCACCTCCTCCTCGACGATCCACTGCTCGCTCACCTGTTCCAACTGGTTGAACAGGGAACGGTTCCGCCGGTCCCGCAACCGACGGGTGAAGATCGCAATTCCACTGAACACCTCGACCCCGGCCGGTTTGATGACCGCCGGCCGGCGGTCCCGCGCCACGATCCGGCGCACCTCGGCGGGGGTGGCGACCTGCCGGCGGGGCAGGTACTCCGGCGCGACCAGAGTCTCCAGCACGGTCTTGTTGTTGAGGCGGGTGAGCAGATCCGCGGGCACCCGGGCGCGAGCGGCCCGCAGCAGCGGGTCATGCGGGGGAAACTGGAACTCCAGCGTCTCGCCCCGCTCGACGGCTTCCCGCGCGTACCGCACCGCCTGCGCGCCGGAGCGGAACTCCCGCAGGTCGCTGGGCGTCTTCAGACCACTCCGGCTGAGCAGACGCAGTGACTTGTCCGCGCTGGAGCCGGTGCTGCAGATGACCGCCGACTGGTGCGGAAGGGTCAGGTGCAGACCCGTGATCATGTCCAGGCCGTTGTAGAGAGCGGCGCCCGCGCCGGCGAGATAGGGGCTGTCGGCGGTGGCCGACGGGTCGGGCGGTCGGGCGAGGACCACCCCGTCGTGTGCGAACACCTGTACCTGGATGGGAACCTGCATCTGATCTCCTGACATGCTGGCCCGGTGCGGGCCTCGGGGTAGCGCTGAAACCGGTGCGCCACGGCCACGAACAGCGGAGAACGTGGCCTCAGGCGTGGGCTCCCGGTCCTGGTGCGGCCGCTCGGCCGCGAGAGCCGGGCGTGCCGTGTGCACCGACCGGACGGTCGTGAGCTGGACCGGCCGGGAAGCCGGCCGGCGTGTGGCCAGCTTCACCCGGCGAGGTGCACACCGCCGGTCAGCGGCTGATTTTCCAGCCACCGACTTGGAGTCATGATCGAAAGATCATAGTCACTACTCATTGCCCCGGGATGGGCCAGACAGGCGAACGCGGACGACCCTTTCGCCGCCGGGGCCGCCGATACTCCTAGCCGTTGCCATCGACTCGGGCTGACCGAAAAGCTGTTCGTCAGTAGGGTTGGAGTCGCCGGACAGCGCTGTCGCAGCCGCGCTGCCGACGGCCCGGCTCGCACGGCCACGCCCCTGCCAGGCCCACATTGCCGGCCCGGCCTCGACACGGCCGGTGGCGGGCGGGCACCGCCGCCACGTCCCCGGCCTGCCCGGGGCGGGATCTCCGGCTGGCGCGCTAGGGGTCGACATGCCGATCTCTAGGGGTGTACGTCACTGCGCAGCGCTTCGTATGGTCGGGCCCCGTCGGCTCGTCGTTGCCACCCTCAGCGCACCGGATCGGGTGGCCCGCGAGCGGCGCCGCCCGTCGACGCGCCTCGCGTCACCCCCGCCGTCCGGCGTACCGCATCCCGGCTGACCGATCGTCGCGGCCCTGAGCCTTTCGGTCGTTCCCTTTCGATCGGAGGTTGAGCTGTTGTCTGTCGGGTTCGATGGCGCCCAGGCCGCGGACGGCGCGGTTGCTCTGGAACTCGTGGGTGACCTGCGGAGGCCGGCGGTGTGGCCCGCGCGGGCGGCCTCGGTGCACCGGGTACTGCCCGCCTGGCCGTCGCGCGTGACACCGGCCGGACACGTCGTGGTGGCGGGGCTCGTGGCGGTCCTGGCCCGCTGGACCGGCCAGGACGAGGTGGTGCTCGGGCTGGCCCCGGCCCACGGGCCGGTGGCGCGGGTGGACGTCTCGGGCGACCCGGGATTCGGGGAGTTGGCGACGCGGGTGGGACTGGCGTGGACGGCGCCGGTGGCGGGTCCGGACCGATCGGATCCGGTGGCGGTGGAGCTCACCGACGGCCCGGTGGCGGAGACGGGACCGGCCGTGGTGGACGTCGACATGGTGGTGCGCGTGGCTGCGGACGGATCAGTGCTGCGGGTGGACTACGCGGTGGAGGAATTCTCCACGCAGTTCGTACGGGGACTCGTGGATCAGGTCGTGGTGCTCGTCTCCGCCGGGACGGCGGCGCCGCAGGTCGCCCTGTCGAGGTTGCCGTTGCTGGACGCCGCGCAACGGGAGCGGTTGCTGACGTGGGGGCGCGGCCCGGTGCGGGAGATCCCGGGTGAGCCGATCCACGAGCTCGTGCTGGGCTGGGCGCGGCGGTCCCCGGAGGCGGTGGCGGGTGTCGCGGGCGACGAGGTGCTGACATACGGGGAGCTGGATCGCCGGTCCGGACTGCTGGCGGCGTACCTGCGGTCGGTGGGTGTCCGTGCCGGTGACGTGGTGTCCGTGGCGTTGGAGCGCGGGTTGTGGTCGCTGGTGGCGGCGATGGGTGTGCTGCGGGCGGGTGCCGCGTACACGCCGATGGACGTGTCGTGGCCCGCGGAGCGGATGCGGGTGCTGCTGGCCGACCACGGCGCGCGGGTGGTGTTGACGGTCGGTGCGGTAGCGCCCCGGATTCCCGCCGGGGACGGGGTCACGGTGGTGGCGCTGGACGACGGCTGGCCCGCCGTACCGGACGGTGCGGCGGCGGATCTGCCTGTGGTGCCGGTGGACGCCCCGGCGTTCGTCATCTACACGTCGGGTTCGACAGGCACGCCGAAAGGCGTGGTGCTGTCACACGAGAGGCTGGCGAACTTCCTGGCGTGGATGACCGGCGAGTGCGCCATCGGCCCCGGCAGCCGGATGCTGCACTCGGCGGCACCGGTCTTCGACGCCGCGTTCGGGGAGATCTTCGCCGCGCTCACCGGTGGGGGCCGCGTCGTCGTGTGCCCGCGCGACGATCTGCTCGACGCGCGCCGGCTCACCGACCTCGTCAACACCCAGGGCGTCACGCACACGTTCGGACCGGCCACCAACATCGCCCCGCTCGACCCGGCCGCCTGTCCCGGCCTCCGCTGCGTCATCTTCGGCGGCGAGGCCGTCCCGCCGCGGCTGGCCCAGCGGTGGCTGACGGCGGGCACGCGGGTGGTCAACGCGTACGGGCCGGCCGAGATCGCCGTGGCGTGCACCTGGTTCGACGCATCGGCCGGGTGGGGTGGCGCGTACGTGCCGATCGGCTGGCCGATGCCGAACCGGCAGGTCCGCGTCGTCGACGCGGACCTCGACCTCATGCCGGCCGGGGTTCCCGGGGAGATCCTGATCGCCGGCTTCGGCGTCGCCGACGGTTACCTCAACCGCCCCGAACTGACCGCCCAGCGGTTCGTCACCGACCCGTACGGCGGCGGGCTCGCCTACCGCAGCGGCGACCTGGGGAGGTGGAACAGCGCCGGTGCACTGGAGATCCTCGGCCGGATGGACCACCAGGTGAAGGTCAACGGCATCCGCATCGAGCTGGGTGAGATCGAGAGCATCCTCGCCCAGCACCCGGAGGTGGAGACCGCCGTCGTCGTCCGCCGCGAGGACCGGGGCGTGGCCCGGCTCGTCGCGTACGTCACCGGGCGCGACGGCCGCACCCCGGGCATTGGCGACCTGCGCGACCACGCCACGGCCCACCTGCCCGGCTACATGGTCCCCGCCGCCGTCGTCGTCCTCGACCGCTTCCCCCTCGGCGGCACCGGCAAGATCGACCGGAGTGCCCTTCCCGCACCCGACGCCCAGCGCCCCGATCTCGGCGTGCCGTACGTGGCGCCGGCCACCGAGGGCGAACGCCTCGTCGTGGAGGTGTTCGCGAGCGTGCTCGGCATCGAGCGGGTCGGGGCCCGCGACGGGTTCTTCCACCTCGGCGGCACGTCGTTGCAGTCCGCCGCCGTCGCCGTCGCCCTCGACGAGGCCGCCGACGTGGTGGTGCCCGTCTCGCAGATCCACCGCACGCCCACCCCGTACGAGCTGGCCCGCTGGCTCGCCACCGCCCCCCGCCGCGCGGACACCGGCTCGACCGTGACACAGGCCCGGCAGCGCCCGGGACCGGTCCCGCTCGCGCAGCAGGTGGCGAAGTGCCTGATGTCGCCGCTGGAGGTCGTCGTCCCGGTCACCTGGTGGATCGAGGGTGAGCTGGACCTACGAGCCCTCATGGCCGCCCTCGGCGACATACACCACCGCCACCAGGCCCTGCACGCCCGCTACCGACGCACCGACCCACCAACCGCAATCATCCCCCCCAACCCCGGCATGCCACAGCTACGGCTACTCACCGACGCCGCCACCGAACACGACGCCCTCGACCAACTCGCCGAGGCAGTACAACAACCCCTCGACTACACCCAGGGCCGCAACTGGCGCGCCGCCCTGATCCGAAACAAAACCACCAACCGAATCCTGCTCGGCATCGGCATCCACCACATCGCCTTCGACGGCTGGTCACACGGACTACTCGTACGAGACCTCAGCCACGCCTACACCGCACGACACGCCGGCCACACCCCCACCTGGAAACACCCCGCACCCACACTCCACCAAACCCACGACGAACACACCCGCCTCCGCAACGCCGCCGACCTGCAAACCCAACGAACCTACTGGCGCGAACAACTACGCGACCTACCCCGCCAAGGCAAGGGCCGGCCGCAGGAGAACCCGGAACAGACCCCGGCCTGGGGCCCCAAGACCGGGCACATCGTCACCGTCCCGCCCGAGCTGGTGCGGCGCTGGGACCGGGCCGCCGGCGAACACCGCTTCAGCCGCTCCAGCTACTTCGCCGCCGCCTACGCCTCGGCGCTACGCGCCATCCACGGGCAGGACGACATCGCCCTGCTGATGATCGTCGCCCAGCGCGGCAGCCGCGTCCTCGACGCCGCCTTCACGAGCAGGATCAGCAGCAACTGTCTCCGGGTCCGGTTCGGTGGCCCGGAGAAGGACCTGATGTGCGCCCTCCAGCAGACGGCGGACGAGATGATGGCCGCCCAGGACGTCTCCTTCCTGGAGATGATCACCGACGACCCGGTCCTCGACCTGCCCCGCACGGTGATCGACAGCCTGCCCTCGTTCGCCTACCAGGACAACCTCGTCCTCCCGCTGGACCTGCCCGGCTGCCGGACCGAGGAGGTCGTCGAGCCGTACGCCCGGGAGTGGTCCGGTGCCTGCGTCGCCGAGGTGCTGCCCGGCGACGGGAGCGTCCTCCTGCGGGTCACCATCCGTACCGACCTGGTCCCGGCCCACGTCGCCGAGATCCTGGCCACCGGCATGCTGCGCTTCCTGGAAGCCGGCCCCGAGGTGGTCAGCGGGACACGCTGACCACCGGGCAGTGCGCCAGCAACTCCGCCGGGGCGTGCACGACCAGGTCGGGGCCGGCGGCGAGCAGCGCCGCGATGTCCCCGCCGTGCCACGTCGTGGCGACGGCCGTCGCCCCGGCGTCCCGGCCGCTGAGCAGGTCGATCACCGCGTCGCCCACCATCATGGCCTCGTGCGGCGGCACGTCGAGGTTGCCCAGCGCCTGGAGCACGATGTCCGGGGCAGGCTTGGGACGGGCCACCTCGTCGGAGCCGATCACCTGGCCGAAGAGGCCCAGCACGCCGAGTTGGTCGAGCAGGGACCGGGCCCGCGGGCCGGCCTTGCCGGTGGCGATCCCCATCCGGATGCCCCGCGAGTGCAGGGTCTCCAGGGTCTCCCGGACGCCGGGGAAGAGCGGCACGAGGTGGGCCATCCGGTAGCTCTCGCGGACGAACGGCTCCTCCATCTCCAGGGGCAGCCCCATCAGGCGCATGATGTCCGGGAAGTACCGGCCCATGTGCCGGTTGTACTCGTCGAACGGCGCCGGCCCGTCGCCCACCACCTCGGCGTACGCGATGCTGAACGCCGCACGCATGACGGCCGAACTGTCGACGATGACGCCGTCGAGGTCGAACACGACCGCACGGATCGGCCCGCGCGCCGGCGACGGCGGGGTCACCTCGGCTGTGGACGATGGACGGCTCATGGCTGCTCCCGGAAGCGGTTGGGGCCGACGGTGGTTCTCACCCGGCGCGATGGCCCACCAGTGCGTGCTGGTGCTCCGGCCGGGTGGGCCGGGCGCACTGGTAGATCCGTTCGATGACGTCGATGGTCCGGCGGGCCTCGACGACGGCCGCGCCCCGGGCGGCCGGGTCGGCGAGCAGCCCGGGCAGGGCGTCGAGCTGGTGGTCGTACTCTGCGCCGATCGGCTCCCCGGGCAGCGGCAGCCGCACGGTCCGGCCGTCGCGGGTACGCGTCAGCACCGGCGTGGGCTCCCGGTTGGGACTGAAGCCGAACGTGCAGCGCAGCGTCGCCGACCCGGCGGCGCCGTGCACGGTGACGGTGGTGCGGTCCAGCGACTCGTGCGAGGCCCAGCAGGCGTGCAGGGCGACCGAGGCGCCGGTGTCGGTGAGCAGGAACCCCCGGGCGGTGTCCTCGACGTCGCCGGGAGCGTGGCCTGCGGGGTCGGCCCCGCCGCGCCAGGCGGCGTGGGCAGCGCCGTCGTTGACGAAGTCGTCCGAGACGCTGCCGATCGCGTGGGTGACCCGGGCCGGGCCGAGCAGCGGCAGCACCGTGTCGAGCAGGTGCCAGCCGAGGTCCACCAGCGCACCCCCGCCGGACTGGTCGCGGCGGGTGAACCAGCCGCCCGCGTCGGGCACCCCTCGGGCGCGGACCCAGGCCACATCGACGTGTCGGACCGGGCCCAGCCCGCCGGCCACGTCGGCCAGCGCCCGGATGTCGGCCCGGTAGCGGGCGGCGCTGCCGGCCAGCAGCACCGCGCCGCCGTCACGCTCCGCGTCGGCCAGGATGTCCGCCTCGGCGGAGGTCAGGCAGACCGGCTTCTCCAGGAACACCGGTACGCCCCGGCGCAGCAGCCGGACGGCGACCACCGCGTGCAGGTGGTTCGGTACGGCGACCACCGCCAGGTCGACCGTTCCGGCGGGCAGGTCCTCGACGTCGGCGTACGCGGACGCGACGGCGTGGGTGTCGCGGGCCTGGTCGCGCGCCACGGGCTGCGGGTCGACCACGGCGACCACCTCGAAGCCGGGGTGTGCGGCGAGCCGGGGCAGCCAGATCTCCCGCCCGGCCCAGCCGAGGCCGACCACCGCGACCCGCACCGGCCGGTCGGGCGTCGCCGGGGGCCGGGCCGTCATCCGGCGAGGACGTCGGCGAGCACGGCGGCGATCTCGTGCATCTGCTGCTCCGTGCCGAGCAGCGTGCGGTGGTGCAGCCAGACGCAGTCGGAGTGGATCTGCTCGGTGTTGGGGCAACGGGCCGCGATCGCCTCTACCGACTCGTCGGGCGCGTCGGCCATCCAGAAGCCCTCGCACCGGTAGATCGCCCGGAACGCCACGAACGCCGGGACGCCCCGGGCGATGAGCGCGTCCACCACGGCACGGCGGCGCTCGATGCCGATCCCGGGGATACGGAACATCGCCATGTAGTGCGGGTTGCGGTCGGTGCGGGGGTCGATCGTCTGCGGGACGACGCCCGGGATCTCGGCGAGCAGGCTCGACAGCAGCGGCCAACGCTGCTCGCGCAGCGCGATCTGCTCGTCGAGGCGGGTCAGCTGGGCGCGAAGCACGGCGGCGGCGAACTCGCCCATCCGGTAGTTCGAGCCGGTGGTGCCGTGCAGGTAGTCGCGGTCGGTGCGGGGCCGGCCGCAGCTGTGCACGAGGAACGCCCGCTCGCGCAGTTCCTCGTCGGGGAAGACGACCGCTCCGCCCTCGCCGGCGGTCATGAGCTTGCCGTTCTGGAAGCTGAAGGCTGCCACCGAGCCGAGCGCGCCGGCCCGCCGGCCCCGCCACTGCGCGCCGTGGGCGTGTGCCGCGTCCTGCAACAGCGCCACCCCGGCGTCGGCGGCGAGCTTGTCGAGCGCGTCCATGTCGGCGAACTGCCCGGCCATGTGCACCGGCATGATCACCTTGGTACGCGGGGTGATCGCGGCCTCGACGGCGGCGGGGTCGAGGCAGTAGGTGTCCAGGTCGACGTCGACCGGCACGGCGACCGCGCCGAGACGCTGGGCGGCCAGCGAGGACGAGATGAACGTGAAGGCCGGGACGATCACCTCCGTACCGGGGCCGACGCCGAGCACCTCCAGCGCGACCTCCAGGGCGTGGGTGCCGTTGGTGACGGCGAGCGCGTGGGGGCTGCCGTGGTAGTCACCGAACTCTCGCTCGAAGGAGTCGACCTCACTGCCGCCCATCCGCCACCACTGGCCCTGTTCGAGGGCGCGGATCAGTCCGGTTCGCTCCTCGTCGCCGTACCGCGGCCACTCGGGGAGCTCGGACACCGTCGAGGGCTGACCACTCATGACTTCCCACTTCCCAACTCGGGCAGACCAGGGGCTTGGACGGACCATCGGGCGGGGCGACCCGAGACCGCCGGTGCGCGGTCCGGGCGCAGCGGAGAACCGGGTGGCCGCGCGGTACGTGACGCCTCCGTCTGGAGCCGGCGACGTCGCTTCAGCAGGGAGGACGGTAACCGACGCGGATATGCGGTCACCGCCCCTAACAGCCCCTAGCCACCCCTTAGTCCGCCCGCACGTCGGGCACCGCCGGTTCGCCGGGAGCCGTCGGCGTAGTAAGACTGCGGTGACCAGTCATCAGGCTCTGCGGACAAGGGCCGTGCCCCACGAGGTGAAACGTGTCGGACGTACTGCTGCTGAACGGCCCGAACCTGGGCATTCTCGGCCGGCGGGAACCGGAGATCTACGGCACGGACACCCTGGACGACATCGAACGCGCCGTCGGCGAGGAGGTCGCCGCCCGGGGCTGGGGTGTGATCGCCGAGCAGCACGACTGCGAGGGGGCGCTGATCCGTACGATCCAGAACAGCTACGGCACGGTGGGCGCGATCGTCAACCCGGGCGCCCTGATGATCGCGGGTTGGAGCCTGCGCGACGCGCTGGCCGACTACCCCCGGCCCTTCGTCGAGGTGCATCTGTCCAACGTGTGGGCTCGGGAGAGCTTCCGGCACGACTCCGTGATCGCCCCGCTGGCCAGCGGGGTGATCGTCGGGCTCGGAGCGCTGGGCTACCGGCTGGCCGCGCGCGCCCTCACCTCGACCGTCCGATGACGACCGGGCACCCCGCCGTCCGGTGCCGTGGGCGCCGGCGTGCCGGCAGTACGGTCGTCCGCACGTCCCGACTCTTCCCGAAGGACCTCACGTGGAGATTCCCGTCCTCGTCCTGACCCTCGTCCTCGCCGCCGTGTTCTTGGGCATCGCCGTACCGAAGCTCACCGGGCAGGCACAGATGCGCGAGCGGATGGACCACCTCGGCGTCTCGCCGGGGCTGACCCGCGTGCTGGGGGTGCTGGAACTCGCCGCGGTCGCCGGGCTGCTGCTCGGCCTGCTCTGGCCGCCCCTGGGCATCGCGGCGGCGATCGGTCTCGCCCTGCAGATGACGGGCGCGGTCGCCTACCACGCCCGGGCGAAGGACCCGGCCACGACGATCCTGACGCCGGTGATCTTTGCCGTGGCCGCCCTGGCGCTCGTCTACCTGCACGTGCGGCTGGGCTGAGGCCGGCCGTGTCCGGTCCGCAGCGCCACGGCGGCGTCCTCGGCATCGACGTCGGCGGCACCAAGGTCGCGTTGCACGCGGAGGCACCCGGGCGGCCGGCGTACGACCGGAGCTTCCGCTGGCCCCGCGGGACCGCCGACCCGGCCGCCGACCTGACGGTGCTGGCCGTCGAGGTGAACCGGCTGCGCGACCGGTGGGGACCGGTGGACGCGGTCGGGGTGGCCATGCCGGCGACCACTGACACCGGGGGCACCGTCACCACCTGGCCTGGGCGCCCCGGCTGGGTGGGCCTCGACCTCACCGGCGCGCTGCGCCGCCTCTTTCCCGACGCGGCGACCGCCGTCGCCGACGACGGTGATCTCGCCGCCCTGGCCGAGGCGCGCTGCGCCGGCGCGGACGACGTGGTCTACCTGGGCGTCGGCACCGGGATCGGCGGCGGCGTCGTGCTGGGCGGCCGGCCCGTGCCGGGCCGGTCCTCCGCCGAGATCGGCCACATGGTCGTCGCCCTCGACGGTGAGCGCTGCGACTGCGACCGGCACGGCTGCCTCCAGTCCGTCGCGTCCGGCCCCGCCACCCTGCGCCGCGCCGCCACCCGCCGGGGCGGCGAGGTGGGCTTCGACGACCTACGGGCCGGACTCGACGGGCGCGAGCCCTGGGCGGTGGCGGCGGTCGAGGAGAGCTGCCGGGCGCTGGCGGCGGCGGTGGTGAGCCTCGGCGAGATCCTCGATCCGGCGCTGGCGATCGTGGGCGGCGGATTCGCCGCCGGCCTGCCCGGCTTCGTGCCGCTCGTCGCGCAACGGGCACGCCACGCCGGCCGGCCCGGACGTCCGGCGCCACCGGTGCGTCCCGCCGCCCTCGGTGGGCTGTCGTCCCTGCACGGCGCGGTGGAGCTGGCTCGTGACCTGACCGGCACGCCGGCTCCGGCGCGCCCCGTCCCCATCGCCTAGAGGAGAGCAGCATGGTCAAGATCGGTGTCATCGTCGGCAGCACGCGACCCGGCCGCAAGGCCGACGCCGTGGCCCGCTGGGTGCGCGACGTCGCCGCCAAGCGGGGCGACGCCACTGTCGAACTGGTCGACATCGCCGACTACGCCCTGCCACACTTCGACGAGGTGCTGCCGCCGTCGATGGCGCCGTCGCGACGCCCGGCCGTACGCCGCTGGGCGACGACAGTGGCCGGGTTCGACGGCTTCGTCTTCGTCACGCCGGAGTACAACCACTCCATCCCGGGAGCGCTGAAGGACTCCCTCGACTTCCTCTACCAGGAGTGGCAGCACGCCGCCGCCGGCCTCGTCAGCTACGGCGTGCACGGCGGCACCCGGGCGGCCGAGCACCTGCGGCTGGTGCTCGGGCAACTCGGCGTCGCCGACGTCCGCTCCCAGGTCGCGCTCTCTCTGACGACCGACTTCGTCAACTTCCGCGACTTCCGGCCGGCCGCGCACCACGAGCAGGCCCTCGGCACCATGCTCGACGAGGTGGTCGCCTGGGCCGGCACACTGCGGACGCTGCGCCGGGCCTGACGCCGCTGCGGCTGCGCGGGCCGGTGACGGAGGTCGGGCACCCAGCGTCGACCCGCCCGGCCCGGCGGACACGAGGTCGCGCCGGCCACGGCGGAGGACGAAGGGACACGCTGGAGCCACGCCCGCTGTCGTAGACCAGGCCGACCCGCGCAGTGCGGCGACCGCCACCGCGAGACCACCGGCGGGTCGTGGCCGCCACCCATGATCGGCTGTCCTCGGTCGCCGCTTCGGCATGGCACGACGGCCGTGTCCCGCGCCGCCGGTGGCCGGCCTGCACGTCGAGGGCGGCACCGCGCTCTACGCGACGGTCCGGGCCCGCACACCGAGAGCTGCTCGACCGGTACGACCCACAGCGGATCAACGCGATCGTCGTGCTGACCGAGGGCAAGAACGAGTACCGACAGGACAATGACCTGGACCGCCTGCTCGCCGAGGCTGCCCTGGATTCGCGGCGTCCGGTGAAGGTGTTCGGCATCCCGCCGACGCCCTGACCTCGACGCGGGGCTGCCCGCTCAGGCTCCCGGTGCGGCGACCAACCGCTCCGCGGCGACCTGCGCCGCGTCGGTGCGTACGACGCCGGCGAACTCGCGGGCGCGGGCGGCCACCTGCGGCCGCAGCGCGGCGCCCAGAGCCTCGGTCAGCGACTCGACGGTCGGCACGGAGCCGGAGTGTGCGGTGCCGATGCCGAGCGCGGACACCCGGCGCGCGAAGTAGTGCTGGTCGTACACCTGCGGTACGACGACCTGCGGCGTCCCGGCCCGCGCGGCCGTGGTCGTGGTGCCCGCGCCGCCGTGGTGGACCACCACGGCCACCTCCCGGAACAGGTCCTGCTGGTTCACTTCGCCGACCACCAGGCAGTCGGGGGACCGGTCGACCGGCGAGAGCGGTGCCCAGCCCCGGGAGACGACCAGCCGGCAACCGACCGCGCGCACGGCCCGCACGGCCGTCTCCAGCAGACCCGTGGGTGCGGCGACGCTGCCGAATCCGACGTAGACACACGGCCCGCCGGCGTCCAGGAAGGCCGTCAGCTCGGCGGGCAGGGCCCGCTCGTCGGGCAGGAGCCAGGCGCCCGGTTGGTAGACGGCCGGATCGGCGACGTCCGGCCAGGGTGCCAGGGTCGGGTCGGCGGCCAGCCACGGCCGGTCGGTGTGGATGTGATCGCTGACATCGGCGACCGGGCCCAACCCCACCGTCGACCGCAGCGCGTTGAGGGGCGCGGCGAAGGTGTCGTTGACGTGCCGCAGGTTGGCGGCCCACAGGTCGCTGTTGTCGGCCGACGCGGGCGCCGGAACCTCCCCCGGCACCGGCAGCGGCAGCGGGGGGTGGTGGGGTGAGGGAAGGGCCGCCGGGCAGAGCGCCGCGAAGACGTACGGGATACCGCGCTTCTCCGCCACGGTGCGGGCGGCGATCTGGAGGCCCGTCGACGCGACGAGGACGTCACAGTCCCGGGCTGCGGCCGACAGCACCTCGAACTGGATGCCGATGGAGGACTCGGCGAACTTGCGTACCTGCGCGGGCGAGGGTTTGGGCACGGCGGCCCGCGACCTGGACGCCGCCGACCTGCGCCAGGGCGGGCCGACGGGCACGAAGGGAATCCTGAAGCTGGCCACCCAGCGGGCGAAGTCGGGCGGGGCGCAGAGGCGGACCTGGTGACCGAGGGCCGTCAACCGCGACGCGAGCGCCACCAGTGGTTGGACATCGCCGCGCGACCCGAGAGTCGACAGTAGTACGCGCACAATACTCGCCTTCCCGTCTCTTGCGCCGGATCCGGGCGCGGTTGGGCCAGGCCCGACAGCGTTGTCGGGCCTGGCCGCACCGTCGATCTGCTATCCCCGCGTCGTGGAGCGCCCCGGCGCCAGGGCAGCGGGTCGCGCCCTGGCGGCGGTCTGAGCGGGTACCTGGCGCGCGGCGCCGGGCGCGGGTCGGAGGGGCCGCAGGGTCAGTACGTGGCCGAGCCCTTCGACCGCGCGCAGCTCGGCCGTGCAGGCCGCGGCCTGCGCCTGGCGCAGGTAGTCCAGCGTCTGCGGGTCGGCGGCGCACATCCCCGGCGTCGAGTCGGCGGTGGCGACCAGGTGGACCTCGCCGGCCAGCAGCAGCGAGGCCGAGATGAACTGGCAGAGTTCCGGCCACAGCAGGTACCGCCAGAAGTCCACACTGATCACCGCGTCCAGGCTGCCCGGCGGCATGGGCGGGGCGACGCCGAGCAGGTGGAAGTTGGTCCGCCCGATGGGTGCGGCGTAGTCGAAGGTCAACGCCGAGGCGGGCAACCCGGAATCGGCGCGGCCGGTGCCGATCCAGAGCGTACGGTGCCCCCGCACCTGGCCGGCGAAGCGCGCGGCGGCGGGCCCGATGGCGCAGGCCGACCGCTCGACGCACTCGTCGATGAGCGCGCGATAGTGCAGGATGCGCCGGATCGCCTCGTACCCCATGACGGCGGTGAGGAACTCCCACTCCAGGCACGGATAGAGCCGGGCCGCCTGCTGGAAGTTGGCCTTCATCTCCATCCAGTTGCGGGTGATGTTCTTGTGGTGCGGCAGGTGGACGACCCGGGCGTCGTCGTCGTAGCCGAAGTTGACGCCGTCGGGGAGGCTGCGGTCGACGCGGTAGAACAACTCGACGTCCTCCACGCCGTAGCTCAGACCGAACGCCTCGCGGTAGCCACCGACCTGCGCGAAGTGCGCGCTGGACAGCGAGATGTTGTGCGTGTAGGCGATGACCCAGCCGGCCCGGAGCCACTCGCCCCCGTCGTCGGGAAGCCCTGTGGCGAACCGCAGGTCGCCGCCGTGCGGGAAGGCGCGTGCGACCGCGTGCGGCTCCCCGGCAAGCACTGCCGGCAGGTCAGCGAGGCCGATCTCGTCCCGCCGGCCGATCAGCACCGCCGCGTTGCCGGGCACGCTGTGCCAGGCCAGGTGCCGCTCCAGCAGGTCGGGCACCGCCCACGAGTCGGCGTCGAGGAAGACCAGCAGAGGTGCGCAGGCACGGCGCGCCCCCTCGTTGCGGGCGACGGAGCGACCCTTGCGCTCGGCGAGTTCCAGCACGCGCAGGCGGAGACCGGCGCCCTCGGCGAGCGCCTCGGCGTACCCGTCGGGCGAGCCACCGTCCCGCACCACGATCACCTCGAAGCGTTCCGGCGGCAGCGTCTGCCGGGTCAGCGCCCTGAGGGTCAGCGCGAGGCACTGCGGATCCTGGTAGGTCGGCATCACCACGCTCAGCGCCGGAGGGTTGGTGGGCAGCGTCATGGCGATCCTCTCCGTCAGACGATCTTGCCGCCGGGGGGCGGTGACATTCGTCAGACGATAACGTTCCGCGATGACATCCTTACGAATCATTAGGGGTCCATAGGGGTGCGCTGTCCCATCTCGACAGTCGCCGCCTGACCGGAACCTCAGGGCGTTCGCAAGGTAGTGAGATGACCGGATTGCCGGTTGTGGGGTAGTCACGCCGGTTGCGGCGGGAACGTAGGAGAGCGGCCTCCTGGTGATCATTCAGGTGTCTAAATTGGATGATCGAGAAGAACCGCGCCGAATGGGAACGACTACGGATTCGACCTGCTCAAGGAGCATCTCGCCACCCATCCACATCCGTCACTTAGCCGACCGGCCCGGTGACCGATGGCGGTACGGACCTGGTCCGACCACAGCTGCTCTCCAGCAGCGGCTGCGGTCCGACCATCGACCCGCACCGGGCCGTCGACCAGCATGGCCACCTGGGGGTGCTTGGACCCGGCCGGAGCAGAGCGGATCAGTCACCGGCTCGGGCTCCGGCGCGGTCACCTCGTCCCAGACCTTCTCCAGGTCGCTGCGGGTGGCGTCGCGGACCAGCTCGACCAGTTCGGGCGATCGCGCGTACGCCGCTGCAGCGGCACCGGGCCCCGCCGCCGGCGGGATCACCGGCGGCGGAGCGTTGGTCAGCCGTCAGGGAAGCCGGATGGTCCTGGTGTTCGGGAAGCTGTAGGGGCAGGAGATCGACGAGCCCGTGCCGATGACCACGTAGCCCGGTGGAATCGGAGACACCGAGCAGACGACGGTGGTGCCGGTGGTCGACGGGGTGCGGATGCTCCAGGTGTTGGGGAAGCTGTAGGGGCAGGAGATCGTCGAGCCCTCGGCGGTGATCACGAACCCGGCTGGCACAGCCGTCACCTTGCACATCGAGGTCGACGTGGAGGTGGACGGCTTCTTGATGGTCCAGGTGTTGGGGAAGCTGTAAGGGCAGGAGATCGACGAGCCCTCCGCGATGACGACGAAACCGGTCGGAACGGCCGTCACCTTGCACATCGTGGTCGTCGAGGTGTTCGACGGGGTGGTGATCGTCCAGGTGTTGGGGAAGCTGTAAGGGCAGGAGATCGACGAGCCCTCCGCGATGACGACGTATCCGGCGGGCACGCCCGAGCTCTTGCAGATCGTCGTCGTCGCCGCACTGGCCGGCGTCGCGAGGGCCAACGCGGCGGCACCGCCGACGACCACCGCGGCCAGCGCCGTCGCCATCGTTCGCAGTAGCGCCCTGGGTCGGCCTGCCGGCGTCGGCGCGGTAAGACACCGCCACGCCCGTTCCATCCGATTCATTCGGGGACCCTTCCTGATGCAGGTGTCGCACAGCAGCGCTGCTGTGACTTTGCGTAGCCATATTGCGGGTCTCTGGCGGTCCAAGGCAATGCCGAAGGCAATAGATGAACGAAAGAAGTCGGGCGGACGGGTAGCCGAAGTCGTTGACCTCACTCGATGCCAGAGTTGCTGAATTAATCGGGCGGCAACACTGAGGTGATCGGCCGCGATGCGGTCCAGCCCGGCCCGAACGTGGTGTTAGTAAACGAATGGACCGCAATTGCTGACCGGGTCATCGGACAGTCGCATCACGAGGTCGGAGCCGGATGTCATCCGGAATTCCCCAGGGGCCCGGAAGGCCATTCAAAAGTGGGTTGACGCTCGCAGATGTCACGATGCGTGACCGTTAAGGTTGGGTGTGCCGAGCAGCAGCGTCCCAAGTGGACGCGACGGCTGAAACCCGGATAGGTCAACTTTGTGTGGAAGATGATCGAGGGCCAACCGCGGGTTACGTTCAAGCTGATCCCGATCGCCATGCCGATGCCGTGGACGCTGCTGACCAGCGCCAGCCCGGCGAGGTCCTGGCGCAGCCGGGTGAGCGTCCGAGTCCCCGCCTCGCCCGCTCTGTCTGCCAGCTGCTGCGTGTGTACGGTCTGGGCCACGACGGCGACGGCACGGCATGCGAGCAGAAAGCCGCCGTAGCTGGAGGAGCTGGCGCCTCGGCGACGCCCGGAACGGGTCCGCCGGATCCCGGCCCAGCGGGCATCTCGAGCGGCCGCGGACCACCGGCTCGACCCGGGTTCGAGGCGTCCGCTAACCGCTGCCCTGATCGTCGAGGCACCGACGCAGGACAGGGGTGGCAGATGATCAGGTTCGGCTACAAGGCGTCCGCCGAGCAGTTCGGCCCACGGGAACTGCTCGAGTACGCGGTGCTCGCCGAGGAGTACGGCTTCGACTCCGTCTTCGTCAGCGACCATCTCCAGCCGTGGCGGCACGACGACGGGCACGCGCCGGCCGCGCTGCCGTGGCTGGGCGCCCTGCTCACGCGTACCCGTCGGGTGGTGGTGGGCACCAGCGTGCTGACGCCGACGTTCCGCTACCACCCGGCCGTGGTCGCGCAGGCCTTCGCCACGCTGGGCTGCCTCGCCCCCGGGCGGGTGGTGCTGGGCGTCGGTTCGGGCGAGTCGCTCAACGAGGCGCCGTTGGGCGCCGCCTGGCCGGCGCCGGCGGAACGGCTGGCCCGGTTGACCGAGGCGGTCCGGCTGATCCGTCGGCTGTGGACGGAGGAGCGGGTGACCTTCGCGGGGCGGTGGTACCGCACCGACCGGGCCACCATCTACGACCGGCCGGCCCGTCCGGTGCCGCTCTACGTCGCCGGCGCGGGGCCGGTGGCCGCGCGGCTCGCCGGGCGGGAGGGCGACGGCTTCATCTGCACCAGCGGCAAGGGCCGCGACCTGTACGCGGAGAAGCTGCTACCCGCCGTGCGGGAGGGCGCCGGCCAGGCCGGCCGTGCCGTGGACGACGTCGACCTGACGATCGAGCTGAAGGTGTCGTTCGACCCGGACCCGGAGCGGGCGCTGCGCGACACCGCCCACTGGGCCGCACTGGCGCTCACCGGCGAGGAGAAGACCGGCGTCGACGACCCGGTCGAGATGCAGCGCCGGGCGGCCGCGCTGCCGCTGGCCCGAGCCGCGAGCCGGTGGATCGTCTCGTCGGATCCGGCCGAGCACGCGGCCCGCGTTCAGGAGTATCTCGACCTGGGCTTCCGGCACCTGGTGTTCCACGCCCCCGGCCCGGACCAGGCGCAGTTCCTCAGCCTCTACAGCACGAAGGTGCTACCCCTGCTGCAGGTCGGCACACGGGTGTGACCGCCACCGACCGTCCCTGGACCGTCCTGGTGCCCCTGAAGCGGCTGGACCGGTCCAAGAGTCGGCTTGCCCTCCCCCCGGCGCTGCGCCGGGCGGTGGCGGAGGCGATGCTCCTCGACGTGCTGGCCGCCGCCGCCCCGGTGGCGCGGGTGTGCCTGGTGAGCGCGGAACCGGCCAGGGACCGCTACGGCGTACCGGTGCTGCCGGATCCGGGCGGTGGCCTGTCGGCCGCGGTGGCGCACGCCGCCGCCCGGTTCGACGGCCCGGTCGCGGTGCTCTCCGGCGACCTCCCGGCGGCCCGCCCCGCCGAGCTGGCGGCGGCGTTGGCCGCCGCGGCGGCGCTGGACACCGCCGTGCTGGCCGACGCCCCCGGGTCGGGCACCACCCTGCTGACGGCGCGCCGCGGGCGGTGGCTGCGCCCGGCGTACGGGCCGGACTCGCACCGGCGTCACGTCGGCGCGGGGATGGCGGACCTCACCGGCCGACTGGCGCTGCCCGGTCTGCGCCGGGACGTGGACACCGTGGCGGATCTGCGGGAGGCCGCCCGGCTGGGGATCGGCCCGGCGTCGACCGGGCTCCTCGCGGCGGCCGGTCACACCTGTGTCGGGAGCCCGTGGCTCGCGGTCTGACCTCGCCAGCCGGAGCACGGTCTGGTCTAGCCAGCCGGAGCACCGCGACCGCGGCAGCGGAGTCGGCTGCCGCGGTCGTATGCCGACGTCGGTCAGTCCCGGTGGGCCGTCACGCGGCGGACGTCCAGGCGGACGCCCTGCCCCCAGAGACGGTCGGCGAAGAGCGCCAGGCCCACGGTGAGCTGGCGTGGGGCGGCGGGCTCCTCCGGCCGGCCGTTGTCGCGCATCGCGTACCGCGCGTCGAGCGCCCGGCGCCCGATCCGGTCCACCCGCAGCACCTCGGTGTCGCCGACGTGCCAAAGGGCGGTACGCCGGTCCGCGTCGTAGGTGAGGGCCAGGGCGTGCACGTCGGCGGGCTGACGGTCGAGCACCGGCACCGCGTACGAGAACCCGGCGTACCCGTGCGGCGGGAAGGCGAGCCGCTCGTAGACGGCGAAGACGCAGCGATCGGTGACGATGAAGTCGAAGACCATTCCCGTCTCGCGGTCCATGCAGATCAGCGCCGCCGCGCCCAGCCGCAGGTCCCGGTACGGGTCGACGACCGCGTCGCCGTAGGTGTGCCGGTCCAGGCCGTACGCCTCGACGGACAGCTCGGCGCGAACGGTGAACCGGCCGGCCGGCACGGCGAACCCCGGGAAACCGTCGGCGGTGTCCCGATTCGCCATCAGCGCCCAGCGCAGGTGATCGGTTTCGGACAGCGGCTGCGGCGGCTCGGCGAACGCGGGCTGACCGGTCGCCGGGTCGGTCGCCGTGGGGACGACCGTCAGACCGCTCGGGCCGGTACGCGCCACGCCGTCGCCCGCCGGAAAGCCCGGCACCGGACGCAGCCGCCACCGCGCCGTCTCGCCGCCGACGGAGAGCGGGCCCGAGAAGTCGTCCCGCAGCACCTCCCCGGTCGCGGCCACACGGGTCGACGCCTCGGATTCGATGCTCACTGCAACCTCCAGGATTCCGAACCGGTCGGTTCAGCCGTTACGCGGTACGCCGGCGGCCGGCGGCGCGCTGTGTGCGGTGCTGGGCGCCCAACCGGTGCGGGCCAGCCAGCCGGCCAGGGTGAGCAGCTCGGGGAACTGCCGGCGCAGCGCGGGAATGTCCGCCTGGTAGCCGATCCGGTTCAGCCAGCCGTACGCGGTCGCCTGCCACTCGCTCTGCCGTTGCAGCTCCGCCATCGGCACCGGTTCGAACCGGGTGGGCAGCCCGGTGTGCCGCTGGAACGTCTCGGCGATCTGGTCACCGGTGAGCTCGTCGCCGGCCAGCTCGATCTTCGCTCCGATGGTGGACGGGTCGTCGAACGCCGCCGCGGCGAAGAACCCGATGTCGCCGGAGGCGATCATCTGCAACGGCTTGCCGGGGGCCAGGCCGCGCCGGTACACCAGCCCGCCGTCCTCCAGCAGGGGCGGGTACTGGCCGAAGTTGTCCATGAAGTAGGTGGGGCGCAGGAAGGTCGCGGGCAGGTCGTGCTTGCGGATCCGCTCCTCGATCCGCAGCTTCGCCTCGCGCCAGAACACCCCCTCGGGTCGTTCGGCCCCGCCGACGGAGCTGTGCACGAAGTGCCCCACCCCGATCTCGCCGGCCACGTCGGCGATGTTGACACCGTGTCGTTCCTCCGCCGGCACGCCGCCCTGGCTCAGCGGCGTCTGCACGCTGAACACCCCGTACGCCCCGGTCATGGCGGCGCGGATCGACGCGACGTCGTCCAGGTCGCCGACGACCAGCGTCGCCCCCAGCGCCCGGAGTTCCCGGGCGGCGGGCCGCTGCGCGTCCCGGACGAACGCGTGCACCGGCCAGCCCCGGCGCAGCAGGTGCCGGGCCGTCCCACCGCCCTGCTTCCCGGTCGCCCCGAAGACCAGCACCCACCGGTCTGCGCGTGATGACACGGCCGCCTCCTCGTACCTCGTCGCGGTCCGCGCGGTGTCCCGGCCACCGCCGGAGCGCCGCGCCTGCCGCCGAAGGTTCACCGACCGGGATAGAGCCGGGTTCGAGAGCCGGTCGAGGCCGGGTTCGAGCGGCTCTCGAGCCGGGTTCCAGTCGGGAGCGAGCCGCCGCTCCGACGATCAGGACCCCGGCGTGACCGCACGTCGGGGCCCCGGCGTGACGGCGCGGGGCGAGATGCCGACGAGGGGCAGGATGACGTGATCTTCACCGCGGACGAGCTCGAATACCTGAAGTCGCAGCGGCTCGGCCGGCTGGCCACGATCCAGCCGAACGGCAGCATCCAGAACAACCCGGTCGTCTACTGGTACAACGCCGAGGCGGACTGCATCGACATCGGCGGACGCGCGATGGCCACCACCCAGAAGTTCAAGAACGTGGCCGCGAACGGCAAGGCGTCCTTCGTCATCGACGACGTGGTGTCCCGGCGGCCGTGGCGGGTGCGGGGCATCGAGATTCGCGGCCACGCGGAGGCGCTGGTCGACCAGCCCGTCCCGCCGGAGCTGGAGTTCCTCTCCCCCGAGCTGATCCGCATCCACCCGCAGCGCCTCTTCACGTGGGGTCTGGACCCGGAACACCTCGCCATGGTGCGGCGCAACGTCACCCCCGCCGCCGCGACGCACTGACCGCGCCGACGACACCCCACCCGGCCACCCACGTCACGCCCGGTGGACCGGGCGTGCGGACGTACGAGGAGACGACAGCTGTGACCGAGAACCTCCGTCGGCTCGCGGAAGCGGGCGTGACCATCTGGCGCGACGACCCGGCGGACGTCGGCCCCGGCCAGCCACCGGTGTCCGGCCTGGCCGTCGGCGTCGCCGCGCTGCGGGTCGGGCTCACCGCTCCGGACGGCGGCGCCACGC
This sequence comes from Micromonospora sp. CNB394, assembly GCF_000374985.1. Taxonomy (NCBI): domain Bacteria; kingdom Bacillati; phylum Actinomycetota; class Actinomycetes; order Micromonosporales; family Micromonosporaceae; genus Micromonospora; species Micromonospora sp. CNB394. The sequence goes on along the minus strand of NZ_KB895850.1, from coordinate 37,601 downwards.
CCGCCGCGGCGGGCGACGACCTCGACGACGCCGTGCGCCGGGCCGGCGCGGACGTGGCCCGGCGCGCCGCCGACGCACTGCGACCGGGGTACGACGCCTCGGGCGGCCGCGACGGTCTGGTGAGCCTGGAGATCGATCCCCGGCTGGCCGACGATCCCGACGGCACCGTGGCCGAGGCGCGACGACTGGTCGAGCTGGTGGACCGGCCGAACCTGCTGCTCGCCATCCCGGCCACGGCCGCCGCGCCGGCGGCGGTGACCGCCCTGCTGGCCGAGGGCATCGGGGTGAACGTGACCCTGGTGTACGCCCCGGCGCAGCTGCGGACCGTGCTCGACGCGGTCCGCGAGGGGCTGACGGCCGCGGAGGGATTTCCGCCCGCGATCGTCTCGGTGCCGGTGGCGGATGTGGACACCGAGGTCGACAAGCGGCTCTGGGCGATCGGCACGGACAGCTCGGCCCGGCTGCGCGGCACCGCGGCTCTGGCCGGCGCGCGGATGGCGTACGCGGCGTTCGAGAACGCCCTGCGTGGCCGTGACTGGGCGGGTCTGACCGCCCTGGGCGGTCCCCGGCCGCGGCTGGCCTGGACGTCGACGCAGGTCCGCGACCCGTACTACCTGGAGACCCGCTACGTCGACGAGCTGGTGGTCCCGGGGGTGCTGACCGTCCTGTCGGCGGCCACCCTCGCCGCGGTGGTGAAGGGCAGCGAGGTGCGCGGGGACAGGGTGCACGGCTCCTACGAGGACGCCCACGCCGCGTTGGAGCGGCTGACCGCGATCGGCGTCGACCACGACGACGTGCACCGGGTGCTGCGCGAGAAGGCGCTCGCCCGGGCCACCACCGCCTGGCTGCGGCTGCGCGACACGGCTGCGGCGCAGCGTCAGCCGGTCGGCTGAGGATGACCGGTCGACGGACGGTCGCGCCGGAACAAAACCCGCCGGGCCGGTCGGCGCTGCGCCGCGCGCTGCGCCGGGCCCGCGACGGGGTGAGCCTCGACGTCGGCGAGGCGGCGGTACTGCTGGCCGCCCGCGGCGAGGACCTGGACGAACTCGTCGGCGTGGCCGGCCGGGTACGCGACCAGGGCCTCGCCGCGGCGGGACGGCCCGGCACGGTGACGTACTCGCCGAAGGTCTTCCTCCCGCTCACCCGGTTGTGCCGGGACCGCTGCCACTACTGCACGTTCGCCACCGTCCCGCACCGGGTGCCGGACGCGTACCTGAGCCCGGATGAGGTGCTCGACATCGCGGCGGCGGGCGCCCGCGCCGGGTGCAAGGAGGCGCTGTTCACCCTCGGCGACCGGCCCGAGTCGCGCTGGCCGGCCGCACGCGAGTGGCTGGACGCGCACGGTTACCCGGACACGCTGGCCTACCTGCGGGCGATGGCGATCCGGGTGCTGGAGGAGACCGGCCTGCTTCCGCACCTCAACCCGGGCGTGCTGTCCTGGTCGGACCTGCAACGGCTCAAGCCGGTGTCGGTCTCGATGGGGATGATGCTCGAAACCACAGCGACCCGGCTGTGGAGGGACCCGGGCGGGCCGCACCACGGCTCGCCGGACAAGGAACCGGCCGTCCGGCTGCGGGTGCTGGAGGACGCCGGGCGCTCGGCGGTGCCGTTCACCACCGGCGTGCTGGTCGGCATCGGGGAGAGCCGGGTCGAGCGGGCCGAGTCGCTCTTCGCGATCCGTCGGGTGGCCCGGGCCTACCGGGGCATCCAGGAGACGATCGTGCAGAACTTCCGCGCCAAGCCGGACACCGCGATGCGGGACGTGCCGGACGCGGAGCTGACGGACCTGGCCGCGACGATCGCCGTGGCCCGGCTGGTGCTCGGGCCGTCGGCCCGGATCCAGGCGCCGCCGAACCTGGTCGGTGAGCAGCACGGGTTGATGCTGCGGGCCGGTGTCGACGACTGGGGTGGCGTCTCCCCGGTGACCGCCGACCATGTGAACCCGGAACGCTCCTGGCCGGCGCTGGACGAGCTGGCGCGGTGGACCGAGCGGGCGGGGTTCACGCTGCGCGAGCGGCTGGCGGTCCAGCCGGAGTACGTTCGCCGCGGCGGTTCCTGGCTCGACCCGCGGGTCCTACCGCACGTCCGGGCGCTCGCCGACCCGCAGACCGGGCTGGCGGTGCCCGGCCGCCGGCCGACCGGGCTTCCCTGGCAGGAGCCTGCGGCCGGCTGGCGGGCGAGCGGGCGCACCGATCTGCACCTCGACGTCGACCGCCGACCCGCCGACGACCGGCGTCGCTCCGACTTCTCCGAGGTGTACGGCGACTGGGACGCGCTGCGGGAGCGGGCGAGGACGACGTCGGCGCCGGTCGGCGGCCGGCTCGACAGCGACGTGGCGGCGGCGCTGCGGCGGGCCGAGAAGGACCCGTCGGGCCTCGGTGAGCGCGACGCGTTGACGCTGATGACCGCCGAGGGGTCGGGTCTGGAGCAGCTCTGCGCGCTCGCCGACGCGCTGCGCCGGGAGGCGGTCGGCGACGAGGTCACCTACGTGGTCAACCGCAACATCAACTTCACGAACGTCTGCTACACCGGTTGCCGGTTCTGCGCCTTCGCCCAGCGGCGCAGCGACGCGGACGCGTACACGCTGTCGGTGGCCCAGGTCGGTGACCGGGCGGCGGAGGCCTGGCGGGCGGGGGCCACCGAGATCTGCATGCAGGGCGGCATCCATCCCGACCTGCCGGGCACTGCCTACTTCGACCTGGCGGCCGAGGTGAAGCGGCGGGCACCCGGGCTGCACCTGCACGCGTACTCGCCGATGGAGGTGGTCAACGGCGCCGCACGGACCGGGCTGTCCATCGAGGACTGGCTCGTGGCGGCCCGCTCCGCCGGGGTGGACTCGCTGCCCGGCACGGCCGCCGAGATCCTCGACGACGACGTGCGGTGGATCCTGACCCGGGGCAAGCTGCCCGCGGCCACCTGGGTGGAGGTGGTCACCACCGCGCACCGGCTCGGCATCCCCACCACCGCGACCATGATGTACGGGCACGTCGACGCCCCGGCGCACTGGGTCGCACACCTGCGGCTCATCGCCCGCCTCCAGGACGAGACGAACGGCTTCACGGAGTTCGTCCCGCTGCCGTTCGTGCACACCAACGCGCCGGTCTACCTGGCCGGCATCGCCCGACCCGGTCCGACGGAGCGGGACAACCGGGCCGTGCACGCGATGGCCCGCATCCTGCTGCACCGTCGGATCCCCAACATCCAGACGAGTTGGGTCAAGCTCGGTGTGGACGGCAGTCGGCTGGTGCTGTCCGGGGGCGTGAACGACGTGGGCGGCACGCTGATGGAGGAGACGATCAGCCGGATGGCGGGCAGCTCGCACGGCTCCGCGAAGAGCGTCGCCGAGCTGCGGGAGATCTGCGCGCCGCTGGGCCGCCCGGTCCGCCAGCGGACCACGCTCTACGGGGAGGTGCCGGCCGAGCGGCTGACGGCGGCGGCATCCGCCAGGCCCAGCCGGGCCCTCCTGCCGGTGCTCGGGCAGCACTGAGCGCGGGTAGGACGCAGCTCCGGGCGGTCGTCGCCCGGAGCTGCGTGCGCACCGCGGCCGGTCAGTCGACGACCAGGGCCACCTTGCCCCGCACGTGTCCGGTCTCGACCTGGCGGTGCGCCTCGGCGGCCTGCCCGAGCGGCACGGTGCTGGCGACCTCGACGACCAGCTTGCCCTCGGTGTAGAGGCGGGTCAGGTCGTCGAGCTTCTGCACCGACCGCTCGGTGCCCACCCGACGGATGCCCAGCTGGGCCGAGCGCGTCCAGTCCGCGATCGTGACGATCCGCTCCGTGCTGCCGAGCAGCTCCAGGGAGACGTCGAGCGCCTCGCCGCCGATCGCGTCGAGCGCCGCGTCCACCCCCTCCGACGCCACCTCCCGGACCCGGTCGGCGAGGCCCGGCCCGTAGGTGACCGGAGTCGCCCCCAGCGAACGCAGGTAGTCGTGGTTGCGCTCGCTCGCGGTGCCGATCACCCGGGCGCCACGGGCCTGCGCGAGCTGCACGGCGAACGAGCCCACCCCACCGGCGGCGGCGTGGATCAGCAGCGTGTCGCCGGACCCGACGCGCAGCTCGTCCAGGGCCGTGTACGCGGTCTGGCCCGAGGCGGTCAGGACCCCCGCCTCGGCCCAGGACATCTTCGCGGGCTTGTGGCCCACCTGGTTGATCGGAACCACGACGGTGTCGGCGTACCCCTCCATCGTGAGGAAGGCGATCACCTCGTCGCCGTCGACGAAGCCGCTGACACCCTCACCGACCTGGTCGACGACGCCGGCGACCTCGTTGCCGAGCCGGACCGGGAAGGTCAGCGGGTTGTACGCGGCGAAGTCGCCGCGCCGGGTCGCGCAGTCGAACGGCTGCACGCCGGCGGCCTTCACCCGGATGCGCACCTGCCCGGGCCCGGCCACCGGGTCCGGCACCTCGACGAGGTGGAGCACCTCCGGGCCGCCGTACTCGTTGAACACCACGATCTTGGCCATCTGGATTCCTTCCGCCGGCGCTGGGCGCCGGTGTCGACGGTGAAGATTTGTCGATCGTCCTGCACTGCCGCCAGTCAGCTCGCCGATCCGGTCTCCCGCCCGGCCGGGCCGTCCCCCGCACCACCCGGCCGGTGGCGGCGGGCGTACGGCGGCAGCAGGAAGGTCAGCGCGAACGCGGTGGCCAGCAGCCCCACGGCGGCCCAGATCGTGCCGCGCAGTGCGGCGGCGAAGCCGCCGTGGGTGGCGTCCCGGCCGGCCTCGTCGACGGCCGCGGCCACCGCGGCGCCGTCGCTGGTCGCGCCGGAGGCTCCGCTGACCTCCTCCCCGAGCCGGCGGCAGGCCGTTGGGACGGCGTCGGGGTCGGTCGTGTCCGCGCTCTCCCGACCGCAGGCGCGCAGCCCGTCGACGATGCGCTGCTGCTCGGGGGCGGGCACGCCGATCGCGGCGAGCCGGGACCGCAGGGCGGACGCGTCGGCGTCGGCGGCCTGCGCGACCTGACCGCCGAGGAGGCCGAAGAACAGGGTGCCCAGCACCGCCGCGCCGACGGCGCCGCCGAGCTGCTGCATCGCGTTCAACGTCCCCGATGCCGAGCCGTACTCGGCGGGGCGCACTCCGGCCAGCACGATGTCGAAGAACGGGGAGAGGAACAGGCCCAGACCGGCGCCGTAGATCAGCAGCACGGGTGCGAAGTGCCACGGCGACACGTCCGCGCCCTCGACGCGGAGCACCAGGAACACCCCGAGCACTCCGCAGATCATCAGCGCGGTGCCGAGTTGCAGCGATCGGCGTCCCAGCCGTTGGGTCAGCCCGACCGCGGTGGCTGCGAAGCCGACCAGGCTGCCCAGCGCCTGGGGTAGGACGGTCAGCCCGGCCTTGAGCGGCGAGAAGCCCAGACCCGCCTGGAGGAAGACGGCGAACACCAGCGCGAAGCCCACCATGGAGGTGAAGATGGCCAGCCCGGTCGCGAGGCCGCCGGTGAAGGCCCGGTTACCGAAAAGGGTGGGCACGATGAGCGGGTCGCCGCCGCGTCGCTGGACGCCGGCCTCGAACCGGGCGAAGACCACGAAGAGGATCAGCGCGAGCGCGATGAGCAGGAAGGTCCAGGCCGGCCAGTCGAGTTCGCGCCCCTGCACCACGGGATAGACCAGCAGCAGTGCGGCGACCGCGGCCAGCACCGCGCCGGGCAGGTCGAGGCGGCGGGCCGTGGACTGCCGGCCGGCGGGCAGGAAGCGGGCCCCCGCCACGACGGCGAACAGCCCGATTGGCAGGTTGATCAGGAAGATCATCCGCCAGCCGGTGCCCCACAGGTCGGCGCTGATCAGCCCGCCGGCCAGCACGGGGCCGGCTACCGAGGCGAGACCCATGGCCGGGCCGAAGACACCGAACGCGGTGCCGAGTTCGCGGGGCGGGAAGACCGAGCGGATCACGCCGAGCCCCTGCGGGAGCATCACCGCGCCGAAGAGGCCCTGGGCCACCCGGGCGCCGATGAGCATGCCCGGCGAGGTGGCGACGGCGCAGAGCAGGGAGGTCAGCGTGAAGCCGGCCGCGCCGACCAGGAACACCGGTCTGCGGCCGTAGAGGTCGCCGAGGCGGCCGCCGGTGATCAGACCGGCGGCCAGGGCCAGCGTGTAGCCGGCGCCGAGCCACTGGATCAGGGCCGGGCCCCCGCCCAGTTCCGCCCGGATCGACGGGGCGGCGATGTTGGTGACCAGGGTGTCGAGCAGATTCATGATCGAGGCCAGCAGGACCACGACGAACGCCGGCCACCGCCACCGGTAGGCTCCGCCGGCCGTCGTCGGCTGCGGCGCGAGGGCCACGTTGTCGGTCATGTCGTCCCGTCCGTCAGGGTGGATCCGGGCCTGCGGTCCTGCGCCGGCCGGGATTCGGTAGCCAAAACGTTCGAAGTTCGATACCTTCCAAAAGCGAAGTATTCTGGAGTCGGAGTAATCATGTCAAGACGAACGCGGAACGAGGTGGTCTTCGGCCTGATGCGCGCGTGGCGAGCCGCCCGCCTGCAGACCGATCTGCTCGACGACACCGCCTTCCACAAGATCGGCATCAACCGCACCGACGGACGCTGCCTGGACGCGCTCAGCGAAGGACCGATGACGGCGACCACGCTGGCCCAGGCGTGCGGGATCAGTCCCAACGCACTGACCACCGTGGTCGATCGGCTCGCCGAGCGCGGGCTGGTCGAGCGGGTCAAGGACCCGACCGACCGCCGGCGGGTGGTGGTCCGCCTCACCGCGCTGGCCGACCACATCAGCACCCAGCTGTACGGGCCGGTGGTGCAGTGGTCGCTCCACAACTTCGAGAAGTACTCCACCGACGAACTCGAACTCATCGAAGGCTTCATCAACTCCGGCCGGGAGTTCCAGGCCGAACACGTCAGGTACATCAACGAGCTGGAGCTGTCCTGGGACGTCCCGGACGCACCAACCACCGACGGCCCCGGCGGGGGCTGATCCACCACGTCCCCACGCGGGCGTACCGCCGGCGCCGTCGACGTCATCGACAGCCTAGGGAGCAGAACATGGCCACGACCACGGAACACGTCCGCCCCGCCCTCGGACGCCTCGGCGTCCGGACCCTCGTCACCGTCTCGGCGATCCTCGCCGCCGCCCTCGTCTACCTGCTCTTCGTCCGCGTCGGCGGTTACGAGCTGCGGGTTCCGGAGACCCCCGGTTCGAGCGTCTCGCGCCCCATGCAGTTCGGCGAGATGGTCGGGGCGGCGACCATCGCCTGCTTCGCCGGCCTGGCCTTCCTGACGGTGCTGGAGCGCTTCACCCCCAAGGCCCTGACCATCTGGACGGTGGTCGCCGTCGTGCTCTACCTGGGGACCCTGCCCTACCTGCCCGGCTTCCGGGTGATGGACCGGCTGATCATCGTGCTCATGCACACCGCACTGGCCGCCGTGCTCATCCTGGGCCTGCGCCGGACCTCGACCCGTCCGGCGTGACGGGCCGACGACACCCACGCAGAGGAGGACGAGGATGCTCGTCGAGGTCTGGTCCGACATCATGTGTCCCTGGTGCTACATCGGCAAGCGGCGGTTGGAGAAGGCGCTGGCCCGGCTGGGCGACCCCCGCATCGGCATCACCTGGCGCAGCTACGAACTGCGGCCCGGCCACACCCGTACCCCGGACATCACGCTCGGCGAAGGAATGGTGCGCTGGCGGGGCCGGACCGAAGCCGAGGTGACCAAGCTCTTCGGCTGGATCCGCAGCCTGGGCGCAAAGGAGGGGCTGGCGCTCAACCTCGACACCGTCCGCCCGGTCAGCTCGTTCGACGCGCACCGGCTGACCCACCTGGCCGGTGCGTACGGGCTTCGCGACGAGATGACCGAACGTCTCTTCCGCGCCCACCTGACCGAGAACGTCAACGTCGCCGACCACGAGGTGCTGCTCGGTCTCGCCGACGAGGTCGGACTCGACGCCGCGACGGCCCGGCAGGTCCTCGACAGTGGCCGGTACGCCGCCGAGGTGCACGCGGAGGCCCGCGCGGAGGGGGTGACCGCCGTGCCGACGGTGCTGGTCGACCGCCGGCAGCACGTCGCCGGAGCGGCCGAGGTGACGGAGTACCTCGCCCTGCTGCACCGGGCGCAGGCCGCCGCGACCCCGTCCTGACGGCGGCGGGGCCGGCCGGACGACGGATGTCCGGCCGGCCCCGCCGCCGGTGCCACCTCTCATTCGGCGCCGAACGGCGCCAGGGCGAGCAGGCGTTCGTCGTACTCGACGCCGGCGCCGTCGTCGCGCAGCACCGCCACCACCGTGCCGTGCACGTCGGCGTTGACCGGGATCATCAACTTCATCGCCTCGACGATGCCCACCTGCTGGCCCGGCGAGACGATGTCGCCCTCGGTGACGAACGGCTTCGCGCCGGGCTCGGGGGCCCGGTAGAAGACGCCGACCGTGGGGGCGCGGACGAAGTGCTGCCCGGAGTCCGCGACGGCTTCGACCGCCGGGGTGGCGGCCGACCCGAGCGGAGCCGGCGGCTCCGCCGCGGCGACGGCCGGTCCGGCCGTCGACCACTCCGCCTCCAGCGTCAGCTCGCCGGCCCGGATCCGCAGCGCTGAGGGCTGCCGGGGCAGGTCGGCGAGGAGTTGCAGGGCGCTGCGCCGTACGGCGTCCAGGGCGGCCGGGAGATCGGGCGACGTCCGGTCGCTTCCGTCGCCTGCGACGGCGGTGTCTGGGCTCATTGCCAGCCTTCCTGCTCGGCGGAAAATCGGGGAACCATCGCGGTCAGTAGTTGCCCAGGCCGCCGCAGACGTTGAGCGCCTGGGCGGTGACCGCCGCCGCGTGGTCGCCGACCAGGTAGTCGACCATCGCGGCGACCTCGTCGGGCTGGACGTAGCGGCCGAGCGGAACCCGGGCGGTGATCCGGTCCCGGGTCTCCTCCTCGGAGACCCCCCAGATGTCCGCGTAGTGCGCCCGGACCCGCTCGGCCATCGGCGTCTCCACGAAGCCCGGGCAGACCGCGTTCACCGTGACGCCGGCGCGCGCCAGCTCCAGGCCGAGCGCCTTGGTGAGACCGACCACGCCGTGCTTCGAGGCCGAGTACGGCGCCGCGTGCACCACGCCCTGCTTGCCGCCTGTGGATGCGATGTTGATGATCCGGCCGTGCCCCCTCTCGAGCATGCCGCCGACCTTGAGCACCTCCTTGGTCATCAGGAAGACGCTGTTCAGGTTGGTGTTGATCACGTCGAACCAGAGTTCGTCGGCGATCTCGGCGGTGGCGCCGCCGCCGCTGCGGCCGGCGTTGTTGACGAGCACGTCGACCGGCCCGTAACGGGCCACGGCGGCGGAGACGAACCGGCGGATGTCGTCCGGCACGGAGACGTCGCAGGTCTGGCCGTCCACCTCGAAGCCCTCGTCGCGGAGCGCCTTGATCGTCGCCGACAGCTCCTCGTCGTGGCGGGAGCAGATGAAGACCCGGTGGCCGCCCGCGGCCAACCGCCTGGTGATCGACAGACCGATGCCGCTGGTCGCCCCGGTCACGATCGCGACCGGCTGGTTTCCCTTCACGCTTCCTCCACTGACCACTTCGTAGGACAGGACGCTGTGACGGTGGCGCAGCGGGCTCGAGGCCGCGTCGAACCGGTCTGGAACACCGGCCCGACCACCGGCGCTCGCCGCGTTCTCGAGGCCGGTTCGAGGCCCTCGGGGCACGGTGGGCGCAGTGGTCGGCAGGGCCACGGCGGCGTACGCACGCGGTGGCCCCCGAGGGCGCCCCGGACCGGCCGCCCAGTCTCTCTCCCGAGGAGCGCGATGATCGGCACCGAGTCCCTCACCGACCTGTACGTCGAGGTCCAACACTTCTACGCGCGACAGATGCATCTGCTCGACGGGGGCGCGTTCGAGGAGTACGCGGCGACGTTCACGGAGGACGGCGAGTTCACCCACACCCCGCAGCAGCCACCGGCCCGCACCCGGGCGGGCATCGTCGCCGAGCTGAACCGGTTCCACCAGCGCTTCGCCGACGACCCGGTGGTCCGTCGGCACTGGTTCAACATGCTGAAACTGGACCCGCTGGAGGGCGGGGACATCGCGGCGACCTACTACGCCCTGGTGGTCACCACCCGACCCGGTCGCAACGTGACCATCGCGCCGAGCTGCGTGGTCCACGACGTCCTGGTCCGCGAGAACGGCGCGCTGCTCACCCGGTCCCGGAAGGTGGACCACGACCAGGTGCCGTGAGCCGTCGCACCGGGTCCTCCGGCGCGGCAGGGCCACCCTGCCGCGCCGCGTCCCGTTACGGGCTTGTTGGATCCGCCGCGCGGGATGCCTGACGGGCTACCGGACGGCCGGCACGCCGACGGTGGCGAAGAGTTCGTCGACGAGGGCGGTGTTGTGCTCCGCCGCCCGGAAGGTCGGATGGTCGACGACCTTCCGCAGAAAGTCGCGGGTGGTGCTGATCCGAGGGCCCGACACTCGGCACTCGTCGAGTGCGCGCAGCATCCGGGCGATGGCCCGGTCCCGGTCCGGCGCCCAGACGATCAGCTTGGCCAGCAGGGAGTCGTAGTTCGGCGGCACGACGTAGCCGGGGTACGCGTGGGTGTCCACCCGGACGAACGGCCCGGCGGGCACGACGAACTCCTCGAGCAAACCGGGGGTCGGTGCGAAACCGGCGTCCGGGTTCTCCGCGTTGAGCCGGCACTCGATGGCCACCCCGCGCGGCTGGACGTCGCGTTGGGTCATGGTCAGCCGCTCGCCGGCCGCCACCCGGAGCTGTTCCTGCACCAGGTCCACGCCGGTGACCGCCTCGGTGACCGGATGCTCCACCTGGATCCGGCAGTTGACCTCCATGAAGTAGTACCGGCCGTCCGGGTCCACCAGGAACTCGAAGGTGCCCGCCCCGACGTAGCCGACCGCCGACGCGCCGGCGACGGCCGCGGCGCCCATCCGCTCGGCGAGACCGTCCGGCAACCGCGGCGACGGGGTCTCCTCGATGAGCTTCTGGTGCCGGCGCTGCACGCTGCAGTCGCGCTCACCGAGGTGGATCGCGTTGCCGTACGCGTCGCAGAGCACCTGGATCTCGACGTGCCGGGCGCTGCGCAGGTACTTCTCCACGTACACCCGGCCGTCGTTGAAGAGCATCTGGGCGGTGGCCCGGGTCCGGCGGTGGGCGTCGGGGAAGTCGTCGGACCGGGTCACCACCTGCATTCCTCGACCGCCGCCCCCGGCGACCGCCTTGATGATCACCGGGTAGCCGATCTCGTCGGCGAGCCGGTGGGCGGCCTCGGGCCCGAGCGGATCGAGGCTTCCCGGCAGCAGCGGCAGGCCGGCGTCGGACATGATCTTCCGGGCCGAGCCCTTGTCCCCCAGTTTCGCCATCACCGGCGCGGGCGGACCGATCAGGACGATCCCCTCCATGGCACACGCGTCCGCGAAGTCGGGATCCTCGGAGAGGAAGCCGTACCCGGGGTGAATGGCATCCGCGCCGGTGCGCCGGGCCGCCTCCAGGATCGCGGCGGCACAGAGGTAGCTCTGCCGGGGCGGCGGCGGACCGATCTGCACCGCCTCGTCCGCGTACCGCACGGCCGCCGAGTCACGGTCCTGTGTCGAGTGCACGACGACCGTGCGGATGCCCATCTCCCGGCAGGCGCGGGCCACCCGGAGCGCGATCTCGCCCCGGTTGGCGATCAGGATCGTACGGAACACGGCTCTCCTTCGAGGGCGGGGTGCGGGCGGAGGCGCCTACCGGCGCGGTTGGCTCATGGTGCGCAGCTCGGACTCGACGGTCAGCGCCGATCCGTACTGCCGGAACCGGGCCCGGCGGTCGGCCCGCAACTGCGGGCCGGTCAGTTGCCGCAGCTCGCCCAGACTGTCGGCCAGTGCGCGACGCAGGGCGTCGGCAGCGGCCAGCGGGTCGGCCCCGGTGCCGCCGTCCGGTTCGACCACCACCGCGTCGACGACGCCCAGCCGCAGCAGGTCCCGGGAGCCGACCCGCAGCGCGGCGGCCGCGCGGGGCGCCGCCGCCGGGTCCTTCCAGAGGATCGCCGCACAGCCCTCCGGCGAGATCACCGAGTAGACGGCGGAGCTGAAGGCCAGCACCCGGTTGGCGACCGCCAGCGCCAGCGCGCCCCCGCTTCCCCCCTCCCCGATGATCACGGTGACCACCGGGACGGTCAGCAAGGCCATCAGCCGCAGGTTCTCGGCGATGGCCACGGCCTGGCCCTGCTCCTCGGCGTCCGCGCCCGGATAGGCGCCGGGCGTGTCGACAAGCGTCACCACCGGCAGCCGGAGCTTCTCGGCCAGGCGCATCAGCCGGGCTGCCTTGCGGTAGCCGGAGGGCATCGGCATGCCGAAGTTGCGCTGCGACAGCTCCGCCGCGGTGTGCCCCTTCTGCTGCCCGATCACCATGACCGGACGCCCGTCGAGCCAGGCCGTCCCGCCGACCACGGAGGGACAGTCGCCGGAGATCCGGTCCCCGTGCAGTTCCTGGAAGTCGACGAAGGCCGTCGCGAGGTAGTCGAGCGTGGTCGGACGGGTCAGGTCGCGTGCCCGACGGACCTGCTCCCACGCGTCGGCCTCGGGCAGCCGACCCGGGTCCCGCACCAGCCCCTCGCCCGGCTCGGGCCGGCCGCTGTGGGAGGACCGGCCGGCGCCGACGGGCCGGGCGTCGCCGACGGGCCGGTCGGCGTCGGTGGCGGCGCGTAGCAACCGGCCGAGCTCGGTACGGAGCCGGGGCCGGGGCACGATCCGGTCGACGACGCCGCGCTCGAGCAGGAACTCCGCGGTCTGGAACTCGGCCGGCAACTGCTGCCGGATGGTCTGCTCGATGACCCGTCGACCGGCGAAGCCGAGCCGGGCGCCGGGCTCGGCCAGGATGACGTCGCAGAGTGTGGCGAAGGATGCCGCGACGCCGCCGAAGGTGGGATCGGTGACCAGGGAGACCGTCAGCACTCCCGCCTCGTCGAGCTGCGCCAGCGCGGCGGCTGTCTTGGCCATCTGCATGAGGGAGAGCACGCCCTCCTGCATCCGGGCGCCGCCGGAGGCGGAGACGATGACCAGCGGCGTACGACCGGCCAGTGCGACCTCCGCGGCCAGGGTGATCAGCTCGCCCACCGCGCTGCCCAGGCTGCCACCCAGGAAGCGGAAGTCCATCACCGCCAGGACCACCGGGACACCTTCGACGGTCGCCCGCGCGCACAGCACCGCCTCGTCCAGGCCGGTCCGGGCCCGGGCCTGGACGAGCCGCGCCGGGTACGGGACGGTGTCGACGAACTGCAACGGGTCCTCGCTGCGCGCTTCCAGGTCGAGCTGCTCGTAGCGGCCGTCGTCGACGAGCTGCGTCAACCGTTCGACCGCGGACAGCGCGGTGTACCGGCCGCACTCGGGGCAGACGCTCAGGTTGCGCCGCCACCGCTTGCCGTACACGGGGGTGGTGCAACCGGGGCAGAGCACCCACCGCGGTTCGTCCACGATCCGGTCCACGGTCTGCCTCATCCGTCCACTCCCCCTCGGCCGGCTTCCTGCTGGCGAGGAGCAATCTGCCCCGGACCGCTCGAGCGGCGACAGAGGATCGCTGGTGCCGGCGTACCCCAGCCCGACTCGACCCGGTCTCGAGCATCGGCGGCCAGCGTGATGTCGGGACGTTCGACGCCACCGACCGGAAGCAGAGGAACGAGATGATCTCAGCGGATCCGTCCGAGCTGGATGACACCCGTCGAGAGCCGCTGGACCTCGACGGCTTCCGAGCCGCCATGGCGTCCTTCCCCACCGGTGTCACCATCGTGACGACCCAGGGCCCCGAGAACACCCCGTACGGCTTCACTGCGAACTCGTTCTGTTCGGTCTCCCTGGAACCGCCCATGATCCTCGTCTGCCTGTCCCGCACGGCCCGGTCGTTCCCGGTCTTCCAGGGCTGTAAGCAGTTCGCGGTCAGCATCCTGCAGGCGCACCACACCGAGCTGGCCCGCCGGTTCGCCAGCAAGCGCGGGGACAAGTTCGCCCAGGGTCGGTTCGTCCGGACCGCCAACGGGTTGACCGTGGTCGACGGAGCGGTGGCGGTGATCGAGTGCGACCTGCACCAGCAGCACGAGGCCGGCGACCACGTCATCCTGGTCGGCCTGGTGCACTCGGTGCGGATGGCGGCGACCCGGAGCCCGGCGCTCTACGTCGACCGCGCCTTCGGCGCCGTCGGTCCGGTGCCGGCCGGCTGATGGGCGGCACCGGCCGGCAGCGGTCGGTCGGAACACCTGCCACCGAAGGGGGCCGGGCCCGCGGGCCCGGCCCCCTTCGTCGTCTACCGTCAGTCCTCGCCCACACCGGAGAGCCGCAGCGCCCGGGCGGCGAGCCGGAGCAGCTCCAGCCGGCCGTCGGTGCCGGTCGCCGCGGCCGACACCATCACCCCGAGCGTGGTCACCCCGGCCTCCGCGTACTCCCGCATCCGGGCGGCCACCCGGTCGACCGGTCCGACCAGCGCGGTCGCGCAGACGAAGTCGAGCGGCACAGCGGCGGCCGCGCCGGCGCGGTCACCGCCGCGGACCAGCTCGTGGACCTTCTCCACGGCACCGTCGAACCCCATTTGCCGGGCCAGGGAGACGTAGAAGTTCCGCTCCGGGTCGCCGATGCCGAGCAGGTACGCGTACTGACCTCGGACCAGGTCCACCGCTGCGGCGGTGTCGTCCATGATGGCCGTCGGCAGGCAGGGCATCGCCTCGAAGCCGTCCAGGGTGCGGCCGACGACCGCCCGGCCCTCGCGCAGGTGCGCGACGGCGCGGGCGGCCAGCTCGGGTGAGGTGAAGACGCCGATCCACCCGTCGGCGATCTCGCCGGCCAGCCGCAGGTTGCGTGGACCGACCGCGGCGAGGTAGATCGGCAGGTCCGGGCGGACCGGCTCGGTCAGCACGTGCAGCGGGGCGCTCCCGGCCCCGTCCCGGGGCAGCCGGAAGTGCCGCCCCTCGTACCGCACCGGCCCGCCGCGCAGAGCGGCCCGGACGATCTCCACGTACTCACGGGTCCGTTGCAGCGGATGGTCGAACGCGACCCCGTACCACCCGTCGGAGACCTCGGGGTTGGACACCCCGAGGCCCAGCCGGAACCGGCCACCGCTGACGGCGTCGAGGGTCGCCGCGGTCAACGCGGCCAGGCCCGGGGTACGGGCGGGGATCTGCATCACCCCCGACGCGAGGCCGATCCGCTCGGTGCGCCCCGCCACCAGGCCCAGCACGCTCGCGGCGTCGGAGCGGTACCCCTCGGGGGCGAGGGCGATCGCGTAGCCCAGTTCCTCGGCGGCCCGGGCGAGCAGCGCGGCGTCCTGGTAGACCAGATTGACGGCCAGCTTCATCGGCGTCTCCTTCCGGCGTCTTCAGATGAGGTGTGCTCCGCCGTCCACCAGCACGACCTGCCCGGTCATGTAGCTCGCGGCGACGACGCCGGCCACCGCCTCGGCGACGTCCGCCGGGACGCCGACGCGACGCAGCGGGGTGCTCAGCCGCACCTTCTCGGCGATCTCGGTGAACGACGCCGTCCACGGCGTCTCGATCAGTCCCGGGGCGACCGCGTTCACCCGGACCTGCGGGCCGGCCACGTTCGCCAGCAGGCGGGTGAGGTGCTCCACGGCGGCCTTGCTGACCGCGTACGGGATCGAACTGCCGGCGGGCCGGCTGCCGGCCACGGACGAGATGTTGACGACGCACCCCGCGCCGGAGGCGCTCAGGTGCGGCATCGCCGCCACGGTGGTCTGCCAGGTGCCGATGACGTTGAGGTCGAGGATCTCCCGCCAGACCTCCGGCGTCACCGCGGCCAGGTCGTGGTGCGGGATGAACCGGGTCCGGCCCGCGTTGTTGACCAGGATGTCCAGCCGGCCGTACGTCTCGACCGTCGTGTCGATCAGGCGGGCGGCCTGGACCGGGTCGGCGACGTCGGCGGCGACGTACCGCGCCTCGGGCAGCGCGGCGGCGAGTTCCTCGCCCGCCTCCCGGGAGCGGACCGAATTGATCACCACCCGGACCCCCTCGCCGGCCAGCCGGCGGGCGACCGCCGCGCCGATGCCGGACGACGACCCGGTCACCACCGCGACACGTTTGTCTGCCATGTCGTGCTCTCCTTCGCTTTCCCTGACTGACCGCGGCGGTGCGGGCGCCGGATCACCCGGCACCCGCACCGCCCGAGCACCGCTGTGAGGTCAGCCGATGGTGGTGCTGCTGAACACGACCGGCGTGGCCGGGTTGCAGTCGAAGGGCCGCTGCACGCCCTCCAGGTCGGTGCGGACCCAGCTCCAGGACGGGTCGGTCAGACTCGTGCCACCGGTGGCCGTCTGCGCCACCCCACTCGGACCGGACAGCAGGTAGACCGTCACGGTGGGCAGGTCGAACGGCACGTTGGCAGGTAGCGGCCCGGCCACCGTCACGGTCAGGGTCCGCGCCGCGTAGTCGACCTTCACCTGCGGCGGGGTCGAACCGAGGTTGAGCCCGCCGGAGAGCTGGTGCCAGACGTACCAGGCGTTCGCCGGCAGCCGGTACCTGACCGTGACGTTGCGGACGTCCAGGTTGAACTTCGGGTCCGGCGTCCACTGCTGCGGGTCGAGCGTCACGCTGAACGACCGGTACGCGGCGACCCGCTCGGGTGCGGTGGAGGTGAAAGTCAGACTGAACGGCACGGTCGTCGAGCCGCCGGGGAAGGTGACGTAGCAGCTGTAGTTGACCGGCGTCGCGGTGGTGACGCCGGGCGTGGCCGTGGCCGTCGCACTCCGGCCGGTGTCGGCGCCGGCCGTGCCGGGCACCGCCGCGAGTCCCACGACGGCGAGCGCCGCGGCGGCGAGCAGGCGACGGCTCCAGGTCATACCAGTGGTCATCATCGTCCTTTCCTAGTAGGCACCCGGACGGGACCGGCGTGGTCCGTCGGGTGGCAGGAGAACCGTGCCAACCCCGGATCGAGCTTCGCTCGACGCAACGTCCACATCGCCCGGCGGCGGTCAGGTCCGGGCGGTGACCTCGGCGGCCGGGATGCTGCGCTGGAGGGTGTAGGCGACCATCTCCGGCCCCTGCACCCCCGGCATGCCGGCCAGCGCCTGGCGCAACGCCCCGGCGCGGGGATTGCTCTTGAAGGACTCGCGGTACGCCTCCTCGCTGGTCCACTGCGCGTAGTTGACGAGCCGGGTGCCGTCGACGCTGAAGTGGTAGTTGGCCGAGATGAACCCGGGGCAGTGGCGGACCCACGCCTCGACGTCGCGGACCAGGAGGTCGAGAAGCTGGCGCTGGGTCTCCGGACCGTCAGTGCGCAGCGTGACGATGGCGATGAAGCCGGCCTCGGGCCGGTCGGTGTCGACCATGGTACGTCCCTCCTCGGACGGGTGTGCGGAGTCAGGCCCGGTGCCGGGCCTGTGCGGCGTACGCCGCGGCGGCGGGTTCGAACTGGAGCACGACGTGGCTGGCGGCGGCGTTGACGTCCCGCCAGGCCCGCTGCAGGCCGTTACCGTCGGCCTGGGCCCGGGTGCCGGCGGCACGGAAGAGCCGGTCCACGGCGGAGACCAGCAGGTCGACCGCGAGTGCGCAGTCGCGGCTGTTGCGGGCGACCTCCAACGGGGTGACCGCGCCGCCGTCGGCGACCGCGGCGACCCGGTCGAGAAGTAGTCGGGCGGCGTCGATCTCGCCGGCGCTGCGGGCCAGGGTGCCGTCGTACGTCGGGCCGCCACTGATGCCGTTCGCCGGGCTGGTCCGCACCTTCTCGGCGATCCACGACGTCCAGAGCTTGAGTGCGCCGTCGGCCGCCCCCAGCACGGGCACCGCGAACGCCAGGCCGTTGGCGGCCTTGAGCGGCACCCGGTGGCAGGGCGCGTCCGCGTCGGCGGCCCGACCCTGCGCCACCGCCTCCCGGGTGAAGGACCGTCGCGCCGGCACGACGACGTCGTCCAGCACGAGAGTGTTGCTTCCGGTCGCCCGCATCCCCACGTTGAACCAGGTGTCCACGGTGGTGTACGAGTCGCGGGGGACGGCGAAGAACCGGGCCTCGGGCCGACCGTCGGTCTGCGCCATGGCACAGACCAGGGCCCACTCGGAATATTCCACCGCGCTGACGAACGGCCACCGCCCGCTCACCCGCCAGCCTCCCGGCACCGGCCTGGCCTCACCGAGCGGCATCAGCGCGCCGACGATCAGTGGGTCCGGGCCGTTCCGCCACAGCTCCTCCTGACCGGAGGCGGGCAGATACGCCGCCATCCGGCCGAGACTCGCGGTCAGCGACGCGTACCAGGCGGTGGAGGCGCAGCTCTCACCGATCGCCGCGACACCGCGGGTCACCTCGGCGAAGGTGCCCGCGATGCCACCCCACCGCGACGGTACGAAGTGGCGGGCGAAGCCGGCCTCGATGACGGCCCGGACCACCTCGGGATGCAGTTGCCGGTCGGCTTCCGCCTCGCCGGCCCGCTTGCCGGCCAGATCGGCGACCTGGTCGGCAGCCTCCAGCAGACCGCTCTGGTTGGACATCTGTTCGCGCACCTCTGTGCCTCCTCGAACCACGGACGGCTGGCATCGCCGGTCACGTTCTCAGGAGGTGCTCGAGGACAACTCGACGTCAGCTCGGCCCGAGCCCCGACGAGGTGCGCGCCGGGTCACGAGGCGACCCGGACGTGGGCCCGGGCGCCGACCGGCCCGCCGGGGCGCCGCCCCGGTGCGGGCAACTGCCCGACGTTGAGCAGCTCGAACTGCATCTGCTGGATCTCCGGCGTGGGCAGCACCCCGAGTTCCTCGTCGAGGATGCGCCGCAGGTCGTGGTACGCCTGCAACGCCTCGGCCCGCCGACCGGAGCGGTTGAGCGCGGTGATGAGCTGGGCGTGGAACCACTCGTTGAGCGGGTACGCACTGACCAGGGCGCGCAGCTCCGGGATGAGCTCGCGGTAGCGACCGAGCCGCTGCTCGGCCTCCATCCGCAGCTCGATGGCCCTGATCTTGAGTTCCTCGAGGTGGGTGATCTGTCCCCGCAGGACCGCGCCGGCGGTGATGTTCGCCAGCGCGGCGCCGCCCCACAGGTCGAGCGCCTCACGCAGCACCCGGGACGCCTCCTCCAGCCGGCCGTCGTCGAGCAGGCTCCGCCCCTGCTTGGTGAGCCGGACGAAGACCGCGGCGTCGACCTCGTCCTCGGCGACGTCGATGAGGTAGCCGGGCGGCCGGGTGACGAGCAGCGTACGGCCCTGGGGCACCAGCTCCTGTCGGGCGAAGATGCGGCGGGCGTGGTAGACGTACGTCTGCAGCGTGGTGACCGCGCTGCGGGGCGGGGCGTCCGCCCACAACTCCTCGACGAGCGAGCTCACGCTGACGATCTCGTTGGGTCGGATGAGCAGCAGGGCCAGCACCTGGCACACCTTCGGTGTGCTCAATGTGCAGGCCTTTCCGCGGTCTGCGACGATTTCCAGTGGACCGAGCAGTTTGAAACGCACTGTTCCCCCGAACTGACCCGTTGTTCACTGACGGTTCATGCGGACATCCGTCGCGTCTGAGCAGATAGCCAACCGTTGGCTCCGACGCCCCCGAGCAGTTGCATCAACCGCTCTACACAATGACGGCGGACTATCAGACTACGGACGATCCGTTGTTGCCGGGCACTAATTGAAGCCCTGGCCGAGCATACTCGGCCACCCACCGACCCGAAAGGCAGTGAGATAGGCCACTCCCGGCGTGCAATGGCCGCTGAGCTGGGGAAACGTAACTTTGAGGGGCACCACCTGGTCGACGCATCACACTATCCGACAGAAGTTGCAGTTAGAGCGACCGGTAATAGGCAGGTGTCTGGGTGGACGTGACCCCGGAGTAACAAGCAGGTACCCGCATTTCCGGATCTTGGACCTATTGCCGGTCGCTCTTATTTTCGTCCGCACCCGGACGTCGCACCGGTCATCGTGTTCGCAAATTCATCGGCGTGAAACATTTTCCGCCGAAACGGGGGCACGATGAACGAATGACTGCGAGGGTGGTGGGAACGGAGCCCGTTCCCACCACCCTCGCGATGCGCCTGATCAGGCCCAGCAGTCCGGGAGCCGCCCACCGTTGAAATCCACCATTTCCGCGAAAACGGATGAGACGTCCAGGGGACGGCCGGGTTCGCCGCCGCGCAGTTCGTCGTACGCCCGGTGCAGGTTTCCCACCATCCGCTCGGGGTCGAGCAGATCGGCGAACTCCCCCGGACCGGTGTCCCGGGCCACCTCCAACGCCGTGAGCCCGGCGGCGAACCCGGCGGCCGCCACCTCCTGGATCCAGCGCAGGTACGCCTCGGTCCGGTCGAACACCTCCGGCCCGGCGACCGGGCCGTGCCCGCAGACCACCGTCACCGGCTCGAGCCGGCGCAGCCGCGCCACCGCCCGGAGCGCCCCCGCGATCGACCCCATCAGGTTGAAGGGCGTGCATCCGGCCAGCACCACGTCACCGGCGAACAGCAACCGCTCCTCGGGCAACCAGGCGACGACATCGTTGGTGGTGTGCGCCGGACCCACGTGGATGAGTTCCACCCGCCGGTCGCCCAGGTGCACCGTGACGGCCTCCCGGAACGTGAGGTGGGGCAGGACGACCCGGACGTCACCCCAGGCCACGTCCGGCCAAAGGCCGGTCAGGGCCGTGCCGGTGGCCGCCATCTCCGTTCGGGCCTGCTCGTGGGCGACGATCGTCGTGGTGGGGCCGAAGGCGAAGTTGCCGAACGTGTGGTCCCCGTGGTGGTGGGTGTTGACCAGGATGCGGCCGGGGCCGGTGCCGAGTCGGTCGACGGTCTCCCGCAGCCGTACCGCCCGCGCCTCGGTGGCCACCGTGTCCACCACCAGCACCCCGTCGCCGCCGACCAGGATCCCCGCGTTGTTGAGACACCACCCACCATTGGGCTGGGTGTAGGCGTGAACGCCGTCGGCGACCTCCACCAGCCGGGCCGCCGACGCCGGCGGGCGGACCGTCCGGGACGAGGCGCTCACCGGGCGGAGGCTCCGGTCGTCCGCCCCGCTCTGCGGGCTGCGGCGAACTCGCCGGCCCGGGCGAGGGTGACGCCGCTGTTGCCGCCCAGCGCCGAGCGGACGTACGCCCTCGCGTCGGCCAGACTGGTCCCGGCGGCGAGCGTTTCGGCCACGGCGTGCGGGTTCATCGCCACGGTGTGCCGGGCGGTCACCACGGCGTTGCCGGACCGCTCAGTGAACGACCAGGTGCCGCTGTGCCCGAGCAACAGCTTCGGGGGCACCAGCTGCTTGTAGGCGACCAGCTCCGGTGCCCGGCACACCCGGACCGAGCGGGTGGTGTGCGCGGCTCCCTCCGCCGTGACCGTCTCCATCTCGAGGGTCTGGACGCCGGGCACCTCCTCGGTCAGCGCCGCCCGCCGCACGTGGGGCAGCCGCTCCGCCCAGCGATCCGCCCGGTCGACGAACTCGTAGGCGTCGGAGACCGCGCCCGGGATCTCAACGGTGTCCTCGAACGAGAACACCACGTCCTCGATCGGCTCACCCAGTTCGGCGATCCGGGTCAGCGCCCCCAGCTCAGCGGGGCTGTTGCGGTGCAGGGCCGCACGTATCCACGCGACCGCCTCGGGATCATCGTCGACCCCGGTGAAGTGGTGTCGCAGCACCACCTCCGTCCGCTCGTCGGGCAGCGGCCGGAACAGCCACTCACCGCCCATCGACGCCACCGGTGGCTGACTGCGTTCCTGCTCGAACCGGATCCGGCCCGCGTCGGGCTCCAGCACCCGGCGCGACGTCCACGTCTTCACCTCCCCGTTGACCAGCGCCCAGAGCTGGAACCGCTCCTGCCGCCCCTGATGGCCGAGGTGCTCCACGTACACGGTCGGCCCGAACACCGCCGGCCAGCGACGGACGTCGGCCACCAGCTCGTAGGCGAGGTCGGGGGGGCCGGGGACGACAGCGGTGTGCTCGGTGGTGTATGTCTGCGGACCGCTCATGGTTGGGCAACTCCCGTTCCATCAGTGGGGTGAGTGGACCGACCGGCGGCCGATCCGCGGCAGCTCAGACGCCGGCGGCCGCCTTGTTCACCGCGTCGAGCACGGCACCCGGCGTGGCCAGATCCAGAACCTCGTCGTCCGGGAGGCGCACGCCGAACCGCTGTTCGATCCGCGCGGCCGTCTCCATGAGAGCGAGCGAGTCGTAGCCGAGGTCCTCGAACGGGACGTCGGCGATGTCGCCGGCGACGGCGGTCGAGTCGTCCTCGCCGGCGCATTCGACCAGGATCCGGCGCAGGTCGTCGAGGGTCATGACGGACATTGGTTTCTCCTCATCGGTCACGGTGTCACTCGTCGTGCACGTGCGGGTCAGGCGCGGGCGGAGCCCGCGCCGTCGGCGACCGCCCGCAGGACCATCGCCGCGTTGAAGCCCCAGCGGCCCCGGGCCAGGACCAGGGCGACGGAGACCGAACGGTTCCGGGGCTCCCCGAGCACCAGGTCGATGCCATGGTCGGCCGGTACGTCGGCCGTGTGCCAGGTCGGCGGGACCACCCCGTCGCGGATCGAAAGCAGGGCGGCGACGACGTCCAGCGGTCCCCCGCCGGAGTAGAGCCGACCGGTCAGCGTCTTCGGCGCGGTGACGGGCACCCCATTCGGGCCGAAGATCTCCCGGAACGCATCGGCCTCGGCCCGGTCCAGTTCGGGCACCCCCGACGCGTCGGCGAACACCACGTCGACGTCCCCGGGTCGCAGGCGGGCGTCGTCGAGCGCGAGTTCCACGGCCCGCCGCAACCCGGGCGGCCGGTCGCTGCCCTCGGGCGGGTCGAAGGTGGCGGCGTATCCGGCGATCTCCCCGTACACCTGCGGCGCCCGCCGCCGGGCGACGGCGTCGGCGCGCTCGACGACCAGGATCGCGCCGCCCTCCCCCGGCAGGTAGCCGCTGGCGGCCGTGTCGAAGGGCAGGTACGCCCGGTCCCGGTCGCCCACCGCGCTGACCCGGCCGCTGGACAGGTGCGACAGCCAGCCCCACGGATCGAAGGAGGAGTCGACGCCGCCGCTGACCACCAGGGCCGTGCCACGCCGGGCGGTACGCCGGGCGTGCCCGAGGGCGTCCAGGCCACCCGCCTGCTCGGCGACCAGCACCGCGCCCGGCCCGCGCATCCCGTGCCGGATGGAGATTTGGCCGGTGTTGACCGCGTAGAACCAGGCGAACGACTCGTAGACGCTGACGAACTGCGGCCCCTGGGACCACAGCTTGCGGAACTCGCCGTGGGTGAACTGGAAGCCACCCGAGGCGTTCGAGGTGATCACGCCCATGTCGTAGTCGGTCATCGCGGCCTGGTTGACGGCCGCATCCCGCAGCGCCCAGTCGGCGGCGACGAGGGCCAGCCGGGTGGACACGTCGGTCTGCGGTAGCAGCCGGTTCGGCAGGTGCTCGGCCGCGTCGAAGTCGAGGATCTGCCCGGCGAGGCGCGCCGGGTAACCGGTGGAGTCGAACCGGGTCAGCGGCGCGATGCCGCTGCGGCCCTCCAACGTGGAAGACCAGAACTCCTTGACACCGAGGCCGTTCGGGGCCACCACCCCGATACCGGTGACGTAGACGGGCTCGCTCATGCCGCCGCCCCCACCGACCGCAGCACCATCGCGCTCTGGAAGCCGCCGAAGCCGCTGCCGACGCTAAGGACGGTGTCCAGCCGCTGCTCCCGGGCGGTGATCGGCACGTAGTCGAGGTCGCACTCCGGGTCGGGTGTCCGCAGATTGGCGGTGGGTGGCACCACGCCGTGCTCGATCGCCAGCGCGCAGGCGGCGATCTCGATCGAGCCGATCGCCCCCAGCGAGTGACCCACCATGGACTTGATGGAGCTGACCGGCACCCGGTACGCGTGGTCGCCGAGGCTGCGCTTGAACGCCGCGGTCTCGTGCCGGTCGTTCTGCTGGGTGCCCGAGCCGTGGGCGTTGACGTAGTCCACCGCCGTCGGGTCCACCCGGGAATCGTCGAGCGCCGACCGGATCGCCTCGGCCATCTCCCGGCCGTCGCGCTTCAACCCGGTCATGTGGTACGCGTTGCAGCGGGTGGCGTAGCCGGTGATCTCGGCGTAGACGTGCGCGCCGCGACGTCGCGCGTGCTCGTACTCCTCCACCACGAACATCGCCGCCCCCTCGGCGAGGACGAACCCGTTGCGGGTGCCGTCGAACGGCCGGGACGCCTGCTCGGGCTCGTCGTTGTGCGTCGTGGTGGCCTTGATCGCGTCGAAGCAGGCCACCACGATCGGGGTGATCGGCGTGTCGGCCGCGCCGGTGAGCGCCACGTCGAGCGTGCCCTCTCGGATCAGGTCACTGGCGTAGCTGACCGCGTCGAGACCGGAGGTGCAGCCGTCCGAGACCATGGTGACCGGCCCCTCGGCGCCGACCGTCCAGGCCACCTCCGCCGGCATCACGCTGGGAATGAGGTAGTCGAACATGTGGGGCGACAGATAGTCCTGATCGACCAGCCACCGGCGCCCGCTGTCGGAGAGCACCAGGTACTCCCGCTCCAGGCTGGTCGCCGCGGCGACGGCACTGCCCAGGCTGACCCCGATCCGGTGCGGGTCGGTCGCCGCCAGGTCGAGACCGCTGTCCTCCACGGCCTCCCGCGCACAGACCACGGCGAACTGACTGGCCCGGTCCATGCGACGGATCTGGCGGGGACTGAGCCCTTCCAGTTCCGGGTCGAAGTCGCACTCGCCCGCGACCCGGGACCGGAACGGGGAGGCGTCGAAGTACGAGATGGTGCGGGTGGCCGTACGGCCCGAGGAGAGCAGATCCCAGAACTCCTTGGTGCCGCGCCCACCGGGAGCGCGGACGCCGATACCGGTGATGACCACGCGGCGGCTCATGAGCGGGCTCCCGGGGCGATCCGCTCGACCCGGGGCAGGGCGACCGGGCCTGGAGTCGGCGGGCGGACTGAGCGATTCATCACCGGTGCGTTCCCTTCGCCGGACGTGCACGGACGACGGCCGCCGGGGTTGCCGCCCGGCGACGCAGACAGCCTCGGCAATGGCGCTCGAACCACGCTCGAAGCTCGATGGGTCCGCGGCCCGGATCGCCCCCGCCAACGCTCGGACGGAGCTCGTTGGTCAGTGCCGCCAGAGCGACGGCGACCTCCTGAAGACTCGCCCGGACATACGTAATGGTGGTGCCAGCATCGCTACCGCTCTCGGAGTGCCCGGCGTACGCGCGTGCCACGGCGTAGCCGAAGTTCCGCTCGACCCACGTCAGCGTCGTGTGCCGCAGCCAGTGGGTGCTGATCTGTTGCCCGTACACCACGGCAGGTGCTCACCGATGCGCACCCACAGGTGGTCGTAGCGCCGGTAGGTGATCGGCTGCCCGTTGCGGTAACGCAGCAGCTGCCCCGTTCCGGTCGCCTGGCGCTCCTCGGCATGCTGCTGCAGATGCCTCATCAGCGTCGGTGACACCGGGTGCCACCGCACCGTGTCGCCCTTCCCGTAGCAGGATCAGGCACTGGTCCGGGTCCAGGTCGACCGGCCGCAGAGCCAGCGCACCGCCCCGGCGGCACGCCGTTTCGGTGTGCAGCCGCAGAAGCAGGCTGTCCAGCGCGGGGTCGTCGCCCGTGCTGGCAGCGACGGCGTTGATCTCCGCCAGCCTGCTGTCGGCAACGGCTCGTCTGGTGCTGGGCAGGCGCCGCGGCTTGGCTACCTTGAGCGCCGGATTGTCCGCCGCGCTGACGTACCCGTCAGCAACCGCCCGCTTGTACAGGCACCGCAGCGCGGCGATCAGGTGCTCCGCGGCGCTGCGTCCGCCGCGAGCGTTGCGCCGGGCCACGACGTGCGTCTTGGTGTACTCGGCGAGCTGCTCGATCTCCGACGGCGTCGGCTCGTTGAGCCGACGCTGTCCCCACTGCTCCAGGATCCGTTTCCAGTACGAGCCGTACGCGCGCCGGGTACCGTCGCTGACCGCCGCCGATACCACCGGCACGTACTCGGCGAACGTCGGCGCCGGTGGACGGTCCGACACCGCCTCGACGAGGTCGGCCGGAGAGATGCCCATCCGCGCCAGCAGCAGCCGCACGGCATCCAGCTCCGCCCGACCCACGGTGGTGTCGCTCATGCCTGACCACCCCCCCCAACGCCTCGGCGTGCGCCGCGACGACCATCGCGTCCAGGGCGGCAGGAGGGTGCACCACGAGCAGGCCGTCAGCGGGGTTGGCGGCCAGGAACACGCGGTCGCCGGCGGTGAGCCCGCACCAGTGTCGGACGGCCGCCGGCAGACGCAGATGGCCTTGGCCGCTGACGGTGAAGACGCCCTGCCGGTCCAGCCGGACGACGATGACTCCGGCGCCCTCGCGGATGTGCAGGCGCGTGCCCGGCACCCAGCCGAGGGCGCGGATGAGCGTGCGGTCGGCGACCCTGCCGCTGTTGTCGATGGCAGCCAGGCCGTACACCATCGTGCCGCCGCGTGGCGACGGCAACACCGGCAGCGGCAACGGCGGACGGCGAGGCGCTCCACCACGGGGGCGACGGGACGCCTGCCCCCGGTCGGCCAGCATCACCGACCGGCGGGATGACAGGAACCACAGAACGATCAGCCACGACAACCGCCCCCGATCGAGACAGGGTCGATCGGGGGAGTCGCCGCGCTGGGATTTACGTGGTCAAGCGTGCTTGACCACCAGTACGCGAAACACAGCATGGATGCTGCAAATTGGTGTCCGAGGATCGACACGAACCGATACCCATCTCGGGTTGCGTGTTGTTGGCGCCATCCCGATCGGTTGACGATCCCCATCCGGACTGTACGGGTCCCGACAGTCAACGGGGATCCGTCCAGTACACCGTCGGGGGCTGGCCAGAAGTTTGGGCCAGCCCCCGACCCTTAATCAGGTCATCTGGATTCGAACCGACGACCCCTTGACCCCCAGTTTGACAACGATTTTGTCACGCCATGTCGGAACAGCTCGATACGTCCGCATACCAGGACAGAACAGGATCCGGTTGTGATGCCTCCTGCCGGTGCATGCCGACCACTCCCTTACCGGGAAGAGCGGTCCGTTACCGTCCTCGTTACGCCGGGTGGTCAAGAGCGGCGCTGACATCCTGTCCGTCGCCCTGTCACTCAGCGGCATCTCCTGCTGCGCCCCGTTGGGGGCTGTCTCGCTAACGGCACCTCTCTGTGTCAAGGCGTTGGCAACAGAGAGGTCTCCAACTTGTTGAATCGGCAGCGGAGACCAGGGTCTGCAGCCATGATCTCCGAGGTTGTGGCCGGGGTCGCTCGGGAAACACCTGCCGCCCACGGGCTGGCCCTCGAACGGCCTGCGCCCCGACCACGACCGCCGGCGAGAGTGGCTCGAGAGAGGTCTGTTTAGCCCGAAGTTGGTCTGCCCTCCTCGCCGGGTCCCCCTTCCCCCGGCCCCGAGGAGACCTTCGTGCCCTCCGCCCTGCCGTCAGCCCGACAAGAGACGGAGGGGCGGCAAGGGGCTGGCAGACCTCGTCGATGCCGGCGGCCCGTTCAACGCCGCCCGGATCCGTGTGTACCACTCGGACCGGACTCGCTTGGGCGTTGCTCGATGCGGCCGATGCGCTGGCCGACGAGAAGCTCGCCGACCGGGCCGTCAATCTGGCTCGGCAGGTCCCGACGAGCTGGGAAAACCCCGACATCGCGCACGGGTTGGCCGGCGCCGGCCTCACCAGTCTCCACTTCTGGCGGCGAACCGGCGACGACGGGTTCGCCGATCGGGTACGGGCCTGCGCCGACGAGTTGGCACACAGAGTCACGTACGACGACGGCGGTCCCCGCTGGTCCATCCCGGCAACCTTCGACTCGCGGCTGGCCGGAGTCACCCACCTCGGCTTCGCGCATGGCAGCGCCGGGATCGCCTACTTCCTGCTGGTGGCCGGCAGGTACGCGGGGCGGTCGGACTGGACCGAGCTGGCCGTACGGACCGGACGGCACCTGCTGACCCGCCGGGTGTCGGAGAACGGGGCCGCGCTGTGGCCCTCGACCGTGGACGACCCGATCGACCCGATGGAGCACTGGTGTAGCGGCGGTTCCGGAATCGGCACCTTGCTGGTACGGCTCTGGCAGGCTACCGGCGAACGGTCCTTCCTGGACGTGGCACTCGACGCCGCCACCGCCGTGTACCGGCGGCGTTGGCATCCGGCACCTGTGCAGTGCCACGGGCTCGCCGGCAACGGCGAGTTCCTGCTGGACCTCGCCGACGCCACGGGCAACCCGTCGCTCCGACGTTGGGCCGAGGAACTGGCGTGGATCGGATATCTGCGCGGCGCCAGCATCAACGGCCGGCTGGTGCTGCCGGACGAAACCATGACCGGCTTCGGCTGCGAGTACGGCACAGGGATGAGCGGCTTCCTCGGCTTCCTGCTCCGATTGCGGTACCGGTCGTCGCGACAGTGGATGGTCGACGATCCGGGCCCGACGGACGCAATGCGGCATGCGGCCTGACCCGCCGGTGCGGCTGACCGATCCGGTCCGCGCCCGGCCCCGGGGGCCACCGGCGGCGACCGCCACGACCCGCACCGCGGGGGCGAACCCGGTCCACCGATGGGTCGATACCGGTCCCCCACCCTCCACGCGACGATCGATCAGAGGAGCCGACATGGACACCGACATCAACCTCCTGCAACAACTGCCCGAGCTCGAGGTGACCGCCCCAGGCGCGCACGCCGCGGCGTCCTGCGGGCTGACCTGTCCGGTGTGGACGAGCGACTCACTGCCGAGCCTCTGCTGCACGGACTGACCAACCTGCACGAGGGTGGTCCGGCGCCGTCCGGCGCCGGACCACCGCCGGCACACCGTGCCGACACGGTCCTGCACGAAGGCAGCCCGACCGGGTCGGGGGCGCCCCAGGCAGCATCGGCCGGGGATCGCCCACACAGGACAAACGATGTGTCAAGGATGAAAAGGGCTTAGAGCCCTTTTCATCCGAGGACTGCCCGAAACTACCCGTGATGATACGCTCATGCTTGAGCACGATACGTGACGGCGCCCTGTGGATTGATCAACCTGGAGGTAAGTCTGTGTCGTGGATCAACGGCGTCCTGGACACCCTGTCCGACCTTCCGACGCCGGTGGTACTCCTGGCCGCCGCCGCGTTCAGCACCGCCGAGTCGGGGCTGGGCGTCGGAATCGTCGTCCCCGGGGAGACCGTCGTACTGGTGCTGGGAGCCGCGATGGACAGCCCGGTCGCCCTCGTCTCCCTCTTCCTGGTCGTGGGCGTGGCGAACTCCGCTGGCGACCACATCGGCTACCTCCTCGGCCGCCGATACGGCCAACGCCTGCGCGACATCTATCCCGGCCGCCTGATCAGCCCCGCGAACTGGGACCGTGCGATGGAGGCGCTGCAACGCTACGGCGCGTGGGCGGTGTTCCTGACCCGTCTGCTGCCCATCGTCCGCACACTCACCCCGGCCACCGCCGGGATGG
The DNA here is from genome assembly GCF_000374985.1 of Micromonospora sp. CNB394. Lineage (NCBI taxonomy): Bacteria > Bacillati > Actinomycetota > Actinomycetes > Micromonosporales > Micromonosporaceae > Micromonospora > Micromonospora sp. CNB394. The sequence goes on along the minus strand of NZ_KB895850.1, from coordinate 8,335 downwards.
CCAAGGTGCCCTATCCGCGTTTCCTTCCCGCGTCGCTGGCCGGGGCCTACATGTGGTCGGCACTCTACGTGTTCGCCGGCGCGCTGGCCGGCGCCTCCGTGGAACGCATCGAGACGGTCATCGGCAACACCGGCACGGTGATCCTGGTGGTCCTGGTCGTCCTCGCGCTCGTGGTGTTCACCCGGCGACGCCGACGGGCCGAGGCGGTGGCATCATCCACCGCGCCGCTCGTTCGGCGGTCTGCGGTACCCGCGCACGGCGACGAGAGCAGCGCAGACTGCGAGCCCCAGACTGGTGGCGAGCGCAGCTAGCACGGTCCCCCCAGCGCTCCAGCCGAGCGCGAGGTGACGGGCGGCCTCGACGGCGTAGGTGACCGGGTTGAATGCGGCGACCAGTTGCAGCCAGCCTGGCAACGCATCCAGGGGCACGAAGGCGCTGGAGGCGAACATCAGGGGGAAGGTCACCAGAAACCCGACGCTGGACAGCACCTCGATGCTGCGCAGCCAGGTCGCCAGGGCGATGAAGACCCACATCAGCGACCAGGACATGAGCAGTGCCAGCACGACCGCGGCACCCAGGCCGGCCAGACCGCCGGTCGGCTCGAACCGCAGCACCACCCACCCGCACGCCAGCAGAGTCAGCAACTGGCCCAGCACCCGGACCAGGTCCGTGAGCGAGCGGGCAACGAGAACCAGGGGCGGACTGACCGGCAGGAACCTGAACCGGGCCACCATCCCGGACTCCATCTCCCGGACCAGCCCCAGCCCCGCCCCCTGGGCCGAGCCGATACCAGTGGTCACGAGCAGCGCCGGGATCAGGTAGTCGACGTAGCGGACGCCCCCGGGGAAGCTCGCCGGGTCCGCCATGCTCCCGAAGACCTGGCTGAAGAGCATCAACATGATGATCGGTTGCAGGACGGTGAACAGGGCGATGCGCCGGTCGCCATACACCACCGCGAGTTGACGTGCGGTCAACACCCGCAACTGGGTGAACGCGCCGGTGCCGCGCCACGAGGCGGGATCCGCCCCGACCTCGGCCGCGTCACCCGAGCGAGCAAGAGTCCTCATCCTGGTCCTCCTCAACGGCCCCGTAGCGGCTGGGGCGGGGCGGGGCGATCGGGCCGGCTCAGCGCCGCCCGGTCGGTACCGCGTCACCGGTCGCCGCAGGCCGGGTCAGGGCGAGATACACGTCGTCGAGCGTCGGTTCGGTGAGGTCGAGGCGGGACACGGCGACACCCTCCACGGTCAACACCCCGACGATCGCGGCGAGGTCGGCGAAGCCGTCCGCCGGGACGATGACCATCCGCCCCGACGCGTCCAGCGCTGGCTCGAACCCGCCCCGACGGAGCCCCTCCAGTACCGGCGCGGTCGGTGTCTCGCCGGCCAGCGTGACGTGGATGGAACGCCGACCGGTGGTGGCCTTGAGGTCGGCCGCCGTTCCCGAGGCCACCGTCCGGCCCGACTCGAGCACCACGATCCGGTCGGCCAGCCGGTCGGCCTCGTCCAGGTACTGCGTGGTGAGCAGGACGCTGGTCCCCTCCACTACGAGATCCCTGACCATGTCCCAGAGAGCCATGCGGCTCACCGGGTCCAGCCCGGTCGTCGGCTCGTCCAAGAAGAGCAGTGCGGGCCGGGCGATCAACGCGATAGCCAGGTCGAGCCGACGCCGCATTCCGCCGGAGTAGGTACGGACCGCCCGGCCAGCGGCGCCGGTCAGCCCGAACACCTCGATCAACTGCCCGGCCCGGCTCCTGGCCTGGCGGGCGCTCGCGCCGAGCAGCCGCGCCACCAGGACCAGGTTGGCCGTCCCGGTGAGCTGCTCGTCCACGGTGGCGAACTGTCCCGTAACGCCGATCCGGCGGCGTACCTCGACCGGTTGGCGCACCACGTCGTAGCCCGCCACCTCGGCGGTACCCGCGGTCGGCGGGGTCAAGGTGGCGAGAACGTGGATCAGGGTGGTCTTCCCCGCCCCGTTGTGTCCGAGCAGCCCGAGTACCGAACCGGCTGGTACCTCAAGGTCCACCCCGTCCAGGGCCCGGGTCGCACCGAAGGTCTTGACCAGGCCGGTCGTCCTGATCACGGTCTCTGGGGTCGACGCGTCGCTCACTCGGGCTCCTCACGCTGGCGAGTCGGGGACACCCCGGTCCAGCCGGCGAGTTCGGCCTCCCGCAGCCGCTCCGTGGTCTTCAGTTCCACCCGGCGCATCGTCCAGCGCAGCGTCGGCGGCGCCATGATCGATGTGGACAGGCCGACCAGCACGATGATGGTGTACATCGCCGTGTTCAACAGCCCCAGCCGCAGGCCGACCATCGCGACCACGATCTCCACCGCGCCGCGCGCGTTCAGACCCGCGCCCAGCGCAAGGCCCTCCCAGTGGCCCAGCCGGCTGATCCGGGCGCCCAGATAGGCACCGGCGACCTTGCCGAGGATCGCGACCGCGAGGATGGCCAGGCCGGCGAGCAGCACCACCGGCTCGGCCAGCGCGGTCAGGTCGATCTTCAGTCCGGCACTCGCCAGGAAGATCGGTGCGAGGACCGCCAGCACCACGGTACGCAGCGGAGCCAGCCGGACCGGATCTCCGGCACCCGGCGCTCCGATCAGCACCCCGGCGAGGAACGCGCCGAGCACGGCCTCCAGTCCCAGCGCGTGGCTGGCCGCCGCGGAGAGGATGACCAGTACGGCGGCGGTGGCCGACGAGACGCCCGGTTCGGCCGATCGGTTCGCGAGTCGCATGGCGCCCCGGACCAGCGGTCGCCCCAGAACGGCGGCGAAGACCACGAATCCCATCAGGTACAGGACGGAGAGCGCGACCTGGCCCCACACCAACCCCGTCACCGCCATGGTAGAGACCACCGACAGCAGGAGCCAGGCGACCGCGTCATCCACGGCGGCCACCGCGAGCGTGAGTTGACCGACGTCGCGGTGCAGCAGCTTCATGTCGCTCAGCGTCTTGGCGATCACGGGGATGGCGGTGACACTCATGGCCACGCCGAGGAACAGGGCCATCGTCAGTCGGTCGACCCCGTCCATCAGCATCGAACCTGGCAGCAGGTAACCCACGAGGAGACCGAGTGTCAGCGGTATCGACAGCGTGGTCAGCCCCAGCCAGGCGATGGTCTGGCCGCGTCTTCCGATGACCTTCAGATCCAGGTGGGCGCCGGCGACACCGACCAGCAACAGAAGGCCGAGTTGGCTCACCGCGTCGAGCAGGTGTGCCTGGGTCGGATCGGGCGGCAGCAGCCATCCGGCCAGCCCGGGCACCGCCCAGCCCAGCAACGAGGGACCGAGGATGACGCCGGTCATCAGCTCACCGACGACCGAGGGCAGGCCGACACGCTCCGCGAGCCGGCCAAGACAGAGTGCGGAGGGCGCTGCCGCGGCGACCGTCGACCGTCTCGACGCGGACGTCCGCTGCTACGCGGGCGTCCGCCCGAATCCGGTCCTCGCCCAGGTGCGCGAGGCGGTCGCGCTGGCCCGGGACCACCGTCCCGACGCGGTGGTGGGCATCGGCGGTGGCAGCGCGATGGACGTCGCCAAGTGCGTCGCGGTGCTGGCCAACTGCGACGGGGACCCGGAGGGCTACCTGCTCGATCCCGGCACCGTGCCGGCGGACCGAAGCACGCTGCTGGTCCAGGTGCCGACGATCGCTGGCTCCGGCAGTGAACTGACGAGCTTCGCCACTGTCTACCTCGGCTACCGCAAGCTCTCCCTCGACCACCCGAGCGCCCGGGCCGACCACGTCCTGATCGATCCGGACCTCGCGACGACGGTGCCGGTGCCGATGGCGGCGGCGAGTGCCCTGGACGCGCTGGCGCAGGCGGTTGAGTCGGCGTGGGCGGTCGCGGCCACGCCCGCCTCCCGGGCCCTGGCGGTGCGGGCGGTCGAGACGCTCGCCCCGGTCATCGCCGCCGTGACGAGCGGTGGCCGCTTCGCGGATCCCGGGCTGCGGACCGAGCTGGCCCGGGGCGCCGCGCTCGCGGGCGCGGCGATCAACACCTCGCGCACCACCGCGGCCCACGCGCTGTCCTACGCGCTCACCGCGCGGCACGGCATCGTCCACGGGACCGCGGTCGGGCTGCACCTACGGTGGCTGATCGGCTTCAACGCGGCCGCGACGGAGGCCGACACCCGCCATCCAGACGGTGCGGCCGCTGTGCGGCAGCTCGTCGACGACCTCCAGCGGATCTGCGTCGACGCCGCCGGCACGCCGCTGGAGGACCTCGTCGACCGCCTGCTCGTGATGCACGGCCTGCGGGACTTCCGGATGCCGCACTGCGACTGGCGAAACTCGCTCGCCTCCGGCCGGGCGGAGAACAATCCCCGCCTGCTGAGCCCCGACGACGTGGTGGCCGGCGCCGCCCGGGCCGCGACGAGGAGAACCGCGACGGTGATCGCCCGCGGGTAGGCCGGAGCCCGACGATCAGAGGAGACGTGAGTGGAGATGCGGAAGCTGTTGCCGGGGCAGAAGTGCGAGGTCTGGACCGCCGCACCCACCGGCGCGGACCCCGTCCTGCGGTTCGAGACGACCCGCTGCCGGCTGGAGGCGCCCAACTGGGTGGCCGCCGGGGACGCGCTGCTCCTCAATGGTGACGGCCTGCTGTGGCAGCTGGACCTGTCCCCGGCGGCGCGGTTGAACCGGATCGACGTCACCGGGGTCCCGCAGCTCAACAACGACCACGCCCTCGACCCGGACGGCGACCACATCTACCTGTCCGGGTACGACCGGCAGATATACCGGGCACCGGTGCGCGGCGGGGCGGCCACGCTCATCACGCGCGGCGCCGGAGCCGGGGTGCACCACTACCTGCACGGCGTGCACCCGCGCGGCGACCGGCTCGCGTTCGTCGGGCTGGAACCGGGACCCGGGCGGGCCCGGGGGGACGTCTTCACGATGTCGGTCGACGGCGGCGACTACCGCCGGCTGACCACCGGGCCGGGGCACTCCGACGGGTGCGAGTACTCGCCGGACGGTGAGTGGATCTACTTCAACACCGAGCTGTTCGACGGCCACGCCCAGATCGCGCGCATGCGCCCCGACGGCGGCGGACTGGAACGACTGACGTTCGACGACAACGTCAACTGGTTTCCGCACCTTTCGCCCGACGGTCGGTGGGCGGCCTACCTGGCGTTCGCTCCGGGCACGGAGGGTCATCCCTCGAACGTCCGGGTCGAGGTGCGGGTGGTTCCGGTGAACGACTGGTCCTCGGCCGTCACCGTGGCCCGCGTCCTCGGCGGTCAGGGCACGCTGAACAGCCCCGGCTGGGCGCCGGACAGCTCGGCCTTCGCCTACGTCGCCTACCCCCGTGAAAAGCCGGGGTAGCATCGACGCAAGTCATTACATTCGCGCATATTCATTGTACTGTGGTGCTATGTCTGCATTGTCGCAAGAAGGAAATCCGTCCCCCCCGGTCACGACCTACTTCGACGGAGGCGCGGCTCTCTACGACCGGTCCCGGCCCACGTACCCGGACAAGCTCGTCAGGCGGATCGTCGAGGCCGCGCCCGGCCGCGACGTCCTCGACGTCGGCTGCGGCAGCGGGATCGAGGCCCGGCAGTTCCAGGCAGCCGGGTGCACGGTGCTCGGCGTCGATCCCGACGGGCCAATGGCGGATCACGCGCGCAGCACCGGTGTCCCGGTCGAGGTCGGGAAGTTCGAGACCTGGGAGCCGGCAGGCCGGATGTTCGACGCGGTCGTCGCCGGGACGGCCTGGCACTGGGTGGACCCGATAGCCGGCGCGACGCAGGCCGCCCGCGCGTTGCGGCCCGGTGGCCTGCTCGCGCCGTTCCACCACGCCTCCCTGACCCCGCACGAACTGGCGGACGCCGCCGGCATGGCGCTTCCGGGCTGGACGACCCGTTCCGCGCCGGCATACCGGCGGTCGGCGCCTGGGTCACCGTTCGACGCCGCCGGCCGGCGACGGAGCGCGATGGACCTCTACCAGCCGATGTTCGACACGATCGCCGACGGGATCCGGCGGACCGGGTGCTTCGACGAGCCCGAGCAGTGGCGGTTCGACTGGGAACGGACGTACTCGCGGGACGAGTGGCTGACACTGCTCCCCACGCAGGGTTCGCTCGCCAAACTCCCACCGGACGACCTGGCCCGGGTGCTCGACGAGGTCGGCGCCGTGATCGACCGGATGGGCGGCAGCTTCAGCCTGCCCTACGCCACCGTGGCGGTGACCGCGGTGCGCCGGAACGGCGGCTGAGCCCGTACCCGCGACGCGGTGGGCGCCGCGGGCCCTGGTGGCGAAGGCTGTCCTTTAAGAGGGCGATCGTCTCGTTGGACGCCGGGTTACCAGAGAGCAGGACGGCGTACCGGGCAACGCTACCGTTCGGGGCCTTGACCGGAGGCAGCACTTCACCAACCCCGGCGAGCTCGGCGGAAGCGGTTCGGAACTCCGTCAGTTGGCTCGGCGTCAACTCGGCGCCGTTCGTGCTACGGAGATATGCCTGGGTCGGGTTCAGGGCGCCCGGCGGGAAGCCCCGCTCCAGGTCCTTCGCCGCCTGGGCGGATTCGGTGCTGCTGGGGAATCCGGCCGTGAAGTCGTAATCCGCCTTGAAGTTGACCACTCCGGCCGCCAGCGCGAGGAGGATCAGCGCCGAGCACACGGCGGCCGGCAGCGGTCTGCGGCCGACCGCGGCGCCGATGCGCGGAAACAGACCCCTCGGCGGGCGACGCCACGTTTTCGACGGCCAGAACACCATCGGGCCGATGAGGCTGACCACAGCCGGAATCAGCGTGAGGGCGGTGACAAGCATGACGAACACGGCGATCGCCAGTGCCAGCCCGAGCGAGTTGAAAACCCCGAACTGGGCCAGAACCAGCACCAGGAACGCGACGATCACCGCCGCCGCGGCGGATGTGATCACCTCACCGATGCGTTCCACCGCGTTGACCATCGCGGTCCTCCTGTCCTCGCCCGCACGGAGCCGTTCCCGGTAGCGGAACAGCAGGAACAGCAGGTAGTCCGTCCCGATTCCGTACAGCACGATCAGCAGCAGTGTCTGCACGCTCTGGTCGACGTTGAAGTCAAAGATCTTCCCGGTCAGGGCGACCAGCCTCGAGGACACCTCCATGACCGCGCCGATGACGATGATCGGCAGCACTGCCGCGATCGGACTACGGAAAATGACGAGAATCAGCGCGATGATCAACAAGAAGGTCGCGATGCCGACCGCGGCCAGCGCACGCTTGAACGTCTTGTCGTTGTCCAGGGCCTGCGCGGCGGTGCCGGCCACGCCCGCCGACAGGCCGGTGCCGGACAGCCTGGCCCCGATCACATTGCGGATACCCGTGACCGCCTTCAGCTGGCTCTCGCTGTCCTGCGACTCCGCTGTGATAGGCACGTTGATGAGCTGGACCGACCGGTTGGGCGCGATCGCCTCTGGCCCGGTGCTCGCGGTACCGGTGTGGGCGACGTTCGCCATCGCGAGGGCGGACGCGAGCGCGGCCACCTGTCCCTCGTCGGCTTCGGTCAACGGGGCATGATCGGTGCGTTGTACGACGACAACGGCAGTCGACCCCGTCTTCTGACCGAACGCGGCAGCGGACAGGTGTGCGGCCTCTACCGACTCGTACTCGGCCGGCAGAAAGCTCCCCTGGTCGGCGCTGGTGATGTCGGCGAGGCTGGGTAGCAACCCAATGATGAGCGCCGCGGCCGTCAGCCATCCCCCGATGACCCACCAGGCTCGGCGCACTACGAGCCTTCCCCACTTAGCAAACATGCCCAGGCTCCCTAGGACGTCCGTTGATGACCGCCACACATGCCGCGCCGGCTGCTGGCCGGGCTGCTGCCGTCCGCCCGGCAAGCGAATGACACCCGCTTCGCGCTGCCCACTCAGGGGCCACCACTCAGACGGGTGCGTGGAGCCAGCCACGACCGACAAACCGGGTCACCGACGTGCCCGATCCGACCGTGACTCGGCCTCGATGCCGAACTCAATATACACGGTGTATCTGGAAACACCGTGATACCCAAGAGTGCGCGTCGAAGCTGCCGGCACCGCCCTCTCCGCTCGACACCCCGGGGCCGAGTTCGGATGTGAGGGGCGTAGCTGCTAGTGTTCTGTCTCGCAAATAGCTAGCCGTTTTAGTAGACTTCGGACGTGACACGCGCTGCTGCACCACTGATGCTCGAACCCGGCCAGCGGGAACTGCTGGAGTCTCTTGCCAAGTCGCGTACGGCCGAGCATCGGCTGGTGCAGCGGGCGCGGGTGCTGCTGCACGCCGCGGACGGGATGGCCAACGCCGAGATCGGGGCCCTGGCTGGGGTGACCCGGATGACGGTGCGAGCGTGGCGGTCGGAGTTCGCTGAGCGTGGGCTTGCCGATCT